>CAYHRK010000001.1:0-67286 GCA_964358795.1 uncultured Vicinamibacterales bacterium
GATGCGTACGCGCCGACCAGATAGCCCACGACGTACGAGACGCCCACCCACGCGAACAGCAGATAGAAGAAGAAGGTGGGGTAAAGAAAATTGTGCGGATTCAGATCGCCTTTCGCAAACGCGAGGGCCCGCGACATGATGGCCACCTCGTCGGGGTTGTACACCGCGGGCAGGCCGAACGAGATTCCGATCAGGCGCAGGAGAGCCGCCGTGGCCACAATCGCCGTCAGCGTACCTGCCACCATCAGGGTCCGCCGGTTCTCCGGTGTGCGGTCAGTCTTCATGGGGAGATTCGGATCTACGAGACGTCGTGGATGGCCCTGGCGCACCCGTCGCTGGCGCCCGGCGGAGCAACCGGTTGGTGATCTCCTTGATCCGCCGCAACTCACGCGGTTGGAAGAAGCCCGTCGCGGTCAGCACCGCGACAAACACCACCACGGTACACGAACCGCGGCCCAGGACGCCCCACAGGGGCGCCACCGACGCGGGCAGAAGCAGCCGGGCCGCCACGGTGGCCGTGATGGCCGCCCCGGCAAGCCGACCTAGGCGGCTCCACTCGTACCTGACGGGATAGAAGCGCTGCGAAAACGCCATACCGCTGACGGCAAGCAGTCCGTAGGCCGCGACGTTCGACCACGCGGCTCCCAGTACACCGAACTGGGGGATGAGCAGCAGATTCAGGCCGACGCTGGCGACAGCGGCCAGGCCGGTGGACACGGGATAATACTCGGTGTGCCGGGTAATGTTGAGGCCGATGGACGTCAGCAGGTAGACCCCCTGCAACGCGACGCTGAGACCGATCCACGGAACGATGGTTGCCGCCCCATAATACTGCGGTGTCATCATCAACCGGACCAGGTCGAACGACACCGCCGACAGACCGGCGGCTAGCAGCGCGAGCGCGCCAATGCCGTAGGTCGTGATCGTTCGAAACGTCTCCTTCGCGTCAGGTTCGCGCATCTCGTTGAAGTAGAACGGGGCCCAGGCGGTTTCGAACGCCGAGAGAAAGAGCTTCAGACCCAACCCCAGCGACGCGCCCACGCCATAGATGCCGACCTCGCGCAACGGCACAAACAGGCTCAGCAGGTACCGATCGACGCCGGCAATCACCTGGTGCGCCGCGCTGTGCGGCAGCCGTGGCAACCCGAACCTGAGGCATCGGCGAAGCAGCGGCACCGAAAACACCGGCCGAATGAGCGCCCCGTAGCGCGGGAGCAGCACGATGGCCAGCATCACCGCCACGACGAGATCGCCAAGGAACATGCCGAGCACGCCCATGCGGACCACAACGACGAGCACGAACTTCGCGACAAGCGTCGCCAGGTTCGTGCTGAATGTCAGCGTCACATAGGTGCGCGCTCGCCCTTCGATCCTGAGGACGTGGAACGGCAGGAACGACAGGCTGCCGAGGAAGGTATTGATGAAGACCAGCTGCAACGGCAGCGTGAACCCGTCGCGTCCAAACAGCTGCGGCGCCAGTACCGGTGAGGCCGACACGCCGGCCACCAGCACCATGCCGCTCACGGTGATGAGAAAGAAGAAGATCGTGCTGGCCAGCGTCTGTCGGGCCGGTTGGTCCGCGCAGTCGTAGTAGAACCGCATGAACGACGCGTCGATGCCCCAGCGGTACACCACGCGCAGAATCTGCTCGACGGTGAGCAACAGGGCGATGGCGCCGTAGTCGCTCGGCGAGAGCACGTGGACGTAGAGGGGGAGCAGCAGGAAACTGGCGATCTGGACGGCCACGTCGCCCACGCCGTACACGGTGAGATTGACGGAGAGCTCTTTCAGCTTGTGAAACACGGTCAGACCAGTTTCGTCACCCACAGCGGTGAGTCTTTGGCCGGCAGGTCGCAGTTCCGGCAGATGTCAGGGCCGCCACTTTCCAGGTGCTCGCGCCGCACGCGACGATACGCGTCGTGATTCCAGATGTCGCGGATGCTCGACGTGCGCAAGTCCCCCAGCACCACCTTGCCATCGAAATCGGCACAGCAAAGGCTGACCCGGCCGTCCCACAATGCCGTGAACGTCAGCCAGGGCCGATAGCAGGGAAAGTTCACGTCGGCGGTCCGGTCGAGCGCGCCTGCCCAGTTGTGCATTTCCGTGATGTGGATCTTGTCGGCCACGCGCGACCAGCGATCGATGAACGCCTGCTCTTCGGCCGAGTTGTCCTGCCGGACAAACGACAGGATCAGCTTCGGCCGCACGCGCCCCAGTTCCTGCTTCAGGCGGACCAAGCCTTCCAGATTGGCCATCACCTTGTCGAATTTCAGTCCCAGCCGCGTTGACTCAAACGTTTCGCGGCCAGCCGCGTCTAGACTGATGTTGATGGCGTCCAGTCCGGCCTCGACCACCGCCCGCGCCACATCCGGTCCCAGCAGCGATCCGTTGGTGATGACGCCCACCTCCGGAATACCGCGTGCCTTCGCGTACCGGATCTTCTCGGGCAGGCGCTTGTCGAGGAACGCCTCGCCATAGTTGTGCATGCGCAGATGGCGGATGCCGAGTTCCGCGCACTCGTCCACGATTTTTTGGAACAGCGGCATCTCCATGATGCCCTGCCGGCGCTCCATGTCGTCGCGGGGACAGAAGGTGCACTTGGCGTTGCAGATGTTGGTGGCTTCAATCTGGACGATGTCCGGAAGGCCAGGCGCCCGATCGCGCCCGCTGGCGAGCAGCAACCGGCGCACCGGTTTGGCTCCGCGCTTCAGCAGCGATTCGACTATCGGGCGCACACGCCGTCGAAGGGGCTGAGACACGGTCTACGGTTTCCTGTGGAATTCGATGACACGCCGGAGAATCTCGTCGAGCGAGATCTGGGGGGCGTACCCGATCAGGTTGCGGATCTTGCTGATGTCGGGCACGCGCCGCGGCATGTCTTCAAAGCCGCTTTCGTAGGCCTGATCGTACGGAATCGTGACGATGGGCGACTCGCTTCCGACCAGTGTTTTCACCCGCGCGGCCAGCTGGCCGATGCTGATCTCTTCCGTGCTGCCGAGATTGAACACGTCTCCAACCGCGGCCGGCTCGGCCACGATGGCCGCGAGCGCGCCGACCACGTCTCCGACAAACGTGAAGCACCGCGTCTGTGTGCCGTCCCCAAACACGGTGATCGGCTCGCCGTCCAGGGCCTGTCGCACGAAGTTCGGCACCACCATGCCATACCGGCCGGTCTGCCTCGGACCCACCGTATTGAACAGCCTGACGATGATCACCGGCAGCCGCTTTTCCTTCCAATACGCCAGGGCCAGGAATTCATCGATCGCCTTGCTGCACGCGTACGCCCACCGGTGTTTCAGCGTGGCCCCCAGCGCAATGTCGCCATCCTCGCGGAAGGGCACCGCCTCGCTCTTGCCGTACACCTCGGACGTCGATGCGATCACCACGAGCCGGCGCTTCTTGGCCGCCAGCTTCAGCACCACTTCCGTACCGTGCACGTTGGTCTCGATGGTCCGCACGGGGGATTCCACAATCAGCCGCACACCCACGGCGGCCGCCAGGTGATAGACCACGTCGCACTGATCCACCAGTTCGGCCACCAGCGGCTCGTTCATCACCGTGTCGATCGTGTAATGAAACCCCGCGCGGCCTTTCAGGTGTGCGATGTTGTCGAACGATCCGGTCGATAGATCGTCCAGCACGAACACCTCGTGACCGGCCGCCAGCAGCGTCTCGGACAGGTGAGACCCGATGAAACCGGCACCGCCCGTGATCAATGCACGCATGATCGCCACTCCTTACGAATTAGCATATCGCGTCTGGCGCTGTCCCACCGGCCACGCGCAGCACGTGCGCCGCCGCGCGGGCCGCCGCCTGGCCATCGGACCGGATGCCGTACCTGGTCAGAAACGCCACGCGCCCTCGATCGAGCGACTCGCGGCGCTCGCCATCAGCCAGCAGGGCGCGCAACGTCGGAACCAGATCTTCGCCGTCATGCACACCCGCCATGGCCCCGGCGTCGACAAAGGGACTGAGATTGCTCGGCAGTGCCAGACCGAGCGCTGGCACGCCCATCACCATCGCCTCGATGGCCGCCGTGGAATTGACCGTCACCAGCAAGCGCGCCGCGCGCGTCAAGGCGGCCAGATCGGCCGATCCCGGCGCCACCGTCACGTTGGCAGCGCCGGCAGCCATGGCCAGGTAAGGCGCGCCGCTTTCGGCCGGATGGCACTTCACCACCACGTGCACGTCGGGCATCGTTGCCACGGCCTCGACCAGACGTCGGAACACCGGCCGAATCTGCGTGAACTTTGCGGCGACCAGCACCAGATGCTGGCCCGGTCTGGCGCCGGCGATGTGTCGCACGTGCCCGATGTCGTCGCTGGTGAGGCGGGAGGCGCGTGCGACCAGCGAATCGAGCCTGGCGCTGCCGGTCACCGCTACGGCTTCAGGCGGGAACCCGCCGGCCGTTCTGAGATGCTCGGCCGCGAACTCGTCATACAGCAACGTCACGGTTGGATACGGGAAGCCCCTGTCGGCAGGGTTGCCCGGCGACGGCCGCATCTCGTCAGGCTCGTGGAGGTAGTTCAACCAGTGGCGGTAGATGAAGCCGTGCTGCAGACCCACTGACGGGATGGCGCGGCGGCGGGCTTCAAGCACCAGCGCTCGCCCCCATCCTCCGGCTTCGGCGTAGGTCACGACCGCTGCCGGACGCAGCACATCGAGGCTGGCTCCCAGCTGATCCATGACGTACGCGGACCACGGGAACTGCAAATACGCAATGCCGGCCAGCACGGGTTCGACCAGCGGCCAGACATCGCACTGCCGAATCACGGCCGCGTTGCGGAGAGGCTGGCTGCCGCACAGCGCCGAGAAGACGGACGCCCGGTGCCGCCAGATCTCCCGCGAGGGACCCACATCGGCCGGGCCCGCGACGTCGTCGATCGGTTCCAGGCGGGCACCTCCAGCGGCGCGTCCGCCGAATTCCGACACGCGCTGGCGCCACGTCCGGGCGCGGTAGCTTGTGCGAGGCCCGAGCCCAACCAGCGCCAACTCGCCGGCCGGGAGCGAGGCGAACAACCGATCCAGAATCGGCCCGATGTACTGCTCCTCCTCCTCGCGCCAGAAGGCGGCGTGGACAAAACCCGCTATCCTGACGGTGGCACCGCGCGGGCCGTCTGTCCTTTGTCGCCGTGCCAGCCAGGCCCCAACGCGGTAGGCGCGCGCGCGTCCGACCAGAACCGCCAGGGTCCACCAGCGCGGACGCCGCCCGAACGCGACACCACCACCCCACCGAATCCCCTCCCGCGCGGCCACCTGGCGGGCCACAAGCGTCAACGCAACATCGCCGCGTTCGACGGCCAGCCTGGTGGGATGTTCCCGGCTGACGAGCGCGTCAAGCGCCAGCAACGTCCGGAAGATCCTGTTGATGACCTGGGTCTTGTGCAGGTAGAGCTCGGCGAACCACCAGAGGGAATCGCCACGCAACGTGAAGCGGTCCCGCAGCACCTGTCCGTCGATCGGGATGGTCCGCAGTGACTTGATCCAGCGATAGGCGGCACGCTCCGCCTGTTCGGCAAGGTCGGCGGTCAGGTACTCGTGCAACCCCACGCGGCGCGTGCGTCCACCCGCCTCGACGACGATGGCTTCGTCAGACGTCGCCATGTGGGCTCGCAGACGGGTTGTGCAGGCGAAGGATGCGTACAGCGGCAGCTACCACGTCTGGCGTGCCGACGGCCTCGAGGCAGTCGGGAATCCGGCCCGTACAGCGGCCAGGCGGGCGCCTGATGCGGTTACAGGGACTGCACGGCAGATCGACCCGGACTCCGATCGAGCGCGGCCCAAGGGGGCCCCACCGGCGAGGGTCGGATGGACCGAACACGCCAACTACCGGCGCGCCGACCGCAGAGGCAAGGTGCATCGGGCCTGTGTCGCCGCTGACAAACAGCGTGAGACGTTCCAGGACGGCGGCCAGTTGCGGCACGTCAAGCGCTCCCGACAGATCGATCACCGGTACATCATGAGACAGCGCTGCCCGGAAGGCCTCCACCATGGGACGGTCCTCCAGGCTTCCCGTCAGTACCATCGCGGCATCAAACATTCGCGAGAGCTCCGTCGCGACGACGGCGAAGCGAGCTGGACTCCACTGCTTGACCAAACGGCCACCGCTGGCATGGATGCCCACCAGCGGGCGGCGTTCGCCGACGTGAGGCACGGCGATGTCAGCCAGCCGGTGTGCCGCGAACGCGCGAGCGGCGTCGGGAATCACGAGCTGAGGCGGCGTGATGCCGGCGCCCGCGCCAGGTCGTCCGAAGGCCTGTTCCACCAGCCGGATCGCATTGTCGGCCGTGTGCGAGACGGGATCGAAATGCACCTGTTCATCGAGCAGCGGCCCGCCTCCCGCCATGCCGAACCCCGCGGTCCACGCCGGGCCGGCGGCGTAGAGCAGCACGTGACTCCGGATATCGCCTTCGAAGTTGATCCCGAGGTCGTACCGTCGAGCCCGCCATGCCTGCACTGCGGTCGTCATGCCGCGCCGCGCGCGGGAGGAAATGTCGCGGGCCAGCCAGCCGAGATCCAGCTCTTCGATGGTGTCCACGTCGGGCAGCATGCGGGCCAGGCTGGCATTCCAGCTGCCCACGGCGAGATCGATCCGTGCCGATGGCGCCAGCGTCCGCACGAGGCTGATGGCGGCGCGCGTCATCACGAGATCGCCCATGCGCTCGAGGCGCAGCAGCAGAATCCGACCGGGATGGGCCGGCCGCACGCGTGAACGCAGCCTGGAAGGCGATCGAAGCACCGCCAGACCAAGATCCGCCAGGCCAACCAGGATGCGTTCCCGACGTTCGGTGAGCTGCAGATGCCGGAACATGCCGATGTCAGAGCCTATTCGAGACGCACCCGGTCGAGCATCACGCCCAGTGCGCGATCGTCTGAGCCTCCGAACACCACGCTTGGCGTCCACGTGGTGCAGATCAGGCGAATCACCGACACATCCGGCAGTCGCGAAGCCTCGGCGGCGACCTCTGGCGGCACCGCGACCTGGTAGGCGTGAAAGCCTCCTCCGACCACGACCTCGCCGAGCAGGTGATCGTTGAACATCACGCGAACCCTGGCGGGGCCGGCCGCTTCGGGTCGTCCCCCGTTGCTCATCCACAGGCGCACCACGCGCGCACTCGCGCCGACGCCCTGCAGCGTCACGTACGACACATCCCGCGTCCAACGGTAGTTCACCCCGTCGGTTTCTTCTTTGGCGTTGATGCGGTACACCCACAGATCGTCGAACGCGCCGACATCGAGATCCGTGACGACCGGGGCGCGTGGTGCCACCGACAAGCGGTACAAGTTCAGGCCAAACTTCTTCTGGCGCACGCTCCGAGGATAGGCGTTGCGCAGCGACTCGTACTCGGCGATCTGAAAGCGCTGATGGGTGAGGGGTGTGGCCATCAGCGTGGCGGATGCCAGGTCCGTGCCGCCATCCGCCACAAACAGGACGCGCGTGTAGGTGTGCGTGGCCCACGTCATGAACTGCGCAAAGGTGGCGCGGTTCGGCTTTGGCGTCGACAGCAGCAGCACGTGCTTCGCGTAGATATACGCGAGCGGGGTGGCCAGCACGTGTACGTCTGACGAGTTGCGAGGTTCGACAACCAGCAGGTCGCGCTCGCCGATGCGACTGGCCAGCTGCTCGAGTTGGGGAATCAGGCCGGCGTACTCCACGTGGTGCAGAATGGGCCGTGTCGCGACGGCGAATGACCATCCCGTGGCACCCAGAAGCACCACCGGGAGCACGATGCGCCACGCGCCCGCCAGCAGTCGCGCGCCAAGCCCGGCACCGTGCGTGCTGGCGCGAAGACCCGGCAGGAACCCGGAGAGCGCCACCGATGCCATGAAGAGGCATGTCATCGGCAGCACGAGTGGGATGTAGCGCCGCGCCTGCCAGAAATGCTCGGGCACGATCCGGATCTTGTAGAACAAGAACACCGAGGCCAGGGCGGTGACCGTCAGCAGAATCGGCGCGCGCCAGAAGTGGCGCCACGACAGCAGGCCAAACCCCACGACGGCGGACGCCAGACCCACACCTCCCACATACCAGGCGAACACCGGCAGTGCAAAGGCGTCGTGAGCCGCCAGTTTTCCCACCGGTTCCCGCAGAAAGCCGGCATACACGGCGCAGAGCGCGATCGCGGCGGCCATCACGCGCGGAATCCACGATTGCGCCCGCTGCACGATCGCGGGACGGCGCGATCGGATGTGGCGTACCACGAACAGCGCGACAACGACGGCGGCAGCACCTCCACAGAGCATTCGCCAGCCGCCCAGCTGGAGGAGCGGAATCGCGACGTACATCTTCATCGGTCCCGCGTAGTACGCGGCCGCGATGATGGCCTGCGCCGCCAGCGGAAGCCAGAATGTCCACCGCACCCGCTTGCCGTCGGCGGTCACCAGCAGGAGGCCCGCCGACACATACGCCAGCACGAGCACGGCGTCGAACCGCACAAACAGCAGGGCGCCGAGCAGCAGTCCGGCCACAGGCTCGAAAAACGGATCCTCGTCTTGGTAGGCTCGCCCGAGCGCCAGCAGGGCCACGAAGAGCAGCGCCTGCTGCATCACCTCCGAATTCGGATAGCGCGCGTACCAGACTTCAGCGACGTTGATGGCCAGCAGCACGCACCCGGCGGCCGCAGGCAGACGTCCGACGAGCCTCGCACCGGCGAAGTAGAAAGCGACCAGTCCCAGCAGTGCCCAAAAGCCAACCGCGCGCCGAGCTCCAGACAATCCGTCCACACCGTACCCAATGGCGATCCAGGCCGGAAACGCGTGTGGAAACTGGCCGATCACCTCGCCGCGGGCACGGTTTGTGACGAAGAACCCCATGAACCGCACGCCTTCGTACAACCCTTCGGTGAACCAGTCGAATCCCTCCGTCAGGTACAAACCGCGGAACTGGTTCGGCAGCGCGGCCAGGGTGTCATCGGCAATGCGCAGCGATCCACGTTGCGCGATCTGGATCCCTTCGTTCATGTACGTGCCGGGATCCTTGCCGCCCATCACGTACTCGGACGAGGGGAAAAACAGTGACATCCCAAGACCCACCAGCGCCACCGGCACAAGCGCCGTCCACTGCGGTTTCGGTGCCGGCGTGCCGAGTCGAAGGTTCCCGCGACCAGCGAGCAGCAGCAGCGCACTGATGCCAGCGTCGGCTGCGAGTAGTCGTCCGAAGGTATAGGCCCCAGCTGAGGCGAGCCCGAGGGTGACCAGCGTGGTGATGGTCACGCTCAGCACCACGGCCCAGAACACGCGTTCGTCGGCCGGCAGGGCGGCGCGGCGCAGGCGATTGGCCGTGGGCAGCCGGAAGGCGAGTGCACCCGGCAGGTACGCCACCACCATCAACTGAGCAAGTGCCAGGAGCATGGATCAGGCGGTGAAGCGCCGCAGCGCGTCGGCAACCCGTTCCAGATCCCGCTCGGGGATCGTTGGATACAGGGGCAGCGAGAAGACCTCGGCGCACACGCGGTCAGCCACCGGACACGGCTGTGGCGCCTCCGATTGCAGGGCCGGCTGACGTGGAATCGGCACCGGGTAGTGGACGAGCGTTTCGATCCCATGCTCGAGCAGCCAGGCCTGCAGCTGCTCACGCTGTGGCGATCGCACGGGGAACAGATGGTACACATGTCCGGGGTCAGCTTGTGGCGGCACCACGACCGGCGCCCCCGTGAGCAAACGGCGGTACGCCGCTGCACCGATCCGGCGGGCCTGCGTCCAGCCCGGCAGGAACGGCAAGCGAGCCGACAGGATCGCCGCCTGCATCTCGTCGAGCCGGCTGTTCACGCCCATCTCGCCGTGGTGGTACCGATCCGTCTGCCCGCCGTTGCGGATGCGCTTCACCTTCGCGGCCAGGGCGGCGTCGCTGGTCGTGATGGCGCCACCATCGCCAAGCGCGCCCAGGTTCTTGGTGGGATAGAAGCTGTAGGCGGCCGCCACCCCGAAGCTGCCCACCGGCTGTCCGTTGCAGGTGGCCAGGTGCGCCTGACAGCAGTCCTCGACCACCGCGATCCCATGTCGGGAGGCGATCGTCACGATCGCGGGCATGTCGGCCGGTTGTCCGTACAGATGCACGGGAAGAATGGCGGCCGTGCGCGGGGTGATCGCAGCCTCGACGGCGGCCGGGTCGAGCGTCAATCGCTCCGGGTCAAGATCGGCGAACACCGGCCGCGCGCCCGCCATCATGCAGGCCAGCGCGGAGTAGGCGGCCGACAGCGGCGTCGTGATCACCTCGTCGCCAGCGCCAATGCCGAGGCCCCGCAGGATGATCGCGATCGCGTCGGTGCCCGTGCCGACGCCGATCGCATGCCTCGTACCGCACAGCCGGGCAAATGCCTGCTCGAAGGCCTCCACCTCGGGCCCCAGCACGAACCACCCGCGATCGATCACGCGGCGGATGGCCGCCTCGACTGCCGGACGATCCTCGGCTGGCTGCAACCGCATGAACGGCAGGCGCTCGGCACTCATCGCGAGGGCGGCTCCATGGCGTCCGTGTCGAGGTAGTGGGCCAGATGAGCGCGGTAGAAGGCCACCGTGCGCGCGATGCCTTCGCGCAGGCCCACGCGCGGCTGCCAGCCGGTTCGGGCGCGGAACTTGCTCGAATCCGCGTAGAAACTGCCAATGTCGATGGCTTTCTTGTCGGGCGGCCACTCGACGTAGCGTACCCGGCCGGTGCCGGCCACGTCGATCAGCAAGCCCACCAGGTCCCGGTGGCTGATGGCCTGGCTGCCGCCGACGTTGAACACTTCGCCGTTGCACTCATCGGATGCACCCGCCATCAAGAACGCCTCGGCCGCATCGTCCACGTAGACGAAGTCGCGCAGCTGGGATCCGTCACCGTACACCTGGATCTCCTGGTCCTCGACCGCCAGGCGCATGAACCACCCGATGAATCCCTGCCGATTGTGCTTCACGAGCTGGCGAGGGCCGTAGACATTGGTCAGGCGCAGGGAGCAGGCGCGCACGCCGAACACGTTGTTGTAGACGAGATGGTAGTACTCGCCAGCGGCCTTGTTGATGCCGTTCACATCGGTGGGCCGCACCAGGTGCTGTTCGGTGACCGGCAGGACATCGGGTCTGCCGTACACCTGCCGCGTGCCCGCAAAGACCAGCTTCGCGGTCGGGTTGTAGCGGCGGCAGGCCTCGAGAATCGACAACTGACTGCGGCAGTTGATTTCGAGATCCGTGTACGGATCGCGCATGCTGTCGATGTGGCTCACCTGGCCGGCCAGGTTGAAGATGACATCGACGTGTCGCACCAGATAGTTGATCGTGCTCTGCTGGCGCACGTCCGCCACGTTCACACGGACCTGATGCTCAATGCCTGTGATGTTGTAGAGGTTGCCGCCGTAGTCGGGAATCAGCGAGTCCACCAGGAGCACGTCGGCGCCCAACTCGACCAACCGGTGAGCCAGGTTGCTGCCGATGAACCCCAGTCCGCCGGTGATCATGACCCGACGGTTATGGTAGTACGCCTGGTGGCTCATCGTGACGCCCCGGACCCGTCGGTGCCGCCGGACGCTGCGCGTTGGCGCGACACGACAAGCGCCCACCAGAGTTTCAGCACGTCCACCCCAGTCCTGGCGATGCGGCCAAAATTGAAGAACTGCGACCTCCCGTACGCCCGGTGGTAGTGGTGCACCGGGGCTTCGACAATCCGGAAGCCGGCATCCTGAATCTTCTTCATCATCTCCAGGCAAATCACGCCGCTGCTTTTCTCGAGGCGCACCCGGTCGAAGATCGCGCGTCGCATCAACCGGAAGTCGCAATCGACGTCGCGCACCTTCAGGCCGAACAGCAGTTTCACCGTCCAGTGATAGAACCGGCCGATGAAGATCCGGTGCAGGGGATCCGATCGGCTGATCTTGTAGCCATTCACCACGTCGACGCCCGGGACGAGTCGAGCCCACAGGACGGCCATTTCCGACGGATCGTACTGCGCATCGCCATCGGTATAGAACACGAACTCCTTGGTCGCGTTCGCAAATCCGCTGCGCAGCGCACTGCCGTACCCACGATTGCCCTGATGGTGGACGACACGCACGAGCGGATAGACCCGGGCCAGCTCGTTGGCAATCTGTGGCGTGGCGTCGCGGCTGCCGTCGTTGATGATCAGCACCTCGTAGTCCGGCGTCAGGCGTCCTGCCGCCAGCACGGCGCTGATCACCATGCTGGCGATGGTGCCGCTGTCGTTGTACGCCGGGAAGAACACCGTCAACCCGGGTGTGATCTGGGGCCCAGACATGTCGAGATCCTATACCGTCCCACGGCGTTCGCGCGCGCGACAGGACGCCCAATCGTACACCTGTTCGAACCGCTCGGCCACGCGATCCCATGTGTGCAGGCGCAGAGATTGCTCGCGCGCCCTGGCTGCCAGACCCATGCGGAAGTCCGGGTCGGCCAGCAGCCGATCGATCGCCGCTTCGAGCGCCCCGGCATCCTTCTCGGGTACCAGCAGCCCGGTGCGCTCGTGCGTGACCACCGACGGGATGCCGCCCGCCGTGGTCGCCACAAGCGGCGTGCCCGACGCCAGCGCTTCCATGACGGTATTGGGCAGACCATCCACGTTGCCAGCCTCGTCGTGCACCGAGGGCATCACCGCCACGTCGGCGGCGGCCAGCCAGGCCGCCACGTCGCGCTGGGGCAACACGCCGGTAAACTGAACCCGGCCTGCGATGCCCGCCTCGCGCGCGCGCCGCCGGAGCTCACCGTCCAGGTCGCCGCCGCCAGCAATCACCAGCCGCAGGCCCGGCCAGCGCGGAGCCAGGCCGGCCACGGCGTCAATCAGATACTCGAATCCCTTCTTGCGCACGAACCGGCCCGCCGTAAACAGCACCAGATCGCCGGGCCCGGCGGCCATCGCCGACCGGCCTGCCGCCCGACGCGTCGGGTCGGGCCTGAACTGGTCCACATCCACACCATACGCAATGGTCTCGATCCGTTTCGGGTCGGCGCCAAGCGCGATGACCCGATCGCGCAGGTCGTCGCTGCAGGCGGTCACCCAGTCAACGCGGCGCAGCGCTGCTTGAGCCGCCCTGCGCACAAGCCCGTGGCGCTCGGCGACGTAGACATCCGATCCGTGCAGGCTGATGACGGTCGGCAGTCGCCGCCCGACGGCGGTGGCAATGACGCCGCTGGGGATGAGCCAATGCCCGTGAATCACGGTGGCGCGCACCTGGCGGACGACGCGCCGCGCCGCCTGGAAGGAGGCCAGCAGCGCCAGTGGCGCGGCGAGATAGGCGGACAAGCGCAAATGCACATCTTCGCGCAGGGCCTCGGCATAGCCAAACGTGTTCAGACGGGGATGTGGCGCGTACGTGAAGGGATGGAAATAGACGCCGTGCTCGACTGGCCCCCTCGACAGACGCGGATGCCACGGCAGCACCACGTGCACCTGGTGGCCGCGGGCGGCGATGCCCTTGGCGATCGGCTCCATGAAGGTGCCGATCGTGTCCCCGTCGAAGCGGGGATACGACGTGGTGATCATGACGGCCACGTGGTCTGCGCTCACCGGGTTCCAGCTCCCGAGCCGGTTCGCAGCCGGCCGCGGTGGCGCAACAGGAGACGCCAGGGCATGACCATCGACTCGAGCAGCACGCGTCCCGACATCTTCGATGCGCCCTGCCGGCGCTCGACATAGATGATCGGCACTTCGGTGATGCGGCAGCCCAGGCGCGCCGCCTCGAACAGGGTTTCCACCATGAAGGCGTAGCGCTGCGACAGGATGCGATCGAGCGGAAGTCTGGCCAGCGCCTCTCGCCGCCAGCACCGGAATCCGCTGGTGGTATCTCGGGGGGACAGGCCGGTGACGGCCCGTACGTAGCCGTTGGCAAACGTGCTCAGCACGATGCGTTGCAGCGGCCAGTTCACCACGCTGATGCCGTTGAGGTACCGGGATCCCAGCACCAGATCGTAGTCCCGTGTCGCTTCGATCAGATCGGGCAGGTAGCGTGGATCGTGCGAGAAGTCGGCGTCCATCTGGCAGATGAGCTCAGCGCCGCTTTGCAGAGCCCACCCGAACCCATCCACGTACGACAAGCCGAGACCGCGCGGGCCTGTGCGGTGCAGCACGTCAAGCCGTCCCGGGTGGGCGCGCGCCAGTTCATCGGCGATCGCGCCGGTGCCGTCGGGCGACTGGTCATCCACCACCAGGATCCGGAACGGGTGCGCGTCGAGAATCTGGCGCGCGAGCACCGGCAGGTTCTCGCACTCGTTGTAGGTCGGGATGATGACGAGGACACGCATGCCAGAGGTCACGGCCGCAGCGCCCGCAAGGATGCCGCCATCACCAGGAGCGCCGGATCGACCACCGGGATTCGAAATCGCTCCTGCGGAAGAAACACCACCGACGCCAGCACCGATCCGGCCGCCAGCAGCAGCAGCGACATCGGCACGCGTCTGGTGCGCACCAGCCGCGCGAATCCGGCCAGGGCAAACGGCAGGACGCCCAGATACGATGCGACCGAGCTCCACAAGTACAACGGTGAGTGTAACCGGTACGACGGCCCGATCGGCACAATCGTGTAGAACAGCTTCCGCACCAGCAGCCATGCCCACCAGACCGGGTGATCGCGGATAAACCGCCATGCTTCCCGGTAGTAGATCGATTCCAGTTGTTCTGGACTCAGCCCCGGATGGCGCGCTCGCAGTTCGAGGTTGGCGCGCTTCAGGTCCGGGTTGGCCGCCAGGTCGCCTTCGCCGATGGCCATCGCGTGGTTACCCGTCCAGAACGTGATGCCACCCTCCGACGCGATGGGCACAAATCTGCCGGCGGTCCGCGTGTTGTAGACGCTCCACGGCGCGACCGCCAGCACGGCAGCGATGGCGAACACGGCAGCCGGGCGAACGCCGCGGGTCCACCAGACCCACGGCCCGGCCAGCACCAGAAAAAACAGCATGGCCGGCCGCGTCAGAACGGCCAGCCCTGCCAGGATGCCGGAGGCCGCGTACAGCCAGACAGATCCGCGGTCCGGCACCCGTCCGCGATCGCCCTCGGCCGGCGTCACGATCCGATGGGCTGCCATGTTCAGCACGGCCGCACAGCCAAGCGCGACCACGGCGTAGAGGGTTTCGCTGAAGACGTATGCGGGTGTCCAGACCAGCGGCGGGTAGAGGGCCGCTAGCCAGGCCGCCGTCGCGGCGGCCCGGGAGCCGGCAGCCCGCCCGGCCATCCACCCGACCAGCCATACAAGCAGGCCGCCCAGTGCCGCCTGGCTCGTCCTGATGGCGCGTAGTACCGCCGGTCGAGCCACATCTCCCTCGAGAGGACCAGCCGCCGCGTCGATGCCTGCCGCCTGCGACACCCGTATGACGCCGGCAAGAAACAGGGGATAGAACGGCGCCCGACCGAAATGCTCTCCTGGCGCCTGCGACCCATCAGGCAGGAGGTACACGAATCCCCTCCCGCTGGCCACATTCCGCGCAAGCAGGAGGTACTCGCGTTCGTCGTGAGTGAGCGGCTTGTCCACCCAGTAACCCAAGCCGAACACGAGGCGCGCGATCACACCGATGGCCACGGCGAGCCACACGACGCGGGGCACTGGTCGATCCACGATGCCTACTCGTGTCGCTCGAACCGCAGAGCGGCGATCTGTTCCGAGACCAAGCCAACCAGGAAGACGATGACCGCCAGCATGATCAACAGCACCGACGAATTGGTGACGTGGGACTGTGTGGCAATCGTCCACGCCGCGTAGGCGGAGCCGGCCATGAAGGCGGCGAGGCTGATCGGGAAGAAGATCCGCAGCGGACTGAACAGCGTGACGATCTTGAAGGCGATCAGCAGGAACTTCAGCCCGTCGCGCACGAACTTGATCTTCGACTTGCCGACCCGCGTGTCGGCTTCGATCGGCTCGAAGTGGACGTTGTACCCCGCCTTGATGAATGCCAGCGTCGTGGTGGTCGGCGTCGAAAAGCCGTTCGGCAGCAGGTGTAGGAACTCGCGCAGACACGTGCGCCGCGCGCCGCGGAAGCCCGAAGTCAGGTCGGGTACGTGCCGCCCGGTCAGGTAGCTGGCCAGCCAGTTCAAGGCGCTGTTGCCCAGCAACCGCGCCTGTGTGGCCTGGGTGCCCAGCGAACGCGCGCCAATGACCAGATCGTACTCGCCGAGAAACGACACTAGGCGGGCTGCGTCGCCCGCGCGGTGCTGGCCATCACCGTCGATGATCAGCACATACTCGCCGGTCGCGTGGCGAATGCCCGTTTTCACCGACGCACCGTTCCCCTTGTTGTACGGATGGCGTACGACGGTAGCCCCCGCGGCCCCCGCGCGCGCGGCGGTCTGGTCGGCCGACCCGTCGTCCACCACCAGAATCTCGTGCCACGGCCCCGCGCCGCCCAGCGCCTCGACCAGCGGACCGATGGCCGCCTCCTCGTTGTAGGCCGGAATCACGATTGAGGTCGCTGCCCGTTCGGCCACCTCGCTAGCTCCGGTCCTGCGCAGCGGAGGCGCCGCCATCGCCGGCAACAGACGGCCCGCCCTCGGGCGACGCTTGCCGCAATTCCATCAGCCGCACGCGGTACAGCAGTTCCTCGAGGAGTTTGCGGTTGCCGGAGATCACGTCGGCCAGCAAGCCGATCAGGCCGATCTGGAACCCGACAATCATGAGCACCGCCGACAGGATCAACGACTGCACGTGCCCGAGTCCTTCTCCAGCCAGGTAGAAGTACACGAAGCGCGCCGACACGGTCAGGCCCCCCAGGAACACGACGAGGCCGATCGAGCCGAACACCTTCAAGGGCTCGTACATGGCGTAGACGCGGACGATGGTCGCGGCAGACGCCTTGATGTAGGTACGCACGTTGGCAAACAGGCGCGACTGGCGCGTGCGGTGGTTGGTGCTGACGGGCACGTGCGCAATGGCCATGCGCTTCTTGCCCGCCTGGATAATCGACTCGAGCGTGTAGGAAAACTCCGACACGATCGTCATGCGCAGCGCCGCCTCGCGCGTGTACGCCCGAAACCCGCTGGTCGTGTCGGGCACCTGGGTGTCCGACACCTGGCGCACGACCCAGCTGCCGAGCCACTGCAACCGTTTCCGCATCGGCGACATGTAGCTGAGATCCTGGATGTTGCGATCGCCGATCACGATGTCGGCCTCGCCCTTCACCAGCGGTGCGATCAGCGCGGCGATGTCGGCGCCCACGTACTGGTTGTCGCCATCCGTGTTGACGATGATGTCGGCGCCCAGTTTCAGCGAGGCGTCGATGCCCGCCGCAAACGCCGACGCCAGGCCGCGGCGCCGGGAAAACCGGACCACGTGCGCCACGCCGTGCCGGCGCGCCACCTGGGCGGTGCCATCGGTCGACCCGTCGTCGACGATCAGGATCTCGACAGCGTCGACGCCGGGGACCGACCGTGGCAGATCGCGCAGCGTCGCAGGAAGCGTCTCGGCCTCGTTCAGACACGGGATCTGGATAATCAGCTTCTTCACGATCCCACCAGTCTCTCGACCACGCCGTCCCAGGTGACCAGCCGCGCCCGCTCGTAGCCGGCGGCACCCATGGCGGCCGCCCCAGCCCGATTCCCGGCAAGCCGAGTGAACGCGTCAGCCAGGGCCGCCGGTACGGGCTCGCAGACCAAACCGTTGACCCCGTGCTGCACGAACTCGAGCGTGCCGCCCGAATCGGCGGCCGTCACGACGGGCTTGTGAGCCAGAAACGACTCGAGCGTCACGTAGCCGTAGTCCTCGTCGTAGGGCGCATACACCACGCCGAGCGCCCCCGCATAGAGATCGACGAGTGGTTCGTCTTCGACCGCCCCGGCAAAACGGACGCGGTCGCCGACCCCCAATTCGGCGGCCAGGCGTTGCAGGCGCCCGCGCTCGGTGCCTTCTCCGGCCACAATGAGCCGCAGGGAACCGGGAACCAGGGCGAGCGCCTGGATCGCCAGGTCGACGCGCTTCACCGTTTCCAGCCGGCCCACCGACAAGAGATAGTCTCCCGCCGGACCGGGCACGATCCGATCGGCGAGTCTAGGCGGATGATACAGCGGTTCGGCGCGCAGGCCGTTGAACTTCGCGAGCCGGTTCGCCGTATTGCCGGCGTTGGTGAACAAGCGGCGGCACTCGCCGAGCATGGCGGTATCAAGCGCGATCAGCTTCTGCCGCAGGCCCACGTCCAGATCGGTGTGCGCGAAGTCGCTGTAGGGCGTGCCGCACAGCTCGTAGGCCGCACGGTACTGGTGGATCAGCCACGCCACTTTGTTCGGGTGCCGCGCGAAGTACGACGGAAACTTGGTGGCAATCACGAGATCGATCGGCGTGCCGTTGCTTTCACCGAGATCCAGCAGCCGCCAGGCCGCCGCGTGCGCGAGGATTTCGTCTTTTGGGTACCACTTGAACGGCACCGACACGAGGTCCACGAGATACCCGTGCCCGCGCAGCCGATCCACCAGTTGGCGGACATGGCTCTCGGCGCCGCCCCTGACAAGCGGCACCTGCGCCTCGCAGACGAGGATGGTGCGGATGGCCATACGCGCCGATCACCGTATCACGTCGCGAACCGGACGGTGATGATGTCGCCGTCGACGACGGGGTACTCCTTGCCTTCGAGGCGAACCTCACCGTGTTCCTTGCACGCGGCCATCGAGCCGCGGGCGATCAGATGGTGGTAGGCCACCACTTCCGCGCGAATGAATCCGCGGGCCAGGTCGCTGTGGATCTCGCCGGCGGCCATTTGCGCCGCAGTGTTCCTGGCGATCGACCAGGCGCGACATTCGTCATCGCCCACCGTGAAGAACGCGATGTAGCCCAGCAGGTCGTAACTGGCCCGGATGACACGATCGAGCCCGGATTCGGCCAGACCCAGATCCGCTCGAAACGCCGCCGCGTCGGCCAGGTCCAGTTGGGCCATTTCGAGCTCGATCTTCGCGCACACCGCCACGACGCCGGTGGCGGGCCCTGACGCAATCGCACCCAGGTCGTACCGGCCGAGCACGCGTTCGAGGCCGGCCGCCGCGCCGCCAGACAGGTCAGCTTCGTCGACGTTCAGCACCAGCAGCAACGGCTTGGCCGACAGGAACTGGAACCCCCGCAGCCGCTTCCGGTCATCGTCGCCAAGTACGAGCGCACGCAGCGGCAGGCCGCCTTCCAGGTGGGCCCGGCACGCCACAAGGACGCCTTGTTCGCGTTCGAGTTCGGTGGTGCGGGTTTTCTTCAGGTCCTTGGCGAGCCGATCGAGGCGTTTCTCGACCACCGCCAGATCGGCGAGGATCACCTCGTCTTCCATCGCCCGCGCATCCCGCCGGGGATCGATCGAGCCGGCCGCGTGGGGAATCGCCGGATCGCTGAAGGCCCGCAGCACGTGGACCAGGGCATCGGCGTTGCGGTACGCCGCCACGTCAAGCAGGGCCTCGGCCCCCGAACCCGATGGCCGGCCGGGGATGTCGGCGAACTCGACGGTCGCCGGTACCCGCTTTCGGGGATTGAACATGGACGTCAGCACGTCGAGACGCGGGTCGGGAACACGCGCGACGCCGACGGTGGCTTCGAGCCTGCCGTGTGCGGCACGAGAGCCGTCATGCGCGCTCGTCATCAACTGGAAGAGCGTCGACTTGCCGACCGAAAAATAGCCAATTAGGGCGGTTCGAAGCATGCGCAGTCTCGCGAGTAACAGATGGCGGCGTGCCGCCCGAGGCCAGAATTCAACATCGTAGCACGCGGATGCGACCTGACATCCTGGTAGGCTGAGCGTTTAAAGGCGAAGAAAAAGCGTAGACCATCACCGCTAACTTCAACAACTGATTGGATTTTGCGATTGACAAGGTCGCCGCCGTCTCTTAACATCCGGGTGGTCTCTGGTGGAGTAAAGTGGACGAAATCACAGCTCTTCGCGGGAACGCTCCGGCCAAGATAGACGAGAAAGGCCGGCTGAAGATCCCCACAGGGTTTCGCACAGTTGTCGAGGCGCAGCATGGCCGCGACGTCTTTGTGACGAGCCTGACCGGTGAATCGGTACGAATCTACCCGATGCCGGTGTGGGTTGACATCGAACGCAAGCTGGCACAAATACCAACCACCCACCCTTCTCGCCTGCGCTTCTTCAGCCGCGTCAACTACTACGGACAAGCCGCCGATCTGGACAACCAGGGCCGCGTGTTGATCCACCAGCGGCTGCGTGAGTCGGCAGGCATGGCGGGCGAGGTGGATGTGTTTGGCCAGTACGACCATCTCGAAGTGTGGAACCACGAGCGCTTCGTCGCCAAACTCGCGAACGATCCATTCACCGACGAAGACGCCCGCGCGCTGGCGCAGTTCGGAATCTGACCAGATCGACGGGTGCCGATTCCATGTCCGTACACGTGCCTGTCATGACCGCCGAGGTCCTGACCTGCCTGTCTCCCGAACGAGGGGGCACGTACGTCGATTGCACGGTGGGCTTGGGCGGACACGCACGGGCGCTGTTGCAAGGCGGCGCGGCGCGACTGATAGGCCTCGACCGCGACCCCGACGCGTTGCATATCGCACGGGAGGCGCTCGCCGAATGGGGCGACCGCGTGGAGTTGGTGCACGCCGACTACAGAGAGCTACCGCGCGTCCTGGACGAACGAGGGATCGAACTGGTCGACGGCGCCATCGCCGATCTGGGTCTGTCCTCGCTGCAGCTCGACCAGCCCGGGCGCGGATTCAGCTTTCAGCGCGACGAGCCCCTCGACATGCGGATGGACACGACCGGCGGCCTGACAGCGGCGGACCTGATCGCACGGGCCAGCGAAGTGGAGCTGGCCGACGCGATCTACCACCTGGGCGAGGAACGGCGTGCGCGGGCCGTCGCGCGGGCCATTGTCGCGACCAGGGGTGCGGCACCCATCCGCACCACCGGACAGCTGGCCTCGCTGGTCCGTCGCGTGGTGCGGCAGAGCGGGCGGATCGATCCCGCGACGCGCACCTTCCAGGGCATTCGAATCTGGGTGAACGCAGAACTGGAACGGCTCGAAGCCTTCCTGCGCGCCCTCTGCGCCCGGCTGCGCATCGAAGCGCGGTTCGCGGTCATCACGTTCCACTCGCTCGAGGATCGGCCCGTGAAACACACCTTCCGGGCCATCACGCAAGAACAGCGGCAGGAGTTCCGCCTGGTGACGAGGAAGTCGATCGTGCCGGGCGACGACGAGGTGCGGCGCAACCCGCGCGCGCGCAGTGCGCGGCTTCGCGCCATCGAACGGATTGGGTGACGCACATGGCACCGACTCGCGATGCGGCCGACACCATCGACTTCGCCGTTCAGAAGAGCATTCATAACCACGCCGTGCGCGAAGTGGATCGTGAGCGCCAACGCGAGATGTGGATCACGGTGTGCGTGATTGCGGGATTCGTCATCGCGGCGTTGGGATCGGTGTGGGCGCCGTCCGAACTGTTGCAGCTGGGCTACAAGGTCGAGCAGTTACGTGAGCGGCGCGCGGCCGAGGAGTCCGACAACCGGCAACTGCGTCTCGAATGGGAGACGCTGCGGGCACCGGGGCGTATCGAGAGGCTGGCCACCGGCCAGCCACTGAATCTCGTAGCGCCGGGACAGACCGAGGCCATCGTCATTCAGCGCGTCAGGCAAGACGCGGCGCCATCGCGCGCGCTGGTCGCGCGACGGTAGGTCGAGCACCTGCGGGGATCTGGCCGGCGCGTCCGGTCTGGAGACATGGTTGTGGCTGATTCACCTGAATCCACCTGGCAGTCGATCGTCCGGACGCGCCTGTTCGTGATCGCGACGGTCTTTGTCGTGTGGGCCGTGGCCGTCGAGTCTCGCCTGGTCTGGCTGCAGGTGTATCAGCACGACCACTTCGTCACGCGGGCGGCGAACCAGCAGAAGAGAACCGCCACCGTGGCTCCCCGCCGTGGCGACATCGTGGACCGGCACGGGCGTCCACTCGCGATCAGCGTGGATGCCGACACGATTGCCGCGGTTCCCAGGGACATCGACAACCCGCAGGCCACCGTCGACGCGGTGTGCGCGGCGCTTCAGGACTGCGTGCCCAAGGAGCGGGAGGTGTACCTGCGGCGCCTGCTGCGCACGAACGGGTCGATTTATCTCCGGCGCCAGATCACGTCAGAACAGGCCGCGCGCGTGACGGCGCTGAAACTGCCTGGCATCGGTCTGGTCACCGAGACCAAGCGGTTCTATCCCAACCGCGAGCTGGCGGCGCACGTGCTCGGCTTCGTCAACGTGGACAATCACGGCGGGGGCGGAATCGAAGCGGCCTACGACTCTCGCATCAGCGGGTTGCCGGGCAAGATCCTGATCGAAACCGACGGGAAGCGTCACGCCTACCGGGCTATGGAACAGCCGCCCACCGCGGGCGCGACCGTCGAACTGACACTCGACGCCTATCTGCAGCACATGGTGGAGCGCGAACTCCACGCGGGCATCATCGCAAGCCGAGCCGCCGCCGGGACGGCCCTCATGATGAATCCGCGCACGGGTGAAATCCTGGCGCTCGCCAACGAGCCTACCTTCAACCCCAACGCCATCCGCGATGCGAAACAAGACCATCTCCGCAACCGGGCCGTGGCGGAGATCTACGAACCCGGCTCGACCTTCAAGGTCGTCACGGCCTCGGCGGCGATCGAAGAGCAGATGTTCCGCTCCAACGATCCGATTGACGTCAGCGCCGGCTCCATCCGCATCGGCTCCCGCGTCGTGAATGACGATCATCGGATTGCCGGCGAGCTCAGCTTTACCGACGTGATCGTCAAGTCGAGCAACGTCGGCGCCATCAAAGTCGGGTTAACGCTGGGTGCCGAGCGGCTGGGTCGCTATGTGCGCCGCTTCGGGTTCGGTGCGAAGCTGTGCCCGGACGTTGCCGGCGAAACGCCGGGCCGATTGTCGGACCCGGGCCAGTGGACCGAGAGCACGCTGGCCTCGGTCTCGATGGGCTACGAGATCGGCGTCTCGCCGCTGCAGATGGCCACCGCCGTGTCGTCGGTCGCCAACGGCGGCCTGCTCATTCAGCCACGCATCGTCCGAGCGCTGCGGACCGGGACCGGGCGTCGCGAAATCGAACCCAACGAAATGCGTCGTTCCATCAACCCGGACACGTCTGCCGAGCTGACCACCATCATGGAGCAAGTGGTGGAGCGCGGCACCGGCACGAAGGCGCAGATCCCGGGCTACACGATTGCCGGCAAGACGGGAACGGCGGGAAAGGTGGTCAAGGGCGGGTACTCGAAAACCGACTACTTCGCCTCGTTCGTGGGCTTCGCGCCGTCGCGTGAGCCCGCCTTCACCATCCTCGTCGTGATCGATTCGCCCCACGCCGGGTCCATCTACGGTGGTACGGTTGCCGCACCCATCTTCAAGCGCATCGCCGAGGCGGCCCTCCGCCATCTTGGGATCGCGCCCACCTTGAATCCCGCGCCGCCCGTCATCGTGACCGCCTCGTCTGGTCCCGGCCAGGTCACCCGAGCGGTCGCCGCCGCGTCGGTGCCGGTCCGGAGCACCGGCAGGGACGTGGTGACCGGCCCGCCAACGGTGCCCGATGTGCGCGGCCTTGGCGCGCGCGAGGCGATCGTGCGCCTGGCGCGGCTGGGCCTGTTCGCGCGCGTGACGGGCGACGGCGTGGTGATCGATCAGGATCCGGCCGCCGGCGCCCCGCTGCAACCAGGAGCCGCGTGTCGGCTGTGGCTCGATCGTGTCGTGATGATTCCGCCGCCGGCGTCCATCCAGCCATGACGCTACGCGACCTCCTCAGCGCGCTCGAGCCGTGCGATACGGACACCGGCACACCCGTCTCGATGGACAGCAGCGCCGTCTGGTCGCAAGAGGTCGCCGGCGTGGCCTACGATTCTCGAAACGTCAGGCCGGCCACGCTCTTTGTCGGATTGCGGGGCCAGCATGCCGACGGATCGACCTTCGCCGGCCAGGCCATCGCCAGCGGCGCGATCGCGGTGGTCTCCGAGCAGGCGCCCCCCGCGGCTACCGCCGTCCCATGGGTGCGCGTACGAGACGGGCGGCTGGCGTTGGCCCGCCTGGCAGCGGGTTTCTACGGTCATCCCAGCCGCGCGATGCAGGTGGTGGGCATCACGGGGACCAACGGCAAGACCACGACCGCGTACCTGGTCCGCGACGTGCTCGAGGCCGGCGGGCTTCGATGCGGGCTGCTCGGCACCGTGCAGTACCGCATTGGTTCAGAGGTGCGCGAGGCGTCGCGCACGACACCCGAGGCGGTCGACCTGCAGCAGATGCTGCGCGACATGGCCGACGCCGGCTGCCGCGCCTGCGCGATGGAAGTCTCCTCGCACGCGCTCGCGTTGAGACGGGTGGACCAGACCCGGTTTGCCGCCGGCGTCTTCACCAACTTGACGCGCGACCACCTCGATTTCCATCAGGATCTGGAGCGCTACTTCGCCGCCAAACGCCGGTTGTTCGATCTGCTGCCGCCTGGCGCCCCCGCCATCCTCAATGCCGACGACCCGCGCGTCGCCGCGCTGGCGACCGAACGGTCGGCAGCGATCACGTATGGCATCAGTCAGACGGCCGACCTCCGGCCGGTGTCCTTACCCGACTCACTGATGGCCCTGTCGTTCGACGTGCGAACACCGGCCGGCATCTTGGCGATCCGGTCTCGCCTGGCGGGCCTCTTCAACGTCTACAACCTACTGGCCGCCGCGGCGACGGGCGTCGGCCTGGGTCTGCCGCTTCCCGCGATCGAGGCCGGGCTGGCGGCCCTCACCGACGTGCCTGGCCGGTTTCAGGTGGTGTCGTCAGCCGGCGATGACATCGCCGTCATCGTCGACTACGCCCACACCGACGATGCCTTGAAAAACCTGCTGGAGGCGGCGCGGCCGCTGGCCGCCGCTCGGCTGATCACCGTGTTTGGCTGTGGCGGCGACCGCGATCGCACCAAGCGGCCGCTGATGGGTGCGGTAGCCGCGCGGCTGAGCGACCTGGTGGTGCTGACGTCCGACAATCCACGATCGGAAGATCCGGATCTGATCATCGACGACATCGAACGGGGCATCGCGCCTGCACCCGATCGAACCCGGCCATCAGCCGGCGCGCCGCCGTCGGCGCGCGACCGGGCAGGCACGCCGCGGTTGCGCGTGACCGATCGGCGGGCGGCGATCGCGCGAGCGATCGGTGACGCCGGCACAGGCGATCTGGTGGTGATAGCCGGCAAGGGTCACGAGCAGTCCCAGGTTCTGCGCGATCGGGTGCTGCCGTTCGACGACGTGGCGGTTGCGCGCGAGGAGCTGTCCCGGCGTCGTGTGGAGGTCGCACGGTGAGCGCCCGTGTAGAACTGACCGCCGCCTCGGTGGCCGCAGCCATGTCGGGCGCGTTGCTGTCCGGATCGCCATCGGCGCCGATTGGCGACGTCTCGATTGATTCACGCACGCTCGGTCCTGGCAGTCTCTTTGTCGCCATTTTGGGCGAGCGGTTCGATGGGCACCGCTTCGTCGGCGCGGCGCTGGGATCGGGCGCCTGCGGTGTGGTGGTGTCGGAGCTGTCGGCGGTGCCGCCCGCCGCGACACAGACGGCCATCGTGATTCACGTGGCCGACACGACGCGCGCGTTGCAGGCGCTCTCACAATCGGTGCGCCGCAGGTCTGGCGCCAAGGTCGTGGCTGTCACCGGGAGCGCAGGCAAGACCACGACCAAGGAGGTCGCGGCTGAGTTGCTCGCCACGCGCTACCGGGTGTTCCGGACCAAGGGCAACTTCAATAACCACATCGGGCTGCCGTTGTCGCTGCTGGAGTTGCGCGACGGCCCCGACATCGCCGTGGTGGAACTGGGCATGAGCCACGCCGGCGAGATTCGGATGCTGGTTGGACTGGCCGAGCCAGACGTGCGCGTGTGGACCAACGTCGCCGAGGTGCACGCCGCGTATTTCAGCTCCATCGACGCCATCGCGGACGCGAAGGCCGAAATCCTGGACGGCGCCACATCCGACACGGTGGTGGTCGCCAACGCCGCCGACGCGCGGGTGATGGTTCGCGTGCGCGGGTGTGCCGCTCGGATCGTGACGTTCGGCGTGGAGGTGGACGCCGACGTGTCGGCCAGCGGCGTTGTCGATGCCGGCATCGGAGGCACGACGGCCACCGTGTCCACGCCGGCTGGCCGGGCCGAATTCCGCGTGCCGCTGGTCGGCCGCGGGCATCTGTCCAACGTCCTGGCGGCGACGGCGGTCGCGCTGCAGTTCGGCGTGCCGATTGAAGACATCGCCGCGCGAGTCTCCGGGCTCACCCCGGCCCCGCGGCGCGGCGAGGTGTGGCGGCTGCGAGACGACGTGGTGCTCGTCGACGATTCGTACAACTCGAATCCGGTCGCGCTGGAACGCATGCTCGACGTTCTGGGTGCAAGCGATCTCGCTCGACGCCGTGTGGCCGTGCTGGGCGAGATGCTCGAACTGGGTGCGCAGTCCGTTGCGTGGCACCAAGCGTGTGGCGCCGCGGCGGCCCGCGCCGGCGTGTCGGTGCTGGTTGCGGTTGGCGGACTGGCGGCGCGGGCCATGGCGACGGCCGCCACCGAGGCTGGGATGGATCCGGCCGCCGTTCTGCACGTGGAGACCAGTGAAGAAGCGGCCGCCCATGTCGCGCATCTGCTGCGGGCAGGAGACATCGTGTTGGTGAAGGGGTCGCGAGCGATCCGTACGGACCTTGTGGCGGACCGGGTGAAAGCAGAACGGGCCTCATGAGGACGGCGTGCAGGAGCCAATCGGCATGAGCGAGTTCAGCGTGCGTGGAACGCGAGTCGTGGTGGTGGGCGGCGCCGCCAGCGGCACGGCCGCCGCCCGCCTGCTCGCCGAGCGCGGCGCGCGCGTCACGCTGACGGACGTGCGGCCGGCCATCGACGGCCAGGATGCCCTGCGGCTGATCGGCGTCGATCTGGTGCTTGGCGCCAATCCGCCCGACCTGTTAGCCCACGCCGGTCTGGTGATCGTGAGCCCCGGAGTGCCCCTCACACACCCGGCCATCCAAGCCGCCCGACAGTGCGGCGTGCCCGTGCTGGGCGAAATCGAACTGGCATCACGCTGGCTTCGAGGCCGCATGGTGGCGATTACCGGGACCAAGGGGAAATCGACGACGACCGCCTTGACGGGTCGCATCCTGGCGCAGGCCGGATTCGACGCACCAGTTGGCGGCAACATCGGCACGCCGCTGTCGTCGTACGTGAGCGCCTCTCGCCCCGACACGATCCACGTGGTGGAGGTGAGCAGCTTCCAACTGGAAACGACCGACACGTTTCACCCCTGGATTGCGGCGCTGCTCAATGTGACGGCCGACCATCTCGACCGTTACGCGAATCTGCAGGAGTACGCGCGTGCCAAGGCCCGAATCTTTGCACAGCAGACCGAAGCGGACTGGGCCGTAGTGAATGCCGACGATCCGCAGACGCTGGCCCTGGCCAGCCAGGGGCGCGCACGGCAGACCGCCTTTGCCAGACATGCCGCGATCGACGCCGGCGTCACGGTCGATCACGATTGGGTCGTGGAGGTGGCCGGTGGCACATCGACGCATCTGGTGCACACATCGGATGTGCGCCTGATCGGACAGCACCTGTTGTCGGATGTGCTGGCGGCGGCCGCCATCGCGCGGCTGGCCGGGGTGTCTGCCGAGGCGATCGCGCAGGCCGTCTCGTCGTTTCGCGGCCTCGAACACGCCATGGAATGGGTGGACGACATCCGCGGCGTGCGGTTCGTGAACGACTCGAAGGCCACCAACGTGGACGCGGCGGCGCAGGCGATTGAGACGTTCGAGCCAGGGCTGGTGGTGATCATGGGCGGCAAGTTCAAGGGGGGCGACCTGCGCACGCTTCGACCGCGCCTGGCGTCGCGGATGGCCACGGTGGTCGCGATTGGAGAAGCCCGGCCACTGATTCACGACGCCTTTGACGGCGGTGTGACGGTGGTCGACGCCACCACGATGGCCGACGCCGTGCGGGCCGCCTTCGCCGCGGCGTCGCCTGGTGCCAGCGTACTGCTGGCCCCGGCGTGCGCCAGTTTCGACATGTTCGAGAACTACGCGGCGCGCGGCCTGGCGTTCAAGGCAGAGGTGGCGCGGCTGCGGGTGGAGCGTGGAGAGGGAGGCCGCATCGTGACAACGGCGTGAGCCGTGAGCAGTCGTCAGTCGGCTCAAGACGGCATGGAACTGGCTGCTGGGAACCCGCGCCGCCCCGGCGCGGGAAGCTGGTGTCCGTGCCTCTCGGGCTGACTGATGACTGCTGACGGCTCACACCCGGACCTCCAACAGAGGTCCAGGTCGCTGACGCCTCTAGAGTTGTCGGCAGCAGCGGGCTAAGACTGTAGCCCGCAGGTAGGGACGATGGCAAGGAAACTGAAGTCGGATCGCGTGCTGTTCTTCACCACGATTGGCCTGGTCGCCACCAGCGTCGTGATGGTCTATAGCGCGTCGAACGTGGTGGCGCTGGATCAGTACGGCCGGCCCAGCTGGTTTCTGGTCAAACAATGTGTCTTCGCCTGCCTGGGTCTGGCGGCCATGGCGCTGGCCATGCACGTCAACTACCGCGTGTATAAGCTGCCGGCGGTTCTCAAGCCGCTGCTGGTTGTCACATTGCTGGCGCTGGTGGGCGTGCTCTTCCTGGGTCCGAGGATCAACAACACGCACCGATGGTATGTCGTGGCGGGTATCAGCCTGCAACCGTCGGAACTGGCCAAGCTGGCGACGGCGATCTTCGCCGCCTTCATGCTCGAACGCCGCATGGATCGCATCGACAGCATCCGCCAGACCCTGCTGCCCATCGGGATCCCGCTCATCATCGTCATTGCCCTGATCACGAGCCAGCCGGACTTCGGCAGCGCATTGGCCGTGCTGGCCATCGTAGGCGTGATGATGTTCGCCGCCGGCCTCTCGTACCGGTACCTGGCGGGAATCGTCCTCTGCACGATCCCGCTGGTGACAGCGCTGGTGCTCTATGAGCCGTACCGGCTACGCCGGTGGACCGCGTTCTGGAATCCCGAACTGGATCCGCGCGGGGACAGCTTCCAGGTGATGCAATCGCTCATCGCCGTGGGGACCGGCGGCGTGACAGGCCGCGGTCTGAGTGAAGGCGTGCAGAAACTGTGGTACCTGCCGTACGCACACACGGACTTCATCTATGCCGTCATTGCGGAGGAACTGGGCCTGATCGGTGCGACCGTCGTGCTGTTGTGCTTTTGTGTGATTGCCTGGCGCGGTCTTCGCATCGCGTCGCATGCGCCAGACGCCTTCGCCTCGCTGCTCGCGTTGGGGCTGACGGTGATGGTCGCGCTGCAGGCGTTTGTGAACATCAGCGTGGTGCTGGGTCTGGTGCCGACCAAGGGCATTCCGCTGCCATTTGTCAGTGCCGGAGGGTCGTCGCTCGTCGCGAGCCTGTTCGGCATGGGCATGCTGCTCAATATTTCGCAGCACGCTTCGGCGGAAGGCTGAGGCGCCATCGATGCTGGGTCGAACGAGACGCGTGCATTTCGCCGGCATCGGCGGCATCGGCATGAGCGGGATCGCCGAACTGCTGGTCAACCTCGGGTACGGCGTCAGCGGGTCCGATCTGACGGCGTCGGAGGTGACCGCACGGCTCCGCCAGTTGGGCGTGCGCGTCGAGATCGGTCACGACGCGCGACATGTCGGCGACGCCGATGTCGTGGTGGTGTCCTCGGCGGTGCGTCCAGGCAACCCCGAGATCGCCGAGGCGCAGCGGCGTCGGATTCCCGTGATTCCGCGCGCCGAGATGCTGGCCGAGTTGATGCGGCTGCGATTGGGCATCGCCGTGGCCGGCGCCCACGGCAAGACGACTACGACGTCGATGATCGCCCTGGTCCTGGAGCGCGCCGGGCTGGATCCGACGGCGGTGATCGGCGGCAGGCTCAGCGCCTTTGGCAGCAACGCGCGCCTGGGCCGTGGCGAGTACATGGTGGTTGAAGCCGATGAGAGCGATCGCTCGTTCTTGCGCCTGACGCCCACGGTCGCGATCGTGACGAATATCGACTACGAACACCTGGAGGCGTACCGGGATTTCGATGACCTCTGCCAGGCGTTCCTCGACTTCGCCAACAAGGTGCCGTTCTATGGTGCCGTGGTCGCGTGCCTGGATGACGGGCACGTGCAACGGTTGCTGCCACGCATGACGCGTCGTGTGGTGACCTACGGCATCGACGCACCAGGTGCGGATCTGCGCGGTTGCGATGTTCGCCAGGAGGGCGCGTACTGGGTGTGCCGCGTCGAGGCGGGTCCTGGCTTGAAGGACGCCGTCGGGCTGACCGATCAACCCGCGTGCCCGCTCGGAGCATTGCGGCTGCCGGTGCCGGGCCGTCACAACCTGCTGAATGCGCTGGCGGCTGCAGCCACCGGCCTGGAGCTGGGCCTCGACTTCGAGACCGTCAGCCGGGCGCTTGCCGAGTTTCGGGGCGCCGACCGGCGTTTCCAGCGAAAGGGCGAAGCCAACGGGGTGCTCGTGATTGACGATTACGGCCATCACCCTACCGAGATTGCTGCCGTGCTCGAGGCCGCGCGCGCGTCGCTCGACCGGCGCCTCATCGTGGCGTTTCAGCCCCACCGGTATTCGAGAACTGCGAGGCTGCTGCACCAATTCGGGCCCGCGCTGGCGAAGGCCGACGAGGTGGTACTGACCGATATCTACGCCGCCGGCGAAGACCCGTTACCAGGCGTCACCATCGAGGCGCTTGCTGCCGCCATCGCCCCGCATCTTCGCGCGCCGGTGCACCTGGTGAAGCCTGTCGAGGATCTCGTGACGGCCCTGGTCGCGCTGGTGAAACCCGGCGACGCCGTCATCACGCTGGGAGCCGGGTCGATTGGCGGTGTCAGCGATCGCCTGCTGGCGGCGCTCCAACGCGTGGAAGGAAGGCAGGACTGACATGGCCGTGACGGTGCCGTCGGACAAGCACTTTCGACGCAGCCGGATTCACGCCACGCGGCGCAGCCATCTGCGCGCGAAGCCGGTCGTCCGTGTCATCCGCGCGGTGCTGGGGCTGTGCGTGCTGGCGGCCGGCGGCTACGTGGCGGCACAAGCGGCCGTCGATATGCTCGGACTGCGCGTGCGCCACATCACCGTGCACGGGAACCAGCGGGTGTCCACAGTGGAGGTGCTCAATCTGCTGGAAGGACTGAACGGCGACAGCCTGATGACGACCGACCTCGATCGCTGGCGCGCCCGTTTGTTCGCGTCGCCCTGGGTAGCCGACGCCCGCTTCCGGCGCCGGTTGCCTGCCACGATCGACGTGGAGATTCGTGAACGACAGCCGGCCGGCATTGCCCGCATCGGCAACGAACTGCACTTGATCGACGCTGGCGCGACACCCATCGACGAGTTCGGGCCCCGCTACGCCGACTGCGACCTGCCGATGATTGACGGTCTCGTGGTGGATCGGTCGGCCATCAAGCCCCAGATCGACCGCGCGCGCAGCCAGTTGGTGATGCGGCTGTTGACCGATCTCAGCGGGCATCCGGATCTGGCGAAGCGGGTGTCACAGATAGACGTCAGCGATGCGCACGACGTGCACGTGATCCTGGACGGCGACACGGCCGTCCTGCGGCTCGGCGACATGAAGTTTGCCGAGCGTCTCGGTTCGTACGTGGAGCTGCAGGCGGCGCTGCGCGAGCGTGTGCCCGACATCGACTACGTGGATCTTCGCTTCGGCGAGCGCGTCTACGTCGGCCCGTCGCACACGGCGGCGTCGCAGGCGCCCGCCACGAACACCACGCCGCCGCCAGCCCGTGATGCGGGCGCGCGGCGGCAGCAGTAGCACCAGTCCGGAGGACATGTGGGACGCAAGGAACGGCATCTGGTCGGTCTCGACATCGGCACCTCGACGGTGGCGGCCATCGTCGGTGAGTTGGTGGACGGCAATCAGATCGAGATTATCGGACTGGGCGTGGCCGAATCGCATGGGATCCGGCGCGGAGCCGTAGTCGACCTCGACGCCGCCGTCGACTCGATTCGCAAGGCCATCGACGAGGCCGAACTGACCGCTGGCGCCGAGATCGACAATGTGTTTCTGGGTCTGTCTGGCACGCATATCAAGGGATTCAACAGCCGCGGCGTCGTGGCCGTTGCCGGCAAGAACCGGGAGATCACACGCGACGATGTGAGGCGCGCCATCGAGGCGGCGCGAGCGGTGAGCCTGCCGGTGGGCCGGGAGATTCTGCACGTGCTGCCGCAGGATTTCGTGGTGGATGACGAAGACGGCATCTGCGCTCCGGTCGGCATGACGGGATCTCGGCTTGAAGTGAACGTCCACATTGTCACGGGCCTCGCCACCACGATGCAGAACCTGGTGGCCTGCGTGAACCGCGCAGGCGTCAACGTGAAAGAGTCGGTCCTCGAGCAGTTGGCGGCCGCCGACGCGGTGCTGACCAGCGACGAGAAAGAACTCGGTGTGGCACTGGTCGACATCGGCGGTGGCACCACCGACGTCGCGATCTACGAGCGCGGATTCCTGTGGCACACCAGCGTGACGCCCATTGGCGGCGACCATTTCACCAACGACATGGCCATCGGGCTGCGCATGCCGATTCCCGAAGCGGAGAAGCTGAAACGCAAGTGTGGATGCGTCCTGTCCACCATGGTCGGCGACGACGAGATGATGGACGTGGCCAGTGTCGGCGGGCGCCCCTCCAGGGTGATGGCACGACGAATCCTGTCGGAAGTGCTCCAGCCGCGGGCTGAGGAGATGTTCCACCTAGTGTGGGACGAGATCAACCGGACCGGGTACGAGAAGGCGCTCAACTCGGGGATCGTGCTTACCGGCGGCACCGTCAATCTGGAGGGCATGCCCGAGATTGCCGAACAGATCTTCGATCTGCCTGTGCGCAGGGGCATCCCGACCGGCGCCGGCAGTCTGGCCGATCACGTCAGCAACCCATCGTTTGCGGCGGCCGTGGGCCTGTTGCTGCGCGCCAGGCAGCAGAAGCTGGCGAGAGACGACGATGGGAGTGGATCCACGCTGCGCCACATCTTCAGGCGCATGAAAGTCGCGTTCAACGAACTGATGTAGCACGCGGAGCCCTCGAAGGGCACACCGCGGTTGATGGCGTCGAGACGAGGAGCGGAGGCCGTTCATGTCGAACCCGAACCCTGTGACACCCCTTGCCAGCGAGCGAACCGGCACGACGCCGCTGCGGCTGACGATTGACGACTCGGAGCGTGCCGGAGCGCGCATCAAGGTGATTGGTGTCGGAGGCGGCGGCAGCAATGCCGTGAACCGTATGATGCGCGAAGGGTTTGACGGCGTGCACTTCATGGTCGCCAACACCGACGTGCAGGCGTTGCGGACCAATTCCGCGCCAGTGAAGATTCAGCTGGGTGAGAAGCTCACCAAGGGCCTTGGCGCCGGAGCGGACCCGGCCATTGGCCGGGCCGCCGCGCTCGAAGACACCGAAAAACTGATTCAGGCCCTCGACGGGGCAGACCTGGTGTTTGTCACCACCGGTCTTGGCGGCGGCACCGGTACCGGCGCGGCGCCCGTCATCGCCACGCTGGCCGCCGAAATGGGGGCGCTGACGATCGCGGTCGTCACCAAGCCATTCAAGTTCGAAGGCCGCAAGCGGGCCCTGCAGGCTGAACAGGGGCTCGCCGCCTTGCGCGAGTGTGTCGACAGTGTCATCACGATTCCAAACGATCGTCTGCTCACCAGTATCGAGCGAACCACGCCGCTGCTGGACGCCTTTGCGGCCGCCGACGATGTGCTGCGCCAGGCCATTCAAGGCATTTCGGATCTCATCCTGGTGCCGGGGTTGATCAACCTCGATTTCGCGGACGTCAGGACCATCATGACAAGCATGGGTGTGGCCGTGATGGGCACCGGCGTTGGGCAGGGCCCAGACCGCGCGGTCGAGGCCGCCAGGCGCGCCATTTCGAGCCCGCTGCTCGAGGACGCCTCCATCAACGGCGCACGTGGCGTGATCATCAACGTGACGGGTGGTCCCGATCTGTCGCTGGTCGAAGTCAGCGAGGCCGCGTCGATTGTCTACGAAGCCGCGCACGAAGAGGCCAATATCATCTTCGGCGCGGTCATCGATCCGAAGCTCGAAGGCACGGTCAAGATGACCGTGATCGCCACCGGGTTCGATCGCGCCGGCGCCAGACAAGTGGTACCGGGCAGTGCCGTCGTCACGCCGGTGGATCTCAGCCCGTACACGTCGTGGCTGCGCGCCCGCGGCCAAGGCACCGGCGATGCCGCAGGCGCGCCAGCCCTCACGATCACCCGGCGCCACGGTGTCGGCTTGTCCATGGCGACACCGCTGGCACTGACCATCGATCCCGAGACTGAGGATGCCGGCGGGACGGCAGAGGCAGACGGATGCTATCCGGAACTTGAGGTGCCAGCCTTCCTGCGCCGCGTGAAACACGCATAGGAGCCCGCCCGAGGTGTTATCGCGACGGGTGAAGCAAGTTGTTCGTCACCCCCGCACCCCGTCTGTCACCCCCGCGAAAGCGGGGGTCCAGCTCTGGATTCCCGCCCTCGCTTTCGCGAGGGCAGGCTCTTCGCGGAAATGACGAAGGGAGGGCGGGAATGACGGGATGGCGGTGCCGCTTTGCCACCGTCGCGGCTGCTGGCACCATGCCAGGGCCGGGATCGCCACCGGCCGGCTCGCCGCCCCGCGCGTGGTACACTGAAAACACCCACCGCATCTTGGAGCGCCTGCGCTGAAGCCTGACGTGCAGAACCATTGGCGGCCGCCGGTCGGGCGGGGCGGCTGGAGAGCCGGACACACATGCGCCATTCGTCACATCGCGCCCGGGCACAGGACATCCTTACGCGCGAAGTGGGATACATCCGCAAGTCGCACGCGCAACGGCTTCGGGTGGCGCTGGCGTTTCCCAACACCTATTTTGTGGGTATGTCGAACCTGGGCTTTCAGGTGATCTACCGACTGTTCAACAGCCTCGACGATGTGGTGTGCGAGCGCGTATTCCTGCCGCCGAAACAGGAACTCGCCGAGGCGTTGTTGTCGCCTGGCTGGCTGTCCACGATCGAGTCGCAGACGCGCGTACGCGACTTCGATGTGCTCGCCTTCTCGGTGTCCTTCGAGTGGGACTACACCAACGTGCTGTCGATGTTGCGGCTGGCGGGCCTGCCGGTGTACGCGGCCGAACGGAGTGCGCGCGATCCGCTGGTCGTCATTGGCGGAGCGGTGACGTTTGTCAACCCGGAACCACTCGCCTTGTTTGCCGACGTGGTGGCGGCAGGCGAAGGCGAAATGCTGGTACCCGCACTGGCCCGCCACCTGCGGTCGGCGGCGACCCGCGCGGACGTGCTGACGGGCCTGGCCGGCGAACGCGGCTTCTATGTGCCGTCGTTCTACGACGTGCGCTACGCCGACAACGGGACAATCGAGGCTTTCGAGGCCCGCCAGGGCACAGGGGCTCCCGTGCCCGTGCGAAAGGCCGCGCTGCCCGCATCGGCCGGGGCGGACCCACCGGCGACCAGCATCTTCACGCCCGACACCGAATTCGGGTCGCGTCTGCTGATTGAGGTGGTGCGCGGATGCGCCAACCTGTGCCGGTTCTGCTGGGCTGGCTACAACTATCTGCCCGTGCGCGCGTTTCCGGCCGCTCGCATCCTCGAGATTGCCGCGGCGGCCCGTCCCTACGCAAATCGGGTGGGATTGGTGTCGATCGCGTTGTGCGATCACCCCGAGATCGAGCCGCTGCTCTCTGGGCTCGCCGGCCTGGGCTACTCCATCAGCCCGGCCTCGCTGCGCCTCGACGACCTGACCCCTGCGATTGTCCGCCTGTTGAAGGCGAGTGGCGAGCGGTCCCTCACCATCGCTCCCGAGACCGGATCGGATCGTCTGAGGCGCGTCATCAATAAGACAGTGACCAACGACGAGATTCTGGACCGAGCCGACCTGATCTTCTCGAGTGGGTTCGAGAACCTGAAGCTCTACTTCATGATTGGCTTGCCGACCGAAACTGATGACGACCTGGTGGCCATCAGGGATCTGGCCATCGAGTTGAAAGAGCGGATGCTGAAGTACGCACGCCCGCGTGGACACATCGGCCGGATTGTGGCCAGCGTCAACCCCCTGGTGCCCAAGCCCGGCACGGCCTACCAGTGGCTGCCGATGGAAGAGCCGGCCGCCGTCGAGCAGAAAATTAAACGCCTTCGATCGCTGGTGGCCGGACTCGACAACGTGTACTTCAGCATCAAGTCCGAACGGCAGTCCTTTCACCAGGCCCTGCTCTCGCTGGGCGATCGCCGCGTGGCACCGGCCATCGTCGCGGCCGAGCGTCATGGCGGGAACTGGCGAAGCGCGTTGGCCGAGACCGGGATCGACCCTGCCTTTTACGTGTTCCGCGATCGCAGCCAGGATCGGACGCTGCCCTGGGATATCATCGACGGCGGCATGAAGGCCGCCTTCTTCCGAGCCGAGTTCGATAAGAGCCTGCGCGCCGAATGGACGCTGCCGCCCAAGCGCGCAGCCGAGCACGTCCAGTTGCTGCCGGCCATTCCCTGATTCCTCCGGTGCCCTGTGCCCACGGCCGAACCTGACCGGTACCGCATTGCCCGCCGCGCGTGCTTGGCGGTGTCCGGACTGGCTGGCGTGGCGTTCGACCTGCGGGCACTCGAAGAACGCGATCGCGCGGCCGGCACGTATGTGAGTCAACAGCGTTCCCCGCATGCCGTGTTGCTGTCCGTGCAACACAGCGGAAGCCTCCGCCTCTATTCGGCGGTCGCCAGTTGCTGCTCGTATTCGGCGTAGGCCTGCAGGATGAACTCCCGCACGCGGTCCTGGCTGGTTGAATCGACGACCGGTCGCAGCAAGGAAAAACTGCGCCGCTCGCCATTCACCGAGTACTGGCGGGCAGGGAAGGTGACGTTGCGCCCAGATCCGTTCCGCCGTTGCCAGATGCCGAAGCCAATCAGCTTGAGGCCGTCGAGCACACCTTCTGCGAAATGCAGTTCGGCGTCGGCGAGTTTCCCGGGCGGATTGCCGCGGTCGTTGGGTGCGAACTTGACGATCATTGTGTGCTCCGCGTCTGCCAGCCGTGCGCCGGGCCGCCTGTGTTGGTGTGTGTATGCGGGCGCGGACCGGGGCGGTCGAAAGACCCCAGGCGCAAATGGCGGCGTGGCTGAAGCCGGCCCGCTACCCGCCTGGGTGACGGGCAAGTACGGTGCCGTCAGTCGTGCGCGGACTGGTGCGTCTGGAACACTCGGGCCGGACGGCACTTGGCGCGTCGAAGCCCGGACACGCGCCAGCCGCCGGACGCTGCGGTGGCCGCTGTGGTGAACGCGGGTTGCGGGCGGTGGTCGTCAGTCGGCGCCAAGCAACAGCACCTGGGCCAGGGCGAGCGAATCCGAGTGGGTGATCGTGAGCAGTGACGAAGTGGCTCCGAGCTGTTCGAACCGGCGGAGTGCGCCTTCATGAAAGCGCAGGCGAGGCGGGCCGCCGCCACGGATCACTTCGATGCCTCGCCAGTGCACGTCGTGCGCCCAGCCGGTGCCCAAGGCCTTCATGGCTGCTTCCTTGGCCGCAAACCGGCCTGCGTAGTGTGGTGCGGGATGGTGCTTGCGCGAGCAATACGCGACCTCGGCGTCGGTAAACACCCGTTGCAGGAAGCGGTCGCCGAATCTCGCGATCGACTGCTCGATGCGTGGAATGTCGGTGGCGTCCAGCCCGATGCCGATGATATGCATAGGACTTCAGTATGCCCGAAACCAAGGCGAGCGACGTGTTCCACTCGTACCGTGTCGATGGCGCGGCGTCGGGCCGAATAGTGGCGGCGATTCGGGCGCGCGGCCAGAGGTCGGGAACCTGACCGATCCTTACCCCAGGTCCATGGCCTTGTTGGCCAGCGCGTCGGCTTCGACATTGTGCTCGCGCCGCACGTGTTCAAACCGGACCTTGCCCACCTGGGCAGCCAGGCGTCTGGCTTCGGCATGAAGCGGCTGCAGGCCCGGATGCTTCACGCGGTACTCGCCGCGCATCTGGCAGACCAGCAGGAGCGAATCCGATCGGATCGTGATGTCGGTCAGACCGTGGTCGCGCGCGTACTGAAGGGCAGCCAGCAAGCCTCGGTACTCGGCCACATTGTTGGTAGCCGTGCCGATGGCCGCGTGCAGTTCATCCACGAGCTGGTCGTTCGCGTCGACGATGCGGACGCCATATCCGGCAGGGCCGGGATTGCCCCGGGAGCCGCCATCAATGGACAACACCATGGGAGCGTTCACGCGGCCGGCGGCGCCGGCGGTCCGGGATGGTACAGGATGCGCTGGCAGCTTTCGCACTGGAAGACGATCTCGTTGCGTCTCAGTTCGTTGTACACCTGCGGTCTGACGCGGACCTGGCACGCGGAGCAGCGTCCATCCTGTAGCGGCGCCACCGCCGAGATCCTGCGCGACTTCATCACCCGCTCGAAGATGGCCGCCACCGGCGGGCTGATTCTGGCCGCCACGGTTTCTCGCTCGGCGGCCACGCGCACCAACGAGGCCTGGGCTTCGGCCAGCTGAGCGGCCAGGCCCCGGCGCTCCTCCTCGATGACGGCCTGCTCGGCTGTCAGCGCCCGTTCGGCCGCTTTCAGGTGCCCTTCCACTTCGTCGTGTTCGAGCATTCGTTCGAGCAGCCGGTCCTCGAACTTCCGGACCTCGTGCTGCGCGACCTCGATCTCCTTTTGCATCGCCTGGTATTCGCGGTTGGTCTTGACGTCCATCAGTTGGCTGCGGAACTTGGAGAGCCTGGCCTGCTGGGCGGCCAGGTCCTTCTCGATGTCCCGACGCGCCGCCTGGTTCGCGGTCAGCAACTGCCGCTCGTTCTCGAATGCCTGGCGGGCGGCGGCCAGTTTGGCATCCAGCGCCTCCTGGCGGGCAGGCTCGTCGGCGACGGTCCGGCGAGCCTGCTCGAGGATGTCCTCGAGTTGCTGCAGGCGGATCAGATGTTCGATGTCAGGGTGCATGATTGTTGGTGGGCCCACCAGGATTCGAACCTGGGACAGGCCGGTTATGAGCCGGCGGCTCTTACCGCTGAGCTATGGGCCCGTACTAGCTTACTGCCAGAGGCCGGGCCGGCGAAGCCCGCCTCGGCGCGGCCTACTCGGAGCGCCCTTCGAGAAATGCGCGTAGCTTCCGGCTGCGCGACGGGTGGCGCAGCTTGCGCAGCGCCTTGGCTTCGATCTGCCGGATCCGTTCGCGCGTCACCGCGAAGTTCTGGCCCACCTCCTCGAGGGTGTGCTCCGAGCCGTCGCCCACGCCAAAGCGCATCTTGATCACCTTCTCCTCGCGCGGCGTCAGCGTCTTCAGGACCGAATCGGTCTGCTCCTTGAGGTTCAAGTTGATCACCGCCTCGGAGGGCGAGACCACGTTGCGGTCCTCGATGAAGTCGCCCAGATGCGAATCTTCCTCCTCGCCGATGGGCGTTTCCAGCGAGATCGGCTCCTGAGCGATCTTTAGGACCTTGCGCACCTTGGACACCGGGATGTCCATCCGCAGAGCGATCTCCTCGGAGGTCGGCTCCCGGCCCAGTTCCTGCACGAGCGAGCGCGAGGTCCGGATCAGCTTGTTGATCGTCTCGATCATGTGCACGGGAATGCGGATCGTGCGAGCCTGATCGGCGATGGCCCGTGTGATCGCCTGCCGGATCCACCACGTGGCGTACGTCGAGAACTTGTAGCCGCGCCGGTACTCGAACTTGTCGACCGCTTTCATCAAGCCGATGTTGCCTTCCTGGATGAGATCCAGGAACTGCAGCCCTCGATTCGTGTATTTCTTGGCGATCGAGACGACCAGGCGCAGGTTGGCTTCGACCAGTTCCTTCTTGGCTTGTTCGGCCTGCGCCTCACCCCGGCGGATGGTGTCGAGCGTGTGGCGAAGGTAGACGGGGGTTTCACCCAGATCGTCGGCCCTGCGCTTGACCTCGTTCTTCAGGTCCTTCTGCCGCGACGCCAGCACCTTCCGGTCGTCCTCCTTCAGGCGCGCCCGCTTGTTCTTCGGATTCAGCTGTTTCTCGATGCCGTCCACGTCGCGCTGGACCCGCTGCAGCCGCTCGACCGACTCTTTCATGTCTTCAATGAGGCGCCGCTTCACGCCCTCGGTGAACTCGATCACCCGGATGAGCTGCGACACCCGGACGCGGGCGCGCATGGCCTTCCAGCGGGCGCGCCGGTACTTCCGCTTGTCCTTCTTCGGTGTCTGATCGAGCTTCTCCTCTGTCTTGTGGTAGAGGCCCCGGGCTTTCTTCACGGCCTCGGTCTGCCGAAGCACCTCGCGGGTGCGCTCGTCGAGCCGCTCCTCGGTGATCTCCTCGTCGTTGAAGATCACGAGCTCGCGGACCGTCCGTTCGCCAATCTTCAGGCGCTCGCCCATCTCGATGATCTTCGCCGACACGGTGGGCGATCGCGAGATGGACTTGATGACGGCCAGCTTACCGCGTTCGATGCGTTTGGCGATTTCCACCTCGCCTTCACGGGTCAGCAGCGGCACGGTGCCCATCTCGCGCAGGTACATCCGCACCGGGTCGTTGGTCTTGTCCAGCGCCCCGGGTGTCAGATCCAGCTCGAGATCGTCGCCTTCCGGCTTCTCTTCCCGGAACTTCTGGTCGGAGTCCACCACCTCGATGCCCGCGCTGCCAAAGGTGCTGAACAGGTCGTCCAGGTCATCAGACGAGGTGATGTCCGCTCGCAGCAAATCGTTCACTTCGTCATACAGCAGATAGCCCTTTTCCTTCCCGATGATAATGAGCTGCTGCACTTCGTCAAACTTGTCCTCGATCGACAAGGCTTCCTCCCGTCAGGTGCCAGAGATCCCCAGCGCGGCCATGCGCTGGAGAAGTTCACGTTTCTGTTGCCACAATTGGTCGATATCCGCACCGCCGGCTTCCTGCAGCCGGTCGATCTCGCGCTGGACGGCGGCGCCCTCGCGTTCGTAGCGCAGGCGCTTGATCGCCCGCGCACAGTCGATAGCCGGTGCCGGAGGCGCCGGTTCGGCGCCGATGCCAGTCGCCAGCGCCGCCTCCTCAGTACTGAGACGCTCCAGGAGCCCTGGGGGTAAGCACTCGTCGCCGCCGGCGATCAGGCTCGACGCCTGTTCCAGAATCCTGGCGCACGTCAGGCCGTCGAGATCGTCCCATGCGAGAAGCTGGAGCGCAAAGCGCGCCTCGTGCGGCTCGTTCATCAGCGCCCAGATCAATCCGCGTTCGGCCGGCTTCAACTGGCCGAACGAGGGCATGTCGCGGCTGCTCATCTCGGTGCGGCGTTCGACGGCGGCCTTGCGGATTTCTGCCCGGACGACCGATTCCGTAATGCGAGCCCGGTGCGCGATGCGGTCGGCAAACTGGTCCCGCGCGGCCGCGTCGGGAATCCTGGCGGCCACCGTGAGCATGTCCTGCAGGAACGCCCGCCGGCTGTCGTCCCGGTGCAAATCGTGGGCGGCCACCGACCGATCTAGCAGGTACTCCAGATACGGCTTGGATTGCTGGAGTTGCGCCGCGTACTGGCGGCCGCCCCGCTTGCGGATGAAGGCATCGGGGTCGTCGCCACCCGGCAGCACGGCCACGTTCACCTGAAATCCCTCCGATACCAGCAGATCGCACGATCTGGCGGCCGCACTCTGGCCGGCCGCATCGGGATCGAAACTGATCACCACTTTCGAGACAAATCGATGCAACACCTGGGCCTGTTGCACCGTCAGCGCCGTGCCGCAGGACGCCACCACGGGCAGCGCACACTCCTGCAGCACCTGGGCAAAGTCGAAGTACCCTTCCACCAGTACGACAAACCCGGATTTGCGCAACAGCGGCTTGGTGTGGTCCAGGCCGTACACCGTCCGGCTTTTCGAATAGATGGGCGTTTCTGGCGAATTCAGATACTTCGGCACCTGGTCGGCATCCATGGCTCGCCCGCCAAACGCAATCACCGATCCGGTGTCGCGGGCAATCGGAACGATCAACCGGTTGCGGAAGCGATCGACCACCTGTCCGCTGTCTCGTTCGGCCACCAGTCCGGCGCGAACCAGCAGCGCCAGCGGCTGGCCTTGTCCGATCAGCCAGGTTTTCAGGCCGTCACGCGCCGGCGTGGCGTAGCCCAATCCCAGTACCCGGATGGTGTCGGGCGTGATGCCCCGATCGCTTAACTGCTTCCGGGCGCGCGCGCCGGCCGGCTCCTCGAGCTGAGACTGGAAATAGCTGCGAGCCAGTTCGTGCACCTTCAGCAGCGCTTCGCGTTCGCGCGAATCGGCTTCGTGTTCTCCAGGTCCGGATTCTGGCACGGTCATGCCAAACCGCCGCGCGAGCAATCGCACCGCGTCGGTGAAGCCCACCTTCTCGTGCATCTCCACGAATCTGAACACGTCTCCGCCCACCCCGCAGCCGAAGCAGTGGAAGAATCCCTTCTCGCTGTTCACGCTGAACGAAGGCGTCTTCTCGCCATGAAACGGGCACAGCCCCGTGTAGCGGCTGCCGACCTTCTTCAACGAGACGTGGTCCTGGACCACCTGCACGATGTCCGCGCGGGTTCGCAGGTCGTCGATGAAGGACGAGGGGAACAGTGCCACTAGTCGTTCAGCTCCGCCACGGTCACCCCGCCGCCGCCCTGTTCGTGCGGCGCAGGCTGGTGCCGTGCCACCAGCGGATGTCGCTGCAGGTACTCGCCAATGGCCCGCCGCAACTGACCGGTGCCGTGGCCATGGATGATTCGAACCGTGCGCTCATCACTCATCAAGATGTCGTCGAGCAATCGCTCGACCCGTCCCAGCGCCTCGTCGACCGTACAGCCGATCACGTTGATCTCGGTGGCCACCGACTCGCGGGCCTGGACCTGCACGCTGACGCTGACGCGCGCGGCGCCCTGCGGCGCGACCCCGCCCACCACCCGCAGTTCCTCCAGACGCGCGCGCAGCCGCTTCCCGCGCACGTCGATGTCGGCCTCGCCCTCCTGCAGGGCCAGCACCCGGCCTTCGAGGCCCAGGCCGCGCACCGTGACGCGATCGCCTACATGGGGGAGCGTATGGGCGCCTTCTGACGGCCCTGCGGCGGGCGCCGGTTCGACCCCCTCGCGCACTCGCTGTGCCAGCGCGTCCAGGCTGGTCTTGGCCTCCGCCCGTGCCGCGCCGGCGTCACCGGTGGAGAGGACGCCGCCAATGCGGGCGCGGTGGGCCGCTTCGGCGCTGAGGCGCTCGGTCTGCCGCCGGAAATCGTCGACGATGCGATCGATGTCCTGCCGGGCGGCCCGGAGACGGGTGTCCAGCTCGTCGTCCACACGGTGGCGCAAGCGGTCTTCCTTCTCTTTCAATGCCTGCTCGCGCGCTCGCAGACGGGTGTCGGACTGCGCCAACGATTCCCGCTCGCGCGCGACCAGCCGCCGCTCGTGTTCCAGACCGCGCATCTCGCTGTCAATCCTGGCGAGGTGTTCGGCCAGTTGGGCTTCCCGGACGCTGATGTTGCGGCGCGCCTCGTCGAGGATGGACGGGCTCAGGCCAAGGCGGCCCGCAATCTCCAGCGCCAGGCTCCGTCCGGGTGTGCCGTACAGCAACTGGTATGTGGGAGCGTACGAATCCGGATCGAAGCCAAACGCCGCGCCGGTCACACCGGTGGTGGTCGCGGCGTACGACTTCAGTTGCTCGTAATGCGTGGTGGCGACGACATGCGCGCCCCGCACCCGCAGGTGGTCGACCACGGCCAGGCCCAGCGCGCCGCCCTCGACCGGATCGGTGCCCACCCCCACCTCGTCGAGCAGCACGAGGGCCGGCAGCGCCAGGGATTGGTCCATCTGCACGATGTTCGACATGTGCCACGAAAACGTGCTGAGGTTCGAGGCGATGGACTGTTCGTCGCCGATGTCGGCAAACACCGATCGGAACACGGGCAGCCGCGACCCTCCCGCCGCCGGTACGTGCAGACCGGACTGCGCCATCAGCACGAGCAGGCCGGCCGTCTTCAGGGCCACGGTCTTGCCGCCGGTATTCGGTCCGGTAATCACCAGCACACTGGCCGGGGGGAGCATCCGAATGTCGACCGGCACCGGATTGGAGGCGCGTCGGCTGCCGGGTCTGGCACCGGCGCCGGCGTCTCCACTGTCTGGCTGGCCGGACGCGGCCGAAGCACGCTCCGGCAATCGGCCCGTCACCTCCGGCATGAGCAGCGGGTGGCGTGCGGCCAGCAGTTCGAAGGCCCCATCGGGCGACAACGTGGGTTCGACCCCGTTGACGACGGCCGAGAAACGAGCCTTGGCCTGGATCACATCCAGCTCGGTGGCCGATTCGATCGTGCGCTGCAGATCCAGGGCGCGCCGCCGGAACTGGTCGGTCAGCTGCAGCAGAATGCGGTGCACCTCCTGCGCTTCCTGTTGCTCGAGCGCCACGATGTCGTTGTTGATCTCCACCGTGCTGAGCGGTTCCAGAAACAGGCTGGCGCCGCTGGCCGAGCTGCCGTGCACGATGCCCGGGATCGCGGTGCGGCATTCGGTGCGCACGACCAGGACGAAACGCCCGTTGCGATCGGTGACGATCTGGTCCTGGAGGTACTTGGAGGTGTCCTTGTTTCGCAGGAACGACTCGAGGGTGCCTCGCAGACGCGTCCGCTGGCGCCTGAGGCGGTCGCGAACGGTACGCAGCTCCGGGCTGGCTTCGTCGACGACCTCGCCAGGCGGCGCAATCTTGTGTCGCGTTTCGGCGACCTCCGACCGGAATGCGGCTCCCGACTCAGCCAGTGTCTTCAACGTCGGGAATGCGCCTTCAGTTCGCCGGATAGCGGCGCGCGTGGTCTCGACCGAATCAAGGTACTCGGCGAGCGCCAGCAGCCGGACCGGTTCCAGAGCACGCCCTTCAATGGCCAACTGGTTCAGAGCCGCCGGCAGGTCGGCCTGAGCGGAGAGCGCAAATCCCCCCGCCAGCTCGTTGAACCGGACGCCCTCCGATGTGGCCGCCAGCATCTGCGCCACACGGCGTGGGTCAGACGATGGGCGCAGCGCCGCTAGCCGGGCGGCACCAAGCGGAGTAGCCGCCAAGGTGCAGACCACCTCCACGATGCGCGTCAACTCGAGGGTCTGCAGGACGGATGGGTGCATGGTCCGTTGGGAACCGATGGTGAGAGGAGGGGAAAGCCCTCTCGCCGACCTGCCGCGTCCGGCAGAGACGAACTTTAAAGGATAACACGACAGCGGAAAGGCCGGCAACCCTAAATATGGACGTCGCGGCGCGTCCTGTCAAGCGGGTCAATCACGCCAAGTGATTGATTTGGCTGGCGATGCATGCTGCGCCGAACCCATTATCGATGTTCACCACCGACACGCCCGGCGCGCAGGAATTCAGCATGCCCAGCAGCGCCGCCACGCCGCCGAAGCTGGCACCGTAGCCGACGCTGGTGGGCACGGCGATGACGGGAACCCGGACCAGGCCTCCGACGACGCTCGGCAGCGCACCCTCCATGCCGGCCACCACGATGACTACCCTGGCAGCGTCGAGGCGCTCTCGGGCTTCGAGCAGGCGATGCAGGCCGGCTACGCCCACGTCAAACAGGCGATCGACAGGGTTGTTCAGCGTTTCGGCCGACACGGCGGCCTCCTCGGCTACCGGCACGTCGGAGGTGCCGGCCGAGGCGACCAGGATGGTGCCGACACCGCGCGGAAGGTCGTTCTGGCGTCGGACAATCAACCGGCTGCCCGGATGGTAGACCGCCTCGGGCACGGCGGCCTGCACAGCCGTAAACGCCTCCTCCGACGCGCGCGTCACCAGCAACGTCTGTCCGTGGCTGACGATGCGCACGGCAATCGCGGCGATTTGGGAAGGGGTTTTCCCCTGGCCGAGAATCACTTCCGGAAACCCGAGGCGCAGGGCCCGGTGATGGTCGATGCGGGCAAACCCCAGGTCTTCGAATGGCAGGCTCCTGAACTGTTCGATCAAGCGGTCGTGGGCGGCATCCACCGACAGGGCGCCGCGCTGCAGGTCTTCGAGAAGGTGGCGGAGAAGCGGCGAGTTCATGAACAGGCCCTCGACGGTTCGTTGAAGATCGGTCGACTGGGAGCTATAATGGCGGATTGTGCCTCAACGCACAACACCGGACCGGTTGCCGAAATCATGACGCTACTTGAGACCCTCATCCTCGGGCTCTACTTCTTCATCCTGGTTATCCTGGGCGTGTACGGGTGGCATCGGTACTACCTCGTCTACGCCTACATGAAAAACAAGGACCGGGTGCCGGGTCCGCCGCCGGTGTGGGACGGCCCGTTGCCGGTGGTCACGATCCAGTTGCCGATCTACAACGAGATGTACGTGATTGACCGGCTGGTTCAGGCGACCGCCCGCATGGACTATCCGCGCGAATTGCTCGAGATCCAGGTGCTCGACGACTCCACCGACGAAACCGCCGAGGTGGCGCGCCGGGCCGTGGACCGGCTGGCGGCGCAGGGGTTCGACATCAAGTACTACCACCGCACCGGTCGCACTGGCTACAAGGCCGGCGCGCTGGACGCGGGACTGAAGGAGGCGCGAGGCCAGTTTGTGGCGATTTTCGATGCCGATTTCATCCCGAGCGCCGATTTCCTCAACAAGACCGTGCCGTATTTCCAGGATCCACGCATCGGGCTGGTGCAGGCGCGCTGGGGCCACGTCAACCAGGACTACTCGCTGTTGACCAAAGCGCAAGCCATCCTGCTCGACGGCCATTTCGTGCTCGAGCACGGCGGCCGCAACCGCGCGGGCCACTTCTTCAACTTCAACGGTACGGCCGGCATCTGGCGGCGCGAGGTGATTTCGGCGGCGGGTGGATGGCAACACGACACACTCACCGAAGATCTGGACCTGAGCTATCGAGCCCAGTTGCTGGGGTGGAAATTCCTGTTCCTGCCGAACCTGGTGGCCCCGGCCGAAGTACCGGTTGAGATGAACGCGTTCAAGTCGCAGCAGCACCGCTGGGCCAAAGGGTCGATTCAGGTGTGCCTGAAGCTGCTGTCGCGCATCCTGCAGTCGAACCAGCCGTTTGGCGTCAAGGCCGAGGCGTTCTTCCACCTGACCGCGAATTTCAACTACGTGCTCATGTCGCTGCTGTGCATCCTGATGTTCCCGTCGATGGTGATCCGCTACAACATGGGCTGGTACGAGATGCTGCTGATTGACGTGCCGCTGTTTTTCGCGGCGACGGCGTCGGTGGCCAACTTCTACGTGGTTTCCCAACGCGAGCTCTATCCGGACAGCTGGAAAGCGCGGCTGCGGTACATTCCGTTCCTGATGGCGCTGGGCATCGGGCTGACCGTGAACAACACGCGCGCCGTGATCGAAGCGCTCCTGAAACGCGAATCGGCGTTCGCGCGCACGCCGAAATACGGGATCGAGCGGGGGTCGGATGAGTGGAACGGCAAGAAGTACCACCAATTCGTGGCGCTTCAGCCGCTGGTCGAGATCGCCCTCGGCCTGTACTTCACCATGACGGTCTTCTATGCGCTGGCCAATGGCATCTACGGCACGCTGCCGTTTCTGGTGCTGTTCCAGGTTGGGTTCCTCTACACAGGCCTGCTGTCGGTCATCCAACAGTTTGGCGGCGGACACGGCGCCGTGCTGAGCACGCAAGTGGCCGGCGGCAAGTAGCCTCGGGAGGCGGACGTGAACTTCGGTCGCGTCGCGGCATCGGCGGTGGTTGCGTGGATCGCATTCCTGGTGATCAACCCGGTCGTCAACAATGTGCTGCTCGCCGATCTCTATGCTCAGCACGCCGCGGTGTTCCGGCCGCAGAACGAGATAAACCTCGTCGTCGGCCTTGGCGCCGCGCTTCTCGGTTCCTTCGTGTTCTCGTACGCGTACGCGAAGGGCTACGAAGGCGGGCGGGGCGCGATCGAAGGATTGCGCTACGGCGTGATCGTGGGCCTGATGCTGGCCTGCTTCGCCGTGGTGTGGAGCTACGTGGTGCTGCCCATCTCGGCCCGCCTGGCCGTGGCGTGGATTGTCGACACGATTGCCGAAATGGCCATCTACGGCGCGATTGTCGGCCTCATCTACAAGCCCATTGCCCGGCGCGTGTGAGCAGGTCCCGGCTCGCATGGATCACCAGCTTATCCGTAACTTCGCGATCATCGCGCACATCGATCACGGCAAGTCGACGCTGGCCGACCGGTTTCTCGAAATGACCGGCGCGCTGCAGCCGCGCGAGATGACCGAGGCCCAGGTCCTCGACTCGATGGATCTCGAGCGAGAGCGGGGCATTACGATCAAGGCGCACCCGGTGCGCCTGAACTACACCGCGCTCGACGGACGCTCGTTTGTCCTGAACCTGATCGACACGCCCGGGCACGTGGACTTCTCCTACGAAGTCACGCGGTCGCTGGCCGCGTGCGAGGGCGCGCTGCTGCTGGTGGACGCCTCCCAGGGCGTCGAAGCGCAGACCCTGGCCAACGCCTACCTGGCGGTCGAGAACAACCTCGAGATCATTCCCATCATCAATAAGATCGATCTGCCCAGCGCGCAGCCGGAGGAGGCCCGCCGCCAGCTGGCCGACATCATCGGACTGGATCCGTCCCACGCGATTCTGGCGAGCGCCAAGGCCGGGACCGGCGTGCTGGAGGTGCTGGAAGCCATCGTCGAACGCCTGCCTCCACCGGTCGGCGATCCGTCGGCACCGCTGAAGGCCCTGGTCTTCGACTCGTGGTACGACGCCTACCGCGGCGTCGTGATTGTGGTGCGCGTGCTGGACGGCACCATCAGGCCGCGCATGAAGATCAGGCTGATGGCCGAGGGCCAGGAATACGACGTCGAGCAGGTCGGGGTGTTTACGCCGAAGCCGCAGCAGATGGACGAACTGGGCGTCGGCGAGGTCGGCTTCCTCACGGCGACCATCAAGAAGGTGAGCGACGCGCGCATCGGCGATACGGTCACCGAGGCGGCGCGACCGGCCATCGAACCGTTTCCCGGCTTCCGCGCGCTGAAGCCGATGGTGTTTGCCGGGCTCTATCCGGTGGAAGGGCACGAGTACCCGGAGTTGCGTGACGCGCTCGAGAAGCTGCGGCTGAACGACGCCTCGTTTTTCTACGAGCCCGAGACCTCCGCCGCGCTGGGATTCGGGTTCCGCTGCGGGTTCCTGGGCCTGCTGCACATGGAGATTGTCCAGGAGCGTCTCGAGCGCGAGTTCGACATGGACCTGGTGACGACCGCGCCCGGCGTGCTCTACCGCATCACGACGACCGATGGGGTGGTGCAGGAAGTCGACAGCCCCGCCAAGCTGCCCGACACCGGGCGCATCACGATCTTTGAAGAGCCGGTCATCACCGCGATGATTCTGACGCCGTCCGAACATGTCGGAGGCATCCTCCAGCTGTGCCAGGACAAGCGCGGGGTGCAGAAGAAGCTGGAGTACGTCTCGACCAACCGCGTGCTGATCACCTACGAGCTGCCCTTTGCCGAGGTGGTGCTCGATTTCTACGACAGGCTGAAGACGATCTCGCGCGGGTACGCCTCGTTGGACTACCACGTCAGCGGGTACTGGGAATCCCCGCTGGTGAAGCTCGACATCCTCGTGAACGGAGATCCGGTGGATGCGTTGTCCGTGATTCTGCACCGCGACGCGGCCTATACGCGTGGGCGTGCGCTGGCCAGCAAGATGCGCGAGCTGATTCCCCGGCAGATGTTCGAGGTGGCCATCCAGGCGGCGATCGGAGGGCGGATTGTCGCGCGGGAGTCGGTGAAGGCGCTCAGGAAGAACGTGCTCGCCAAGTGCTACGGCGGCGACATCAGCCGCAAGCGTAAGCTGCTCGAGAAACAGAAGGAAGGCAAGAAACGGATGAAGCGCGTCGGCCGCGTCGAGATTCCGCAGGACGCGTTCCTGGCGGTGCTGAAGCTCGGATCGGAGGAGTAGGTGCCCCATCTCCGCAAGTCGGTGGCCCGTGAGTACTTCGAGTCCATCGTGATCGCGGTCATTCTGGCGCTGTTCATTCGCACGTTCGTGGTGCAGGCGTTCAAGATTCCAACCGGGTCGATGGAGCCGAATCTGCTCGTCGGCGATCACCTGCTCGTCAACAAGTTCGTGTTTGCGCCGGTGGCCGCGGGCGTCGAACGGGCGCTCCTGCCGGTGGCCGACGTCCGCCGCGGCGATGTGGTGGTGTTCAAGTTCCCGGAAGATCCGGAGCGCGACTTCATCAAGCGCGTGATCGGCCTGCCTGGCGACACCGTCCAATTCCGCGATCACCGGGTGTTCATCAACGGCACGGCCATCGACGAACCTTACGCGCACTACCTGCCCCGGCCCGACGGGTCAGGCTCGCGCGAGATCGCGTCCGAAGATGTCCGCGACGAGTACGGACCGGTCACGGTGCCGGCCGGGTCCTACTTCATGATGGGGGACAACCGCGACAACTCGCAGGATTCCCGGTACTGGGGCTTCCTGCCGCACGACAACATCAAGGGAAAAGCCCTGATGATCTACTGGTCGTACGAAGCCGACCAGCCAGGCGCCTTCAACTTCCTGACGCGGACCCGCTGGTCACGCCTGTTGCATCAGATCCACTGACTATGGGCCGAGTGATTCGCATTGTTGTCGTCGCTCTCGTGCTCTACGCCTGCTGGCACGCGGTGTCCGCACAATGGGAGTACCTGCAGTTCAAGGACGCGGTCGACCAGATCGCGCAATTCGGCGTGGACAAGGACCCGGACGACATCCGCGCGTCGGTGCTGAGCGCGGGGACCAAACTGCGCATCCCCGTCACCCCCGAACGGGTGGCCGTCCGCAAAGAGAGCGACCACCTGTACATCGACGTGGTCTACACGCGCCCGGTCGAGGTCCTGCCGCGCTACACCTACCCCTGGACCTTCACGGTGAACGCTCACGGCTGGTTCGTGCCAGGCGGGCAAATCAGGAAATAGGGACGCCGTTCTTGACGACCGTGCGAATCGCCGGCGTCCCGACCTTCAGCAGGTCCACGGCGTCACCGTCGATGATCACCGCGTCCAACTGTTTCCCCACCTCGAGACTGCCGACGCAGGTGTGACGGTCGATGGCGTAGGCGGCGTTGATGGTCGCGGCCACCAGGGCCTCTTCCAGCGTCATCTGCATGGCGAAACAGGCAAGGGCCATGGCAAACGGCATCGAGGGCGAAAAGCCGCCGCCTGGATTGAGATCGGTGCCAAGCGCCACGGGCACGGCGCCGGCAATCAGATCGCGCGCCGGGGCGTACCGACCGATTTTCAGGTAAAACGCCGCAATCGGCAGCAGCGTCGCCACCACGCCCGCTTCCCTCAGGGCTTGAATGCCGCGCGGTGAGACGTACAAGAGGTGGTCGGCCGAACGCGCCTTGACCCTGGCTGCGACGAGCGACCCGCCGCTTTCGCCCAATTCGTCGGCGTGGATCCGGGCTTTCAGCCCATGCCGCTTGCCGGCTTCCAAGATCTCCTCGGACTCCTCAGGTGTATAGACGCCGGTCTCGCAGAACACGTCGCACCACTGGGCCAGGCCGTCGCGCGCGGCGGCGGGAATCATCTGGCGCACCAACTGGTCGATGTAGAAGCGCCGGTTGGCCCGATGCTCGGCTGGCACCTCATGAGCACCCATGAAGGTGGAGACCAGGTCGATCGGGTGCTCGTCGTGCACGCGCCGGATCACACGCAGCATCTTCAGCTCGGTCTCAGTATCGAGGCCGTAGCCGCTCTTGGCTTCGCAGGTGGTCGTGCCACAGTGCAGCATGCCGTCGAGGCGGGCACGCGTGGCGTCCACCAGCTCATCTTCGCTGGCCGCGCGCGTCGCGCGTACCGTCGACAGGATGCCACCGCCCTGGGCCGCGATCTCCGCGTAGCTGGCCCCTGCCAGCCGCCTTTGTAACTCGTCGCGGCGGTCGCCGCCGAACACCACGTGTGTGTGGGGATCGACCAGCCCGGGAATCACCGTGCAACCCGCCGCGTCAATCACGCGAAAAGCGAGATCGGGAGGGTAACGCCGATCGCCTTCGCCGGCCGGCCCGGCAAACACGATTCTGCCGTCGACGGCCACGACCGAGGCGTGCTGGATGGGTCCGACATCGCCTTGCGCCGAGCCGCACCTGGGCGCGGTGCCGGCGCAGGTCAGCAGCAGACGGGCGTTGCGAATGATGATGGTCTCGCGCATCGCTCGGGCGAGCAACGGCCGATCAGGCGCGCCGTTCGACCGCCACCACATGGGGGGAGGCGTCGCGCTCGGTTCGGTCCTGCCCCCACAGCTGAGCGGGTTCCCGCGTGTCGGAGTGGCGCGGGCGGTGCAGCACGATTTTCTCTTCCCGTTCGCGCGCGTCCTGCTCGCGGACGAACTCGAGCGCGTTTCGGAGCGTTCCCATGACCGACTCGACCGACGTTTCGACGTCGCGGCGCTTCATGCGCAATCCGTCGATCTCCCGCTGCACATCCTCGAGGCGACACTGGGCCTTCTCGAGAACCAGGCCCGCCCGTCCTTCGGCTTCCTTCACGATCGAGCCGGCGTGCTTCTGGGCGTTGTCCTTGATCTCGTCGGCCAGGCGCTGGGCCGTCAGCAGCGTGTTACGCAGGTTCCGCTCGTGCTCGCGGTGTTCGTTCACCTGGCCTTCCAGCCGCGCCACCTCCTGACGCAGACGGTCGGCTTCGCGCAGCGCCCCCTCGTATTCCTCGGACACCTCGGTCAGGAACGCCACGACCTCGGACTTGTCGAATCCGCGCATCACGGTGCGGAAGTGCTGTTGACGCAGATCCAGTGGGGTGATATTCATCGCTGCTCCTGTACGCCTCGCCGAAGCTCATGGCCACGTGACGTGTCTACGTCCCCTTGAGCGAAGGCGGGTAAGCCTCGCCGAAGCTCATGGCCACGTTCCAGTGAGCGAAGGCGGGCGAACGTTCCTAGCGCGTGCCGAACAGGGCGGTGCCCACGCGCACCAGCGTGGCGCCTTCTTCGACCGCCACCTCGAAGTCGTGGCTCATGCCCATCGACAGCTCCCGGAGCATCGACGACGGAATGCCACGGCCGGCCAGTTCGTCACGGATGTTCCGGAGACCCCTGAAAAACGGGCGGGCCCCTTCTGGATCCGGCGTGAACGGCGGCAGCACCATGAGTCCGACCACCCGCACGGCCCGGCAGGCCGCTGCCTCCTCGAAGATCGACGGCAACGCCTCGGCCGTGGCGCCGAACTTGGTCGGTTCACCCGCCAGATCGACTTGAATCAGCACCTCGGGGTGATGATCGCCATGGACTGCAGCGGAATCCACCCGGCGCAGCAGGTCGCTGCTGGTCACCGAGTGAATGCACGCAAACGATTCAGCCGCCCGTCGGGCTTTGTTCGACTGCAGGTGGCCGACCAGATGCCACTTGATCGACATATCGGATGATAGGCCGATCTTCTCCAGGGCTTCCTGCAGCCGGTTTTCGCCAAACTCGGTCTGGCCGGCCGCGCGGGCGGCCCGGACATATGCGATCGGGAAAGTCTTGGAAACCGCAATCAGGCGAATGGACGATGGTTCCCGGCCGGCCCGCGCCGCAGCGAGACCCAGCCGGGAACGAACAGCAGCGAGATTGGCGGCAATGGTGTCCTGGAGCGTCAAGGACTCCACGGCGCCCTACTTCTTGATCTGCGTCAGGATACTCTTGGCCACCGCCGCAAACTGGCCTTCGGGAGCCAGCTGCAGGTACTTCTCGAACATGGCAGCGGCTTCCGGCATCTTGCCCTCGTTGAGCAGCGCCATGCCGAGCTGGTAATGCGCGTCGGCATGATCCGGCTTCAACTCGATCACCTTTAGGAAGTGCTGCTTGGCGTCGGCGATCTGCCCGGCGTTCCAGTGGATGACGCCCTGGTTGTACTCGGCATCCACGCCTCCAGATCCACCTGGCGCCGCGCCGCTCGCCGCGGCCAGCTCCGCCGCTTTGGCGCCCATCTCGCCCGCCTTGTCGAATTTCTTCTGGGCGTTGTAGACCGTGGCGAGGCCGTTGTAGGCGTCCACGTAGGTCGGCTTCAACTCGATGGCCTTGTTGAACGCCGCCTCAGCCAGGTCGTACTCCTTCTTCTGGCTCTGCGCGTAGCCGATGTTGTAGTAGCAGTCGTAGCAGCTCGGTACCAGGCCGACCGCTTCGGTAAACTTCGCGATCGCCTCATCGAAATTGCCGGCCTTGCTCGCCGCCACGCCATCGTCGAATGCCTTCTTCAACGCGACCGCCTTGGCGGCTTCCTCCTTGCTGATGCCGGGCGCGCCGGCGGCACCGCCCCCCAGCACGAAGTTCACCACGGCCGGGTCACCAAGACGGATGCGGACCGTGAATGTCTGGCTGCCCAGCGCTTCGAACGACGCCGTCACCTTGTAGCTGCCGGGCTGCAGTCCAATCTGGATGAACTCGCCCTTCTTGTTGGTCTTGACGTCGTACTTGCGGTTGATGCCATCGGCGTACTCGATGACGACCGCGGCCTTGTCAATCGGCTTGGCGGCACCATCAACGACTTTGCCTTTGACCGAACCCGTCTGGGCGGACGCAGGGGACGCGATCGCGAAGGCTGCACACGCGAGCAGGCTGACGACCAGCAGGCGGCGGCCGAAGAAGAGGCGAAGCATTGGCGCTCCTCGGTAACAGATAAACGATGAATACAGGTGAAAAGAACTCGACCGACCACACGCCGATCGGCGTTCAGTTTACACCCAAACCTCTGGCAGACGCGAACGGCATGTCCTGGATGAGCCCCGACAGAGGCGCCTTACTCCCGGTTGAAAAACAGTCCGATTTCGTTGATATCGTGGGTGATCGGCGCCGGCGGCAACGAGGCCAGAAACCTGCGTCCGTAGGGCATCGTGCGCAGGCGAGGATCCAGGATCGCCAGCACGCCCCGATCGCGCCGATGGCGCAGCAGCCGGCCCAGGCCCTGAAGCAGGCTCAGCACGGCCAGCGGCACCTGCAGGCCGGCGAACGCGTCCTCGCCACGGGCGGTCAGGGCCTCGATGCGAGCCGCTATCACCGGATCGCCCGGCGAAGCAAACGGCAAGCGGTCGATGATGACGCAACTGAGCGCCTCGCCCACCACGTCCACACCCTGCCAAAAACTGGACGTGGCGAACAGGACGGCGTGCGGGGTCGACCGGAACTGCTTCACCAGCGTCGACCGGGGCGCGGTGCCCTGCACCAGGATCGGGTAGTCGAGCGCCGCCTCCACCACGGGCAGGACCGCGCGCATCACGGCGTAGCTGGTAAACAGAACAAACGCGCGGCCCTTCGTGCGTGTCAGGATCTCCACGATCTCGCGGGCGGCGGCGCCGGGAAACGCCGGCGTCTTGGGCGACGGCATGCGCGGCGGCAGATACAGGATGGCCTGCTCGGCGTAGTTGAACTCGGACGGCAGCTGGATTTCGACGGCCCGCTCGATGCCCAGCCGCCCGCGAATGTACTCGAACGATCCTTCGACGGCCAGCGTGGCCGACGTCAGCACTGTGGCCGAAAACCGGTCGAGCAACAGATGCCGGACCAGCGTCGACACATCGATTGGTGCGGCCCGCAGGAACACCCCGCGACCACGCCATTCGAGGAAAAACACGTAGTCGCGGTCGCCGGCCGACAACAGGAAGCGCAGGTCGTCGCGTAGTTCACCAGCCCGCCGTCCGATGGCACGCAGATCCTCTGGCGCCTCGGTGATGAGCGCGATGGTGGCCTCCAGTGCATCGACGGCGTCGATCAGATGGCCGCCTGATTCAATGGCCGGCTCCAGCATGCCGGGCTGAAGACGCACCCGCTCTTCGCCGACGCCGGCGGCCGAGGCCGCCAGCGCGCCCGGCGTGTGTCTCGCCAGGATGAGGTTCGCGAAAAACAGGTCCCCGTGATCGTCAACCCGGCTGGCGGCCCGGCGAAGCTCGGCCGTGTGGTCTGCAGGAGGCTCGGCGGCCATCACACGGTCGAAATCGCGGACCAGTTCATCGATCCGGTAGTTGCTGACCGAGAAGCCAAAGTACTGCGTGGCGACATCCTCGAGCTGGTGCGCCTCATCGATCACCGCAGAGGCACATTCGGGAATCACCTCGCCGTACGTGCTCTGGCGAACGGCCGCGTCGGCGCACATGAGATGGTGGTTCACAATCACAATGTCCGACTGGGCCGCGCGCTGGCGCATCTGCGTGACGAAACACGCGTCGTAGTCGGGACACTGGGCGCCGAGGCAGGTGTCGGCCGAGGCCGACATGTCGTTCCAGAGCGGCACGTCCTCCGGAAGATCCTCCAGTTCGGCCCGATCGCCGGTGCTCGTGCCAGCCACCCAGTCCTCCACCATGCGGAGGTACACGCGATCGGCAGGCGATCCGGCGTCAGGATTGTCCTTCAGCGCGTCGAAGCGATGGAGGCACAGATAGTTGCTGCGGCCCTTCATGTAGGTGGCGGTGAAGGGCACACCAAGCGCCTCGCGCAACACGGGCAGGTCTTTGAAGTAGATCTGTTCCTGGAGATTCTTCGTGCCGGTCGAGACCAGGACGCGCTGACGGCTCAAAATCGCCGGGACCAGGTACGCCAGCGTCTTGCCCGTGCCGGTGCCGGCTTCGGCCAGCAACACCCCGCTGCGGATGAAGACGCGAGCCACGGCCGCAGCCATGTCGCGCTGCCCGGGCCTCGGCTCGAACTCGGGTACGGCCCGGGCCAGAGGGCCTTCGTCCTCGAACACGAGGTCGACGGCCGCCGCTAGATCAGCTTGTCCGGATAGAGCGGGAACGTCCTGCACAGAGCTTCCACTTCGGTCCGCACCATGGCCTGGACCCGATCGTCATCGGGAGCGGCCAGCACGCGCGCGATGAGGCCGCCGATGATCTCCATCTCCGGTTCCCGCATGCCACGCGTGGTGACGGCCGGGGTACCGATGCGGATACCGCTTGCGACAAGAGGCGGGTTCTGATCGAACGGAATGGTGTTCTGGTTCACCGTGATGCCGGCCTTGCCCAGCGCGGTTGTGGCGGCCTTGCCGGTGACGCCCTTCGAGAACACATCGACCAGCATCAAGTGGTTGTCGGTCCCGCCCGACACCAGCCGGAAGCTGTGCGACGCGATCACCGACGCCAGCCGGGCGGCGTTGTCGACAATCTGCTGCTGGTAGGCCGCGAAGGCCGGCTCGGCCGCCTCTTTGAAACAGACGGCCTTGGCGGCGATGATGTGCACCAGCGGACCACCCTGCACGCCGGGAAAGACGCTGCGGTCGAGGTCTTTGGCGTACCGCTCCTGGCACAGCACCAGGCCGGCCCGAGGCCCGCGCAGGGTCTTGTGCGTGGTCGTGGTGACGAAATCGGAATGGGGCACCGGGCTTGGATGCACGCCGGCAGCCACCAGGCCGGCGATGTGCGCCATGTCGGTCACCATGGCCGCCCCCACCGCGGAGGCCACCTGGCGGATGCGCGCGAAGTCGATCACGCGCGAATAGGCGCTGGCGCCCACCATGATCATCTTTGGCTTGTGCTCGTGCGCCAGCCGTTCCAGGTCGTCGTAGTCGAGGCGCTCGTCGTCTTTCCGGACACCGTACGCGACAATGGTGTAGAGCTTGCCCGAGAAATTCAGGGGATGGCCGTGCGTGAGATGGCCGCCGTGCGACAGATTCATGCCGAGCACCGTGTCGCCCGGCTTCAGCAGCGTGAAGTACACCGCCATGTTGGCCTGCGCGCCCGAGTGCGGCTGCACGTTGGCGTGCTCGGCGCCAAACAGCGCCTTGGCGCGGTCGATGGCCAACCGTTCGACCACATCGGTGCACTCGCATCCGCCGTAGTAGCGGCGGCCCGGATAGCCTTCGGCGTACTTGTTGGTGAACACCGATCCGGCCGCTTCCAGCACGGCCTGGCTGACGAAGTTCTCGGAGGCAATCAACTCGAGCCCAGACGCCTGGCGGTTCACTTCGTTGCGGATGGCATCGGCGATATCGGGATCGACCTCACGCAGGCTGCGGCGATGGGCGGCGACGGTGCTGCCCATGATCAGGAGTCCTCGCGTTCGAGCCGGGCGATCTTCTCGAGACGCCGATCGTGACGGCCGCCTTCGTACTCGGTCGTCAGAAACGCGCGCACCATATCCATGGCTCGGTCGGCTGGCGTCGTGCGTCCGCCCAGAGCCATGATGTTCGCGTTGTTGTGGGCCCGGCTGAAGCGTGCGCTCGACTCGTCCCACACGGCCGCGGCGCGCACGCCACGGATCTTGTTGGCGGCCATGGCCATGCCAATGCCGGTGCCGCACACGAGGATGCCGCGATCGGCGCCGCCGTCGACCACCGCATGCGACACGGCTGCGGCCAGGTCGGGATAGTCGACTGACGCGGTGGACGCCGATCCGAAGTCCTCGTACGGGATGCGCAACTGGTCCAGCAGGGCCTTGATGGTTTCCTTGAGGTCGAACCCGGCGTGATCGGAACCGATGGCGACGCGCACGATCCGTGATTCTACTCGATTTCCACGGCCGGATTGCGCATGATGGAAGGTCGGAAGGCGGCAGAGACCGTGACCACACAGAACGTCCCGCACGTCGTCGTCAGCAGCCGGGGTGAAGAACGGCTGCGCGGCGGACATCCCTGGATCTATCGCGCCGATGTGGCCGACATTCGTGCGGCAGGCGGCGACACGGTGGCCGTGCTGAACCCGCGCGGTCGGATCATCGGGCGCGCGCTCTACAGTCAACAGTCCCAGATCGCGTTACGGTTGCTCGTGATTGGCGAGGCGGCCGCCGGTCTGGACCTGTGGCGCACGAGACTGCAGGCCGCCATCGCGTTTCGCGAGAGCCTGAGGATCGATGCGACCGCGTACAGGCTGGTGCACGGCGAGGCCGACCTGCTGCCGTCGCTCGTGGTGGATCGGTACGACCGGCACGTGGTGGTGCAGGCGCTCTCGCAGGGCGTGGAGCGGCTCCTGCCCGACATCGTGGCCATGCTGACCGCCGCACTGTCGCCGGCCGGAATCCTGGCGCGCCATGACGTGCGCGTGCGCCATCTCGAGGGGCTCGACGCGGGCGTCACGCTGCTGGCGGGCGAGGTGCCCGCGCAGGTGACCGTGCGCGAGGGGCGCATCGAGCACATGGTGGACCTGTGGAAGGGCCAGAAGACGGGGCTCTTCCTCGACCAGCGCGAAAACCGGATCGCCGCGCGTCAGTATGCGCGAGGGCGGATGCTCGACGGCTTCAGCTACCACGGAGCCTTCGCCCTGCAACTGGCTGACCTGTGCGACGAGGTGATCGCCCTGGACGTGTCGGAAGAGGCGGTGGCTCAGATCGGCCGCAATGCGCAGCGCAACGGCATCACCAACGTGCAGGCGCGGTGCGTAAACGTGTTTGACGAGCTTCGAACGCTCGAACGCGCTGGCGAGCGATTCGACACCGTGGTGCTCGACCCGCCGGCCTTCGCGAAGAACAAGGATGCCGTCGAGAAGGCCTACGCCGGGTACAAGGAGATCAACCTGCGTGCGCTGAAGTTGCTTCGGCCTGGCGGCACCCTCGTCACCTGCAGCTGTTCGTACCACATCGATGAAGCCACCTTCGGTCAGATCGTCTACGACGCCGCCGTTGATGCGCGGACCCGGGTGATGGTGGTCGAGAAACGGATGCAAGCGCGGGATCATCCCGTGCTGCTGGGCATGCCGGAGTCGTACTACCTGAAGTGTTTCATTCTCCGGAAAATGGGCTAGCGCGGGGGACTGGCTACGCGGCCGGGCGCGGCCACAATCTGGATCACGGTGGGAAAGCTGGCAGGTGAGGCGCCCGGCTTCGGGTTGGCATAGCCGATGCCGCCACCCCACATGTAGTCCTTGATGGTGACGCCTGGCGGAAACGCCACGTCCGTGTCTTTGTACTTGCCCACGTCAAACGTATGCGTGGGTGGCTCCTCGAAGACCAGTTCGCCTTTGTTGGCCAAGACGGTTCGGTAGTACGCCACGAGCTCCGCAAAGCTCTGGCGTGCGCCAAACAAGTAGAAACGCTGGCCGCGGCCGGCGTCATACGAGCCAAGGTACTGCGCGGTCGGAAAGACGGGCATGCCCAGCGTGGCTGCCGTCGGAGCCGCTTCGGCGGACGCGACGGCCGGTGCCGGAGGGTTCTGTGCCGGCGGCGGTGTCGCTGGTTGAGCCGGCTTGGCTCCAGCGACTGGCGGCGGAGGTTGCGGCCGAGCCACAGGAGGCTGCGCTGATGATGCCACCTGAGCGCCCGCCAGAAACAGAACCACGACCGGCACGCCGACGATCAAAGCCTGGAACATGTCAGCATTATATAGACATGAAATCCCTTCTTGCATGCTGTGACGCGGAGCTGGGGTGGATGGTCGACGCCATCGAGGAATTGGTGGCGTGTGAGTCGCCCACCACCGACAAGACGGCCGTCGACGCCTGCGGCCGGCAGCTGGCCCGGCGATTGTCCAGCTTGGGCGGCCGCATCGAGTGGTTCCCGCGCGCCAATGCAGGGGATCACCTGCTGGCCGAATTCGGCTGCGGCACCAGGCAGATCCTGTTGCTCGGCCACCTCGACACGGTCTGGCCGCTGGGTGAGCTTGCGAGACGACCGCTGCGACGGGAGGGGCATCTGCTGTACGGCCCGGGTGTCTTTGACATGAAAGCGGGCCTGGCACTCGCCATGCAGGCCGTTCGCGCGCTGGCGGCATCGTGCGCCGGACTGCCGGGGCGCGTCACGTGGCTGCTAACCAGCGACGAAGAGACCGGCAGCGCCACCTCGCGTACCTTGATTGAGGACGAAGCCCGGCGAAGCGTGGCGGTACTCGTGCTGGAACCGCCGCTGCCGGGCGGCGCGCTGAAAACCATGAGAAAGGGCTGCGGCGAATTCGTGCTCAGGATCGCCGGCCGACCCACCCACGCCGGCATCGAGCCGGAGCGCGGCGCGAGCGCCATCCACGAGCTGGCCCGGCAGATCCTGGCCATCGAGGCGCTTGCCGAACCCGCACGCGGGCTGACGTTGAATGTTGGCGTGGTTCGGGGCGGAACCCGCACAAACGTGGTGGCGGCCCAAGCCGAAGCGGTCATCGACGTGCGCGTGTCATCCATGGCGGATGCCTCGCGCATCAGCGAGTCCTTGCACGCGTTGACCCCTCAGACACCGGGCACGACACTCGAGGTCAGCGGTGGGATCGACCGGCCGCCGTTTGAACGCACGCCTGCTGTGGCCAGCCTGTTCCGCCAGGCCCGCAGCGTGGCGGCAGACCTGGGGCGAGAGCTTGGCGAAGGCGCCACCGGTGGAGGTTCGGACGGAAACCTGACCGCCGCGATTGGCGTCCCAACACTAGACGGGCTGGGAGCCATCGGCGGCGGCGCCCACGCGCTCGACGAGCACGTGAACGTGTCCGAACTGCCCTGGCGCGCGGCGCTGCTGGCCGGCCTGATACGCCGGCTCCTGGCTGACTAGGTCCGCAAGGTAGAATGCTGCTGAGGAGCGCCATCATGGGAAATGCTGTCAAGACGACGTTGCTGCTCGGGTTGTTGAGCGGCGTGCTGCTGGTTCTGGGGGAGCGGTTCGGTGGATCGGGCGGCCTGATGATGGCCTTTGGCATCGCCGTCGTGATGAATCTCGGATCGTACTGGTTCTCCGACAAGATCGTGTTGGCGATGTACAAAGCCACGCCGGTGGGTCCCGACCATCGGTTGTCGCAGGTGGTGGCACGCCTTGCGCAACGCGCCGGGCTGCCAATGCCCAAGGTCTATCTGATTCCGGATCCGTCTCCCAACGCGTTTGCCACGGGACGCAACCCGTCGCATGCGGCAGTCGCGGCAACCGAAGGCATCCTGCGCCTGCTCGATGATCGCGAACTGGAAGGCGTGATGGCGCACGAACTGGCACACGTCAAGCACCGCGACATCCTGATCAGCTCGATTGCGGCAACGATGGCGGCGGCCATCATGATGGTGGCGCGCATGGCGCAGTTTGCGGCATTTTTTGGCGGCGGACGAAGCGACGATCGCGAAGGCTCCAATCCGATTGCCATGCTCGCCACGATTCTGCTGGCGCCCATCGCGGCCATGCTGATTCAGTCAGCGATCTCGCGGTCCCGGGAATTCGGTGCCGATCGCGGCGGCGCGGAGATTGCCGGGACGCCCTACGGGCTCGTCGATGCGCTGCGCAAGCTGGAGTCCGCATCCAAACGCATTCCGATGGACGCCAACCCCGCCACCGCGCACATGTTCATCGTGAAGCCATTCAGCGTGTCGGGCATGCTCGCGATCTTCAGCACGCATCCGCCAACCGAAGCCCGCATCAGGGCGCTTGTCGGGCAGATCTAGTTCCGCTTCAGAGCAGATAGGCGGCGGCAAACCCGATCTGCGCGGCAAACATCATGCGGTACATGTGGGCCCAGGACACGTGGTTGGCTTCCACCGCCAGTTCGTGTGGCCGCCGCAACATCAGGAAGCAGACGTACAGCCCGTAGACGGTCATCAGCAGGCCCAGTGCCTGCAGCAGCCAGAAGTTGCCGGTGAGGATGCCGGCCCACGCACCGACTGGAATCAGCAGAAACGGCAGCACGAACGACGGCGAGATCATCCAGGCTGCTCTCGAGACGCCGTACTGGAGCGGCAGCGTGCGGCACCCTCCCTGCGCGTCGCCCTTCATGTCGGCGAAGTCCTTCGTCGTGGTGGCGCCCAGCAGAAACAGCCCGAAGATGGCCCCCAGGAACCACGGCTCGATCCCCGCGGCGGTTTTCACCGACGACCACCCGGCCACCTTCAGCAGCACCCCTCGCGGTATCGCGATCGTCACGTTGGCCCAGATGCCGAGCCGCTTCGTGCGAAACGGCGGAACCGAGTAGAGCGTCGTGATGAGCGTGGCGGCCACGACCATCCAGAAGCACTCGTGGCGCCCGCCCGGCGAGACGAACCACGCCAGCGCGAAGGCGACGGCGAAACTGACGAGCGTCACGGCCCACGCCTCGCGAAGCGTCATCCGGCCGCTTGGCAGCGGGCGCGACGGCTTGTTCACACGATCGATCGCAAGGTCGAAGATCTGGTTGAGGCCATTGGAGGCCACGTTCAGGACCGCCGCCATGATGGAGCCGAGCACGGGCGGCACCAGTAGTCCCCACGTCCACGTCTCGTGCGGGTGCGCGCCGATGGCCGTGGCGGCCGCCGACGCAAAGCCGAGCGCCGGGGCAATCAGCGTAAACGGTCTGGCGAAGTCGTCGATCGTGTGCAGTCGTTCCGAGAACGTCACACCCACCTCGTCAAACCCAGGGCAACGATGGCGCCCGTCGCCGTGTTGATGAAGTTCAGCATATCGTTGTTCACGATGCCTGGCGCCTCGAGTGTCGCCGCCAGGGCGCTTTCCACGAGCGAACCCACCACCGCGCCGGTCACCGCGCACCAGACGAGCGAGGCAGGCAGCAGACCCAGCCACGTGGCCAGCGACGCCAGCACGAGCGCGCCGAGCACGCCGGCCGCCGTGCCCTCGAGTGACATGGCGCCTGGTGTGCCCGGTTTCACCTCGGCCATCGTCGTCACCAGGTAGGTCCTTCGGCCCCAGGCTTTCCCGATCTCGCTGGCGATCGTGTCGCTGCCGCCGGTGACGAGGGCCGCCACGAACGCCACCAGGGCGGCGTCGTGATACGGCGTGAACACGGCGGCCAGCGCGGCAATCGCCGCCAGCCCGGTGTTGGCGAACGCGTTGCCTCCGCCGCGGCGGCCGCCACGCTCCTCCGCAATGCCAAGCAAGGCTTTGCGCCGAAAGCCAAGCCTCGACGACATCGCCGCAGCCAGAAACGTCGTGAACAGCAACACCCAGCCCGGCCATCCCGTGCACGCGTACACCGCCACGCCGATGGCCCATCCGGTGATCATGCCGGACGCCCGAACCGTGCCGACTCTCCATCCGCCGATGGCGACTACCGTATTCACCGCGAGCGCCGCCGGTGCAGACGCGGCCACAGCCAGCAGTGAGGCACGGGCTGCATCCATCGTGACCAGGCTGGCCAGCCACAACGAGGCGCCGGCAACGGCCGGCACCGACAAATTGTCGTCGAGCTGCACCGGCAGCGATTCGGCCAGACCTGCCAACACGGCGGCTGCGATCGGCGCCATCACGATGAAGGCCACCGGCGGAACTGGAACCACGGTTGGAGACATCCACCACGCCAGCAGGATGCCGGCCGCCGATCCAGCCACCACGAAGGCGATCAGGCCTTCCCAGGTCTTCGCCGGATTCCAGCTCAGGCGATGGTGACCGTAGGCGCGGCCGGCCAGCGTGGCGCAGCCATCGCCACAGGCAAGAATGCCCCAGGCGCTGGCCGCGATATCGAGGCGTGCCGGGAACGCAAGAATCAACAGGAGCACAGACAGCGGGTACAGCACAATGCCGAGTGGATACCCGCGCGCGCGGTCGACTGGCCGGTCGAGCGAACCGCCGGCGAGCCTTGGCAGCACGAACGCGTTGACGATCAGCGCCGCGATCGCGCACAGGGCCGCCTGCCACCAGGTGAGCGCCCGCAAGCAGAGCGCGAACCCGCTCATGGAGATGTGCACGATCTGGCGGCGCGTTTCTGAAGACACGGGTTAGCCTTCGGCGGGCTGGCCACCAGCCTGCGGGCCCCTGGCCAGCGAGGCGATCACTCGGCTGATGCCTTCGTCAAGCGGAGTGACACGGTACCCAAGTTCCTCCTGAGCCAGCACGCAGCCCAGCGGCCAGTCGTGCAGCAGAATCTCCAGCGTGCCGGTCGTCAGGCGCGGGATGCCCCCGAACCACGAGACACGCAGTTCATCGGCCAGTGCCGCCCCGGCCGCCAACCAGGCCGGCAGACGGCGCGGCAGCGGATGGCCGGTGAGGCGTCGCACCAATTCGAACACACGCATGGGAGGCGCATCCTCGCCGCCCAGCAGATACCGCTGCCCGAGGCGACCCCGGTCGAGCGCCGCCACGTGCGCGGCCGCCACATCGCCGATATAGGCAAACGACCAGATGCGGCCGGCGCCCACCAGTCCAGGAAGGCGTCCGGCCAGATGATCGGCGATCAAACGGCCAACCAGGTTTCCGTCCGACAGCACGCCGGGTCCATAGATGACCCCCGGGTAGAGCGTGACGATCGGCGCCCCATGCTGGGCCGCCGCATGGGCGAGGCGATCGGCAACGGATTTGGTTCGCTGGTAATCGTTCCACGCCGGGGACTGGTCGACCCCGCCAGGAGGCAGCGCCAGAAACGACGACGTGTAGACGACGCGGCGGATGCGATGGTGGCGGGCGGCGTCGAGCACGTTGGCGAGGCCTCCGACGTTCACCTCGTCGAACTGGCGCGCCTGTTTTCGCCACACCGCGACAAGCGCCGCGATGTGCACGATGGCGTCGCAACCGAAGGCCGTCGCCATCACGTGGCTGCTGTCCCGGATGTCTCCATCGACGAGCACACCCCGAAGCCCGCTCGCCGTCGCCGACCGGGCGAACACCGTGGTGGCATGGCCGGCCGCCTGAATGGCACCGACGACTGCTCGTCCGAGATACCCGGTTCCGCCGGTGACCAGGACCTTCATGCCGGCCTCACACCTGTTGCCGCCAATGATCGAGCAGGTCGCGAAGCGTCTGGTGAAGTGGCACGATAGCCACCCACCCCGTATCGCGGGTGATACGCGAGTGGTCGCCGAGCAGCAACGGTGTGTCGTTGGGACGGAACCGATCGGGATCTTGTCGCACCTCGACCGGCACGCGTGAGTGGGCGACCAGACCGTCAAGCAGGTCCCGCACCGCGTACGCCTGACCGGAACACACGTTGTAGGCGCAGCCAGGCCGGCCGTCTGTTGCGAGCGCGCGGTAGGCGCGCACGGTATCGCGTACATCGGTGAAGTCGCGCCGGGTGTCCAGGCTGCCCACGCGGATGATGGGCTCCATCCGGCCCAGCTCGACCAGGGCAATCTGCCGGGCGACGCCGGACGCAAAGAACGAGGCATCTTGCCTCGGGCCGATGTGATTGAACGCGCGGGCGATGACGACCGGAATACCGTCGCGCGCTGACGCCTTGCGCGCGGCCAGTTCGGTGGCGATCTTGCTGATGGCGTACGGGCTGGTCGATTCCACCGGGTCGTCCTCGCCAAGCGCGCGATCGGCAGGCCGGTACACGTACGCGGAACTGGGCACCACCACGCGCGAGTGCAGGTGCGCCAGGCGCAGCCCTTCCAGCAGGTGATGGGTACTCATCACGTTGATGGACAGGGTGTCAGTGGCCTTCTTCCAGGACTGGCCCACGTGCGGGGAGCCCGCCAGGTGATACACGACGTGAGGCTGGAGATCGGCCAGCGTGTGTCGCACCGCGTCGCGGTCGAGCAATTCGATTTCGAGCCACTCGATGCCCGGGTAGCGGGCCTGCACCTCGGCGCCGACGCCCGGGCGCCTCAGCGCGACGACGCGCACGCCATCACCGGCCAGCAGATCGAGCAGGTGGCTGCCCGCGAATCCGGCCGCACCCGTCACGAGCACTGTTGGTGTGTCGCTCACGTCGGGCACGTTCCCCTCAGGTGGGAGGCTAAGTAATGCTTCGCGCTTCGTATTGCGCGTGGTAGTAGGCCTGGAAGGCCGGATCGCCGTGCTTGATGGGGCGCCACCATCCCGGGTTGGCGCGATACCACTCCACCGTCGCCCGCAGGCCCTCGTCAAACGCCGTCGCCGGCGCCCAGCCGAGACTGCGCAGTTTCGTCGTATCGAGGGCGTAGCGCCGGTCGTGGCCCAGCCGATCGGCGACAGGCGAAATCAGCGTGTCTGGCTTGCCGGTCAACTCAAGGATGCGGCGCGTCAGTTCGAGATTGTGCACTTCGTTGCCGCCCCCGATGTTGTAGACCTCGCCGGTCGTGCCGCGATCGAGGATCAGATCGATGGCGCGGCAGTGGTCTTCCACGTACAACCAGTCGCGCACGTTCATCCCATCACCGTAGAGCGGCAGCCCGCGGTCGTCGATCGCATTGGTGATGAACAGCGGGATCACCTTCTCGGGAAACTGATTCGGGCCGTAGTTGTTCGACGCCCGCGTCACCACGACCGGCACCTGGTAGGTCGCCCAGTAGCTGTACGCCAGACGGTCGGCCCCCGCCTTGCTGGCCGAGTAGGGGTTGCGCGGCCGCAGTTCATCGGTCTCTTTCGACGCGCCGGCCGGCACGCTGCCGTACACTTCGTCGGTCGAGATCTGGATGAACCGTCGCAGCCGCCGAGCGTCACGCGCAGCCTCGAGCAGGACGAAGGTGCCGAGAATGTCGGTGTGCAGGAACTCGCCGGCGCTCTGCAGCGAGCGATCCACGTGCGTCTCGGCGGCGAAGTGCACAACGATGTCCGAGGCCTGCACAAGCGGCGCCGCCACGGCCGCGTCGCCGATGTCGCCGCGAACGAACCGGTGGCGCGGGTTGTCCATCACGTCCTGCAGGTTCTCGAGTCGTCCGCAGTAGGTGAGCTTGTCCAGGGTCGTGACGCGCCAGTCCGGGTGCGCCCCAAGCCCGTAGCGTACGAAATGGCTGCCGATGAAACCCGCCCCGCCCGTCACCAGAACGTCTACCATTAGCGGTATCCCTGACCGATCCCGAAGAAGCCGAG
>CAYHRK010000002.1:0-15355 GCA_964358795.1 uncultured Vicinamibacterales bacterium
CTGAGATATCGCACGTTCGGAAGATGGGTGACGACCAATGCGTCGAGACGGTCGGCCGTCAGTCCGTCCCGAACGCGGGCATGGCGGACCTCCAGCATGTCGGGCAACGAGGGTGTGGTGATCACGGGGCGGGATTGTCTCACATCCGGGGGGATATGCCGCTAGGCCGGAGCGTGATAGAGACGGGATCGGCGTTCGGCCAGTACGGCCTCGAGCCAGCGCTGGAGGTAGGACGCCACTCGGCGCGCCCGGGCCTGATCGGGTGTCTCGGCCGGAGAGGTCGCGCGAGCGATGGCCGGCGCCGCCGGCCGGGGCTGGGCGGTAGCCCGCGCTGCGCCATGCGATGGCTGAGGCGGAGCCGCCGGCGCCCGCACAGATTGGCGCGGACCGAGTTCCTTCTTCAGGTCGCGAACGATTTGCTCGATGCCAGGGTCGTTGCGAGCCAGTTCGAAGGCACTCCGGTATTCATCGAGCGCCTCGGGGAGTTCACCGCGGCGCCGATGCACTTCGGCCAGCCCCCGAATGGCAGCGAGATTCTCGGGGGCGGCGCGGCGCACCTCGGCAAGCTCACGTTGGGCTTCCTGCAGCTCGCCAATCTCGAGCAGGGCTCGACCGAGGGTGACTCTGGCCGACAGGTAGCCCGGATGGCGGGCCAGCCCGGCCCGGCAGGTATCGATGGACTCCCGGAATTGGCCAGCGCGCCGGTATTCTTCGGCCAGTTGCGCGAAGGCGATCGAGGCCGGATCCTTCTGGAGCCGGCCCCGAAGTTCATCGATACGCGACAGGTCAGCCACGTCCAGTACTCTACCCTAGCTGCCGCACTTCTTCACCGTGACACTCTGCGTGGTGGTCGCGGTCTGACCAGTCGAATCCTGAATGGTCAGGCTGACCACAAACGTCTTGTCGCTGGCCACGCCCGTGCACGACGCGCCGGACCATTGGTGCGACGCGGTGACGCCGCTGCCCGTCGGCGTGCCGTCCCCGAAGTTCCAGAGGTAGTCCCTGATGGGGAACGACCCGGTCGAAGCGGTTGCGTTGAAGTACACCAGCTGTCCGGCATCCGGATTCGTTGGCGAGTAGGTGAAGCTCGGCGACAGTCCGGCTCCCGCTTTGACCGTGACCGTTTGCGTCGTCGTAGCGATCTGTCCGGCGTTGTCGCGGACGGTCAGTCGTACGACGTAGCTGCGGTCGCTGGCGAATGTCGGGTAAGCATGCTGAGCGGTGACGCCGGTGGCGGTGGCGCCATCGCCGAAATCCCATTCATAGGCGATGATCGGGTTCAGGCTGATCGACCCCGACGCGTTGAAGTTGATCTGCTGGTTGCCGATGGGAGCCGTTGGTGAGTACGTGAAGGTGGCCGTCACCGAGCCGCTGGACACGGGCACCGCCTTGACGACCGTACCTTTCTTCCCGATGTCGTCGGTCACGACCAGCGTCACGTTGTACGTGGCGGCCGTCCCGTACGACTTGGAGGTGGTCACGCCGGTCCCGGTTCGGCCGGTGCCGAAGTTCCACTCGTAGGTGACCAGAGTCCGTCCGGGGGCGGCCTTTGACGAGGATGCGTTGAAGAAGATCTCTTGATTGACCAGCGGACTCGTTGGTGAGAACACGAAGTCGGCGGTCGGCGTCGCACTGTCGGTCACTACGACCGTCTTGGTGGCGGACGCCGACAGATTGTGGTCGTCGGCCACGGTCAGCTTCACGATGAAACTGCCTCCCAGGCCAAACCGGTGCGTCACCGTTGGACCGCTGCCCGTCGCCCCGTCTCCGAAATCCCAGGCGTATGCCACGATGCGTCCTGTCGGACTGACGCTGGCTGACCCGTCAAACGTCACATCGGTGCCCGCCAGTGGCGCCGACGGCGAGAACGAAAAGAGGACCTTGGGAAAATCGCTCGGCGGGATGATCACGCCTGGTGGGACCAAACGAATCTGAACCGAGTGAGTGACCGCGCCAACGTAGTCGGCGCCGACGGGCGTCGCGAGAATCTGGACAATCTGGATGGCGTCCTCAGCCGTCACCGGCGCGTTAGGCGCGGTGTAAGTGGAGGTCGCCCGCCCGTCGCTGCCCGTGTACACGTTCTTGGAGGACAACTGGCCATAGTCGGCCACGACGCCGCCAACGGCCACATCGAGCCGGATCGGTAGATTCTTGATGGCCTCGCCCTTGGTGTCTCTGGCCTGGACGGTAATTTGCGATTGTGAGGCACCGTCCTGGCGAAGCGTGTCCGGACTGGCGTACATCGTGATGGCGGTCGCCAACTCCGAGGGTCCAGACAACTGAGGCGCATCCTGCTTCTTGGCCGTACATGCGGCCAGGCCAGCCACCGCGCCCACCACGAGAACTCCTGTGACAAGTCTACGCGTCATCGTCGTGCCTCACGACAGAGCCACTACTACCAGGCCCCGTCCGCATATGCGAGAACCGCCGGCGTGGTCGTCGTGCCCACGCCGTGCCGTTGCGTTGCGCCGCTGATCGCTACGTGACGGGATCGGGCCAGTCGGCGAAGTTCACCGAGATCAGGCCGGTCACCGACACGGTATTGCCGTTCTGGTCCTGTCCGTAGAACGTGATCTCGGCCACCGTCGAGATCCTGATGGCGCCCCCATTCCCCGTCAGAGACTTCAGGGGCGGATCTTGCTTGGCCTGCGCGCGAACGATCACGAACACCAGAGCGGCGCCGTTGGAATCGAAGGTGCCTGTGGCTGCGCCGTCAAATGCATACGGCACGTCCACGCCCGGTGTATTGCGCCCGTCCGACCGGCGGAACTCGACGTGGTAGCGGGTGACCGTGATCGCGTTGGTTGATGTCGGCGTGGTCGGGGCATTTGGCCCACCCACGTCCTTGAGCGCCATCTTCAACACCACGCGCGCGGTGTCTTCGAAAATGGTGGGCTGGAGCGTTGCCTGCCCACCCATCTGGACCCTCACGTTGGTGATCACGTCGGATTCCAGGACATTCGAGAAACTGTCCGGTTTGGCGCCCGAGGCTGCCGACAGCGACTCGATGATCAGATACGACGGCGATCGACCGCTGGTGTTCAGGTGCCCACACGACGCACCGCCTGCCAGCGCCAGCCACACGATCCCCATTGTGACCCACCGGGCTGCAGCCGGGCGCGCTTCCCTTCTAGTCTGCATGTTGCCTTCTTCCGCCACCCGCTCCGCCGCCTACCGGCGGATCTTCGGCGTGATGAAAATCAAGAGTTCGCGACTCTCGTCGGAGAACGAATCGCGCTTGAAGAGCCACCCGAGCAGGGGAATCCTGTGCATCCCCGGCACGTTGTCCTTTTGCATCTGTTCCTGGCTCACTTCGATGCCGCCGATCACGGTGGTCTCGTTGTCCTGCACCAGCACTTGCGTTTTGGCGCGCTGGGTGTTGATGGGCGGGATGCCGTTCACCTGCTTGGAGAAGTCCGCGGCGCCGTTTTCGAGCGTCACGTCCATGATGATGGTGTTGGCGGCCGTGATCTGCGGCTTCACCTTCAGCAGCAACGCGGCTTCTTTGAACGTGACCGTGACGGTGTTGTTGGACACCGTCTGGATCGGGATTTGAATCCCCTGGGCCATCTCGGCCTCGACGTTGTTCTGCATCATCACGCGGGGCGCCGAGAGAATCCTGCCGTTGCCCTTCTTCTCGAGCGCCGACAGCGCGATGTCCAGATTGAGTGCGCCGTTGAGCGAGCCCATTGAGATGCCGAAGGCCGTGGTCGCCCCGTTTGCTGGCAAGTTGACGGCTGCCGGCACCTGCGCTCGAACCGGGCCCAGCGGGTTGCCCTGGTTGGCCGCACCGGTGCGGCCGCTGATGCTGCCTTGCGACGGGAATGTGAGCGGCGTGGTATTCCCCAGCTCGGGCGCCATCCGACCGCTCAGACCCCACTGCACTCCGAGCGCTCGTGCGCTGTCGCGAGTCGTCTGGACGATACGCGCCTCGATTTCCACTTGCGGCTCGGGACGGTCGAGCACGGAAATCAACTCTTCGGCCGTGACCAGTCTAGCCGCCAGATCCTTGATGATGAGCGTGTTGGTGCGCGCGTCGACCTGCACATCGCCGCGTGTGCTCAGGGCGGCCTTCAACAGCAACGCCTGCATGTCGCTGGCTTTCGCATAGCTCAACGACCGGGTGAGTACCTTCAACTCGCCGCCCTGGGCCTGGGCCTGGACCAGTTCCTGTTGGCTCTTTTCTTCCTCAGCCAACACTTTCAGGGGCGCGATTCGAACCACGTTGTTGTCGAGCACGTACCCGAGCTGGTTCGCGCGCAGGATGATCTCGAGTGCCTGGTCCCAGGGCACCTCACGCAGCGACACGTCCACCGTGCCCGAAATGGTCGGATCGATGACGACGTTCAGCTTGCTGATATCCGAAAAGGTCCGGAGCACCATCCGCAGGTCGGCCTGCTGAAAGTCGAAGGTGACTGGATGACCGGTGTACTGCTTCCCGATTTTCGGAGCCGTCGTTGGCGGCTCGGGCTGCGCTGGCTTGGCCGGCGGAGCCGCAACCGGCGCCGCCGGGCTGGCGACTCTTGGCTCGGTCTTGGATTCGGCCTTGGGGGGTGGTGGAGTCTCGCGGCGGACGACCACCGGCACAGGTTTGTCGACCTCGGCCGCGGGCGCGGGAGCCGCGACCGGCGGCGGCGGAGCCACCTGTGTGGCTTCACGAGTGGCGGCGGCCGGTGGCGTGGTGGGATCCAGCAGCACCGCGAAATCGTCGCCGCCCGTCTCCACTCGATAGGCCACCGGGTACTTCAGGTCGATCACGACCCTCGTCACGAGCGGCTGGCGGCTGTTGACGGCGACACGGACCTTCTCTACCGGCCCCTTGCCGACGGTCGTGACGGCCGGCACGCTGAACGACGTGTTCGGGAAATCCACCACCAGACGGGGGGGCAGATCGCGGGCCGTCTCGACCGACGATGCCTTCAACGGTCCCGTGCCGACGAATGTCACGCGGGTCCCTTCCGGACCCAAGCTGGTTTCGATTCTCGTCAAGTTGGCGACCGGACCCGCCGAAGCTGCCTGCGCTGCCGGGGCCTTTGGCGTAGGAGTGGAAACCGGCTTGGCCTGGGCGGCAGACGTTGCCGGCGGCGTTTTTGCGGGCGGCGCGCTCTTGGTCGCCTGATCGGCGGGTGCGGCAGGCCGGACGCCTGTCTCGTTGGCGGTCTGCCCGCCGAACTCCACGATCACCTTGTTCCAGCGGCTGCGAACGACGGGACGCGCCGGCTCGGAGAGCGCCAGCCGCACACGCGCGAGGATGGTGCCATCATCGGCGATCACGGACTCAACCGAGACGGCGGCCACGGGGCCCGACGTCAAGTCGACGGCCTTGGCCTGCCGCGTCGAAATCACGTTTCGGAGATCCACCAGAACGGTCAGCGGATCGGGCTGCGCCATGACGTACGCCACCGGCTCGCTGGTCTCGATAACCATCGTCGTCACCCGGCCGACCGTCTTGGTCGTCACGCCGGTCAGCCGGACCTTCTCGACCCGGTCACCGGCAGCCTGGACGTGCACCGCCAGCAGCACCGCGGCGCCCAGCAGCCAGACGAGGCCTGCGGGCCTTCGCCGCCTGCTGGCCAAGGTTGTGGGCCGACTCTTCGCCATCGCCATCACGGCCTTCCTCTCCACGTTCACTTCGCCTCTACCACGGCGCGAAGGACTTTTCGCACTTCGCGCTGTTTGGCCAGCGACAGCGGGTCATTGACATCCTCGAGCATCACCAACGTGTCAGCCGTGATGTTCCGGACGCTGCCATCGAGCAGTCGATCGTTGACCCGCAACTGGTAGGTCTTGTTGTCGGGGCCTTGGATGAGCGCAATGCGTTCACCTCGGCTCAGCATGATGCCTTTCAGCACCACCTCGCTCACCAGGAAGGCCGCCGAACCTTCGGCGGCTTTTGCGCCCGGCCGCCGCACGGCATCACCGCCCCGGCGCAACAGGCTGACAAACGGGTCGCGGCGACCCTCCGAGTTGTATGAATACAGCGACGTTTGCGCGGCGGGCTGAGGACCGACCGGAGGCGCCACCGTCCTGTTCTGACCACTGGCGGAGGCCGCCACGAACATCAACGCAAGGGCAAGCGATCTCATGACTTTGGTACCGTTTGCCCTGGAAGCGTCGCACCAGGTGGCAGAGTCGCGGCACCGGCTGCGGCCTTGGAGGCCTCCAGCAGCACGAAGGTGGTCGCCACGCAGGCCACCGAGATGGTGGCATTCGGCTCGGGCCGGTCCTTTGCGCGGATGTGCACGTTGCTGATGTTGATGATGCGCGAGAACTTGCCGATGCGGTCGAAGAACAGGCCGAGGTTGTGGTACGTGCCTTCCAGCTCGATATTGATGGGCCACTCGGCGTGCAGAGGCTTGGTTACAACGGGCGCCGGCTTGAAGAGCTTGATGGTGAGATTCGACTGCGTGGCGAGGATTTGCAGGCTCCGGAGCAGGTCGCCGAAGTCCTTTTCCTCGGGCAGCACCGACTTCAGCCCGTCAAGCCGGGCCTGGTACTCGGCGACCTGGGACCGGAACTGCGGCAGTTTGCGAGCGACCGCCATTCCCTTGCTGATGTCGAGGCGCAACGCGTTCAGCTGCTGCTGCTGCTCGGCCATCACCTCTTGGTTGGGCTCGGCGTACAGGTAGTAGAAGGCCGCCACGCCGCCAATCGCGAGTGCGACGAACATTCCCACTTGTGCGTACCACGGTAACTTGTTGAGGCTGAGGTCCATAGCTTCAGGAGTCGTATCGGAGCCAATCCCGTCCGGCTTTATCCGGAACTGCGCGCCCTCACGCGCCGGGAGCTGCAAACTGGGCCTTGATCGTGAAGCGAATCACGCTGCTTTCGCCGGCCTGTACCTGCTCGAGTTGGCTGTCGACGATCTCGACCGGTTTCTTAAACCACCCCGAGGCTTCGAGGTTCCCCACGAAGTCTGACAGGGATGTCATGGCCGAGCAGTGTCCCTCGATGGTGAGGTCGTTCCCCTTCTGTTCGAGCTGGTTCAACCACAGCATCTCGGGCAGGCTGCGGCTCAGCTCGTCGAGCATGTGGACCGGGCCGGTCTGGCCCCGGCGCAACTGCTCGATGAGCGCCACGCGCTGCTGCAGTTGGGCCTTGCGGTCGTCGAACTGCTGCACCTGTACGATGAGGGACTTCAGTCGTTGGGTTTCCTGCTGGGCCGCGCTGATTTCGTCGGCCAGCAGTGTCGTTTCCTTCTGGATGGACCAGTACCACCAGGCCGCGCCTAGCGCCGCTGCGGCGAGAATCAGCGTGCACCCGACCGTGATCTTCTGGCCCGCCTGGAAGCTGGCGCCACGACGCTTCGGGCGCGGGCGTTCCACGCTGAGGAGGTTGATGCGAATCATCGGTCACCTGCCCGCCGAAGCGCCAGACCCACAGCTACCACGGACGTTGCCGCCACGTCGTCTGCGTGGGCGCCGATTTTCGACGCGTCCAGCGTGATGCGGCGGAACGGATTGAGCGGCTCCACCGGCAACTTGAAGTGGTCGCCTAGCGCGGCTGAGAAGCCGTCCACCCGGGAGCCGCCGCCGCACAGCATTACCCGATCGAGGCGCTCGGATGCGGCCGTGGCCCTGTAGAAATCGAAGGTCTTCTGTATTTCGAGCAACACGTTTTCCGTGACCGCCCGCAACACGTGGCGCACGTCGTCGGCCGCCAGGCCCTCGCCGCCCGACCCGCACTTGGCCGCCTCAGCCTGCTCGAACGAGACATTGAACTCGCGCTGCACCGCCTCGGTGTAGGCGTTGCCGCCGATGGAGATGTCCCGCGTGAACACCGCGGCGCCGCCATTGACGATGTTGATGTTGATGGCGCTGGCGCCCACGTTCATGAGTACCGTGACCGCGGCAGGATCGACGTCGTAGTTGGCTTCAAACGCATTCTGCAACGCGAAGGCATCCACATCCACCACCACCGGTATGCGCCCCGCCTGTGCGATGACGCCAGTGTAGTCGGCGATTTTTTCTTTCTTGGCCGCTACCAGCAGCACATCCATGGTGGTCTTGCCGGCCGCCGAGTTGCCGCTGTCAAGAATCAGGTAGTCGAGGTTCACGTCCTGAACGTCAAATGGGATGTACTGCTCGGCCTCCCATCGGATCGACTCGGCCAGTTCCCCATCGGTCATGGCGGGCAGGCTGATCTTTTTCACGATGACGGCGTTGCCCGAAAGCGAGGCCGCCACATTCTTCGTTCGGGTGCCGGCTCGATCGAACGCCCGCCGAATGGCATCGGCCACGCCCGCGCCATCGATGATGGCGCCATCCACAATGCTGTCGGGAGACACCGGTTCGGTGCCGAAGGCCACGACGCGGTGGGTTCGGCCCGATGGCTTGAGCTCGACGACCTTGGCGGCGCTCGAACCGATGTCCAGGCCTACCAGGCCTTTTGTCTTGCTGAACACGTCCCGGTTCCCCGCCCTTTCCGAAGCCCAGCACCGGGCTTCCTGATCGACTTCAGCGCCGCGTCCCGGCATTGGCTCGTGGGCGGCCAGCCCGGGTGCGCCGGGCACCCGGCTGTCACAACCGGATCCACACCCGGGTCGTTACTCTTATCGGCAGTGATCTACTGTTCCAATAGGCAGATCTGCGCAACGGTGTGCGGAACGCCCTGAGAGCCCCCTAGGGGGAGACGACGTGTCTTGACAAGTAGCGAAGGTGCTGGTACGATTTTGGTTTGCCGTCGCTGAAATTGACTCAGGAATAGAGACTTGCAGATGCGAACGTATACGGCGAAACCGACAGACGTAGTGCGGTCCTGGCACCAGATCGATGCTGACGGGCAGGTGCTGGGACGGTTGGCGACGCTCGCCGCTCATCTACTGATGGGTAAACATCGTCCGGTTTACACGCCTTCTCTCGACACCGGCGACCACGTCATCGTGGTTAACGCGAGCCGCGTCAAGCTGACCGGCCGCAAGGAAGAGCAGAAGATCTACCGCCGTCACAGCGGGTATGAAGGTGGCCTTCGCGAGGAACGTGCCAAGGACGTCCGCGAGCGCAATCCCATCCGCATGGTCGAAGAGGCGATTCGTGGCATGCTGCCCAAGACCAAGCTCGGTGACGCGATGTATCGCAAGTTGAACGTCTACGCAGGTGCCGATCACCCGCATGCGGCGCAGAAACCAACCAAGCTCGAGGTAGCGTAACTTGACTTTGATTCAGTACTACGCCACCGGGCGCCGTAAGACGTCCACCGCCCGGGTCTTCCTTCGGCCAGGCAACGGCGCCATCACGGTCAACCGTCGCGAGTTCGCGAACTACTTCCCCACCGACGTGCTCCGCATGGAAATCCGCCAGCCGCTGGTGCTGACGGAGACCGTCGACAAGTTCGACATCCTGGCGACGGTCGCCGGCGGCGGCATTGCGGGGCAGGCGGGCGCCATCCGGCTCGGCATTTCGCGGGCCCTGTGCCTGTACAACATCGAGTTGCGCGGCGCCATGAAGAAGGAAGGCCTGCTCACACGAGACGCGCGGGCCAAGGAACGGAAGAAGTACGGGCTGGCCGGCGCACGCAAGCGCTTCCAGTTCAGCAAACGGTAATCGGCGGCTTGACAGGGACGAGGGAGGACGCTTGAGCGGGATCGCCATCAAGGAACTGCTGGAGGCCGGCGTGCATTTTGGCCACCAGACGAAGCGCTGGAACCCGAAGATGAAGCCATATATCTTCGGCGAACGCAACGGCATCTACATTATCGATCTGGGCAAGACGACGAAGCTCTACAAGGACGCGGAGGATTTCGTCACCAGCCTGGCGTCGGATGGCGGCACGGTGCTGTTTGTGGGCACCAAGCGGCAGGCACAGGACGCCGTGGCCGACGATGCCCAGCGGTGCGGGATGTTTTACGTGAACCAGCGCTGGCTCGGCGGGCTGCTCACGAACTTCACGACCATCCAGCGCAGTTTGACCCGCATGCGCGAACTGGAAGCCATGAGCACCGACGGCCGCTACGAAGCGCTGTCGAAAAAGGAAATCGCCGGCATCGAGAAAGAAAAGCACAAGATCCAGAAGAACCTCGACGGCATCCGATTGATGGAGAAGTTGCCAGACGCGGTCTTCGTGGTCGACACGAAGAAGGAAAAAATCGCGGTTGACGAGGCACGCAAGCTCAAGATTCCTGTCATCGGCATCGTCGACACCAACTGCAACCCCGAGGAGGTCGACTTTGTGATCCCGGGCAACGACGATGCCCTGCGGTCGATCAAGCTGTTTACCTCCCGGATTGCCGATGCGATCGTGGCTGGCCGGTCGGTCCGGGAATCGGTTCGCGCCGAAGCCCAGGCTGAGGCCGATGCGGCTGCCAGCGAGCGCGCGGCGGCACGGCCCGTGATCCGGCGGCCGAGGCCGGAAGTTCCCGCGGCGCCGGCTCCGTCGCCAGCCTCGGTCTGACGAACCTGAGTCCCGGGCCTCGCCCGGTCCGGGACCATGCCATGGGGACTTCCGCGCCGGCCGGATCTGTTCCGTGCCGGCGCTTCCTACGTACATCGGAGTGAGTAGACGTATGGCTATCACCGCTGCAGAAGTGAAAACGCTTCGCGAGAAAACTGGCGCCGCCATGATGGAGTGCAAAGCCGCGCTGACCGAATCCAACGGCCGTATCGAGGAGGCGGTCATTATCCTCCGCAAGCGCGGTCTGGCCCTGGCAGCCAAGCGCGCGGGCCGCAACACGTCACAAGGCATCGTGGGCAGCTACATCCACATGGGCGGCAAGATCGGTGTGCTCGTGGAAGTGAACTGCGAATCGGATTTCGTGGCCCGCACCGAGGATTTCCAGCACCTGGTGAAGGAAATCGCGATGCACATCGCGGCCGCCGATCCGAAGTACGTGCGGCGCGAGGACGTGCCGGCCGACGTGCTGGAAGGCGAGAAGGCCATCTACCGCGCGCAGTTCGACGGATCGGGCAAACCGCCGCAGGTCATCGAGAAGATCGTCGAGGGCAAGCTGAACAGTTACTTCGGCCAGGTGGTGCTGCTCGATCAGCCGTCGGTGCGCGATCCGAACGTGACGGTGGGTCAGATGGTGTCGCAGGCCGTCGCCAAGACCGGCGAAAATGTGATGGTGTCGCGCTTCGTCCGGTTCAAACTGGGTGATGGCGGCGGACAGGCCTGATCTATAATCCCGGACATATGATCGAGCCGTTGGTTCCCGGACGCCCTTTCCGGCGCGTATTGCTCAAGCTCTCTGGGGAAGCCCTGATGGGCGAACAGCAGTACGGCATCGACCGCCACGTGGCCGGGCAGATCGCCCGGGAGGTCGGCCAGATCCAGCAGCTCGGGGTGCAGATGGCGATTGTGATTGGCGGCGGCAACATCTTCCGGGGTGTGGCGGCCAGCGCCAAGGGCATGGATCGCGCCCAGGCCGACTACATGGGGATGCTGGGTACGGTGATCAACGCCTTGGCGCTCCAGGATGCGCTCGAACAGGAAGGCGTGGTCACGCGCGTGTTGACGGCCATCGAGATGCGATCGGTGGCCGAGCCGTTCATCCGGCGCCGTGCCCTGCGGCACCTCGAGAAGGGACGGGTGGTGGTGTTTGCGGCCGGCACGGGCAACCCCTACTTCACCACCGACACCGCCGCGGCGCTGCGGGCGATGGAGATGAAGGCCGAGGTCATCTTGAAAGCGACCAAGGTTGACGGCATCTACTCGGCCGATCCCCTCACGGATCCGGCGGCTACCAAGTTCGAGCGCATTACGTATCTCGAGGTTCTGGAGCGCCAGCTCAAGGTGATGGATGCCACCGCCATCTCCCTCTGCATGGACAACCGGCTCCCGATTATCGTGTTCAGCCTGCGGACGCACGGCAACATGAAACGGGCGATCATGGGCGAGCCCATCGGCACGACCGTCGCAATGTAGAAACCGGTTAACCAGGGTCACAGCCCTCCGCGCCTGCGAGAGTGGCCGCGCCCTGACTCGTGGAGCAGACCAGCATGGATGTCACCGATCTGAAAAGCTTGTTTGCCGAACTCAAGAAGCGCATGGATGCCGTTCTGGACCACCTGCGCCACGAACTGGCCGGCGTCAGAACGGGACGAGCCACCATCAATGTGCTGGATCCGGTGCACGTGGACGCCTACGGATCCCGCATGCCGCTCAATCAGGTGGCGACGCTGTCGGTACCCGATCCGATGAGCATCGTGGCACAACCCTTCGATCCGTCGCTGTTGGGCGCGATCGAGAAGGCCATTCGCGCGTCCGACCTGGGTCTGAACCCGAACAACGACGGCAAGCTCATCCGAATCCCGATTCCGTCGCTGACCGACGAGCGCCGCAAGGAACTGTCGCGCCACGTGCACAAGCTGTCGGAGGAAGCTCGCAACAACGTGCGCCTGGCGCGGCGAGACACCAACGAACGGCTCAAGAAACTCCTGAAGGACAAGCTTGTGTCGGAAGACGACGAACGGAAGGGCCTCGACGAGGTCCAGAAGATCACCGATCAGCACGTCACGATGATCGACGACCTGCAGAAGAAAAAGGACGCCGATCTGCTCAACCGCTAACCACAACGGCCCCCGGGGACGTCACCGTGTCATTTCTGACCCACCTCGAATGTTCGGTTCCCTGTGGGGCTGCGCCCCGCGATCCGCGCCAGCCACACCATCTCTGTTCCTGCGGCATGCCGTTGGTGGCCCGCTACGATCTCGATGCCGCGGCGCGCGCCTGGTCGAAAGACAGCCTCGTCGGCCGGCCACCCAACATGTGGCGATACCGGGAGATGCTGCCGCTCATTGACGGCGAGCAGCCCGTCACGCTGGGCGAGGGATTCACGCCGCTCGTGCACGCGACGCGCCTGGGACGCGAACTAGGATTGTCGGAACTCTACATCAAGGACGAGTCGCTCAATCCGACGAACTCGTTCAAGGCCAGGGGCCTGTCGGCGGCGGTGACCAAGGCCCGCACCGTCGGGGCCACCATCCTGTCGGTGCCGTCGGCCGGCAACGCCGCCAACGCCATGGCCGCGTACGCGGCCTGCGCGGGACTCCAGGCCAAAGTGTTCATGCCGAAAGACGTGAAGGTGCCCTTCATCCGCGAGTGCGAACTCTATGGCGCCGACATCACCCTGGTGGAGGGGTTGATCACCGATGCCGGACGCGTGGCTGCCGAACGTGGCGGGCCGCTGGGCTGGTACGACGTGTCCACGTTGAAGGAGCCGTACCGCATCGAGGGAAAAAAGACGATGGCCTACGAGTTGGCCGAGCAGCTCGAGTGGCGCTGGCCCGACTGGATCATCTACCCCACCGGGGGTGGCACCGGCATCATTGGTATGTGGAAGGCCTTCGAGGAGATCGAGCGTCTCGGCTGGGTGAAGCCCGGGCATCGGCCGCGCATGGTGAGCGTGCAGGCCGAACACTGCGCGCCGATCGTCCGCGCGTACCAGCAAGGCACCGAGAGGGCCGAGACGTGGCAGAACGCGCACACGATTGCCGACGGCCTGCGGGTGCCGAAGGCGATTGGCGATTTCCTGATTCTGCGGGCCATTCGCGAGAGCGGCGGCACCGCCGTGGCCTGCAGCGATGCCGACATGGTGCGCGACATGAAAGCGATTGGCGCACTCGAGGGTGTCAGCGCGGCGCCCGAAGGTGGTGCGACACTCTCGGCGCTGCGGCAGTTGCAGGCAGACGCGCGCGTCAAGCCATCGGACACGGTGGTGCTGTTCAATACGGGTGGCGCGCTCAAGTATCTGGATGTGCTGGCATAGCTTGGCCGCCGCCTGTCGAGCCAAGAGCAAATGTGACCGGAGAGGCGCCGTTGTTGGCCTCCGTTGTCGCGTGTTAAACTGATTGGATAGTCTGGGCGGCTAGCTCAGCTGGGAGAGCGCCGCGTTCGCAACGCGGAGGTCGGGAGTTCGAGCCTCCTGCCGTCCACCACCGGAAAAGGGCCAGATCGTTAAGATTCTGGCCCTTTTGTTTTCCTGTGAACCGTGTTCGTCGTCCGACTATATACAGGGTTTTTCCGTCTAGTTCAGTCTAATCCCGCACACCCGGCGCACACAGACCAGGGTCAGCTGGGGAGCGCCGAGGGGTCAGCGTGGGGGCTTAGCGGTGACGTCAGAACTGGATACCACGAGAACCGCTCGAGGCCGCAGCTCTCCACGTACGGTTCAACCGCCAGCTCGCACGGGAGACCCGGGGCGAGGACAATCCGACCGCTCACAACGACGTAGTGCCACCCAGTCCCGCGCGGGTGGTCGATGCGGGCCAACACCATCGGCTGATGGCTGGGCGCGCCGCGCACGCGCCTACCCAGCCTTGGCGGGCGTACCCCCGCCGGTTGCGCTGCTGATACGCCACATCTTCGCAGCCTCCCAATGCGCGGGAATCTTCCCCAGCCACTCGACGCCGGAGTCTTTGTAGGCCGGGTACGGCTTGAACCGCCGCGCGCTCATCGCCACGGTCCTCCCGGCGGCCAGACGAGGTCCATGGCAGCACCCCGCTGGGCGGCAGTAACAACCGGCGCGAGGAACAGCGCCAGCCGCTCGACGACCTGCCCGAGGTCCGCAGGCGCGGAAGAGAGCCGGTTCTTCTTCACGAACCCCGCCCACAGCGCGTCGACCAGTGCCTGGCCGTCGAACGACTGGCGAGCGGCGAGGGCGTCGATGTCGAAGAAGTCCCGCATGCGGCTGTTTTTCGAGCCGAGGGTGACCATGGCATGGAACTTCTCGGCGATCGCGGTTTCGGGCCGGTAGGCGCGGAGACGCGCGCGGGGCAGATCGAGCAGACTCGGATAGTCGAGCCACACGGGCTCGGGGATCACCGCATCGCCGATGCCAACATCCACCTGCACGCGAAGGCGCGCCGGGCCGAGGCACGACTGCAGGGTCACGCGCTTCCCGCCGTAGGCATCCTCGGGACGGATCGCCGCGACGCGAATGGAGTTCGGGAGATAGATCATGGCGTCGGGCTCCACCCCGACGGCGCAGACCTCCCGGAAGGTTCTCGCCAGAGCCTCGTCCGACAGGTCCCCGAAGCCGAGCAGATCGGCGTCGCGGGTCGGCCGGATGGTCTCGCCCAGCCAGACGAGCAAGAGGAGCGCGCCCTTGAGCACGAAGCGCTCCACCTCGGGCGAGCGCGAAAGGCGGTAGAGGAATCGCTCCATAGCGAAGCGGGTGAGGATCAGGTTCGGGTCGACGCCGAGCATCTTGGCGTGCCTCACCAGACGCACCTGGACGGACTGCGCGAGGGCGGCGGAGGCGTCGGTCATGCCACCAGCGCCTCGATGTACGGTCGCATGACATGCTCGACCCGGCAGATCCTGGCGTAGCGGTCCATCTCGTCCATCGTGAAGCGGCGATCACGCCACGCCTCACGCAGGGCCTCGAGCGCCACGTCGAGACCGATCTTGTTCCGGTACT
>CAYHRK010000002.1:15365-47064 GCA_964358795.1 uncultured Vicinamibacterales bacterium
TTGAAACAGTCGGCGACGGTCTTGGCCAGCGCGTAGACGCGCACTGTCTGCCCCTCGACTCGATGGGTTTCGATCCCCTTCGTGAGCGCTTCGCCGGTGAAGCGGACAACGCGCAGCGGAGGATACAGGAGGGCGGGCCGACGCGCTCGGCGATCGATGGCCAGCCAGACCTCGGACGGGAGCTGAGTGCCGATTCCATGGAAGCCGAGGGCCGAGAGCAGACAGACCACGCCCTGCGGCACGGCGGCTGCCGCCATGGCCAGGCCATGGTGTTCGGTCACCGGCGTGGCCGGCAGGCGATACTGCCCGCGGGCGACGCGCTCCAGTTCGCCCTCGCGCACCAGCCGGCTCAGGACCTGGCGATGGATGCCGGCCGCAACGACATCGCGCGTGGCCAGACTGCCCCGGCGGCTGGCAAGCTTGAGGAGCCGTTCACGGTCGGTGGGATTCGGCATGTGGCGAAGTGTAGTCAGTTATCAATATCTGTCAACAGTTCGACACATGATGTCTGGACTTGTGCGCAACCCCCGACGGTTTAACCTCTCCGCACCAACCGCCAACGGAGCACGAAATGTCGGCAGATGTGAGCAAGTGCCGAGGTTTTGGAACTCAGGAGCGGATTCCCCCCGTCACCTCCGCCAGCATCCGGACGATGTCCATCTCGATCCCGCGGATGTCGGCTTCGATCTCCTTCAGGGGCCGCGGCGGGGTGTAGCGGTTGAAGTAGCGAAGCCCGAGGCCTTGCGGAGCTGGCCGCCGAGGTCGTCGAGCTTGCCTTTGAATCTTCCTTGGGTCTCGAGGACTTTGGTCTTGTTGGGGGCCAGCACGCAATCGAGGCGGCGCAGGACGGTGAGCGGAAGAATGACGTCCTGGTACTTGCCGCGTTTGAAGGTGTCGCGGATGAGGTCCGCAACGCCCCAGAGGAAGCTGACGATCTCGCTATGGTTCACTGATGTCGCTCTCCAGGACCGAGTGCGTTGGCTGCTTCATCATCGGGGCTGTCTGACGATCAGCGCTTACCCGCGGCCGATCATGCGCCTGCGGGCCGTCCCAAATAAAGCCCACACCCTTAGGCGGGGGTTGTTGACTGCTCCCGGCTTCGGCGTGGCTCGGGCACGGTTGACACTGTCGCGAGCCACCGACCACAATACGTGCCATGGCTGTCTTGCGCATCACCAAAGAAGATCTGAAACAGAAACTCGACGCGACCGACGAGGCACTGCGGCCCGTGCTGGTCGACGTGCGGCTGCGCTATCCGTTCGAACACAGCACGCTCAAGCTGCCTGGCGCGATCAGGTGGGCTCCTGGTGAGCCCCAGCCGCCGACCCTGCCACGCGATCGGGAACTGGCGTTGTACGACTCCGATCCAGACGAGATTACCAGCGTGACGGTTGCCGCCGGCCTGGCGAGGTCTGGCTACAGGGTCTGCGTGTTGAAAGGCGGATTACCCGAATGGGCGGCCGCCAACTTCCCCACCGATACCAAGGACGCCGTTCGCTCAGTCCCGCAGCCGGCCCCCGCCCCCAAGGTCTGACTCTCCGGCTGCGGCTGCGGCCGCCTGCCGCCCCGGTCCGTGTGCTATGGTAAGCAGCAGGGGTTGGTTCATGCTGCCTCCCCTGATGCCTGTGCACACCGAACGTCTGCTCGTCCTGGCTGCCGCGGTGTTGGTCCTGCTTCCGCAGGCACCATCATCGACGGCCGACGATCTCGCCCGCGCGATACAGACGAAGTACGACCGCGTGATCGATTGGTCTGCCGACTTCGTTCACAGCTACCGCGGAGGCATGCTTCGAACAGAGGCCGTCGAGCGCGGCACGGTGAAGATCAAGAGACCCGGACAGATGCACTGGATCTACCAGAGCCCCGAACGCAAGGAATTCGTGTCGGATGGTGTCCGGATCTACGCGTACATCCCGGCCGATCGTCAGGTGATCATCAGCCCGGTTCCGGCCGCCGACGAAGCCACCACCCCGGCGTTGTTTCTAGCCGGCAAGGGCAGCCTCACGAGAGATTTCGTGGCGTCGATTCCCGATCCGGCCGACGCGGCGCCGGGCTCTTCTGCACTGAAACTGACACCGAAACAGCACCAGGCCGAGTACGACTGGCTGGTGATCGAAGTCGATCCGCAGACGAGGCAGGTACGGCGGCTTGTCACGTCGGATGCGCAGGGGGGCCGATCCACGTTCGTGTTCTCGCACGTCCGCGAGAATGTGGGGCTCCCGAATTCGGAATTCAGGTTCAATATCCCGCGAGGCGTGGATGTCATCACCGACGGCCAGGCCCGTGACTAGGGACCTTCTTGGCCCGCCATCGCGACGGATAAAGCACGTTTCTCGTCACCCCCGCGCCCCATCTGTCACCCCCGCGAAAGCGGGGGTCCAGACTGAATTTTCGCATCCTTGGGCCGCCGTAGCCGACGGCGAAGGCGCCCGCGGGAATGACGACGGGAGAGCGGGAATGACGGGCTGGCGGCACCTCGGGGTGCTGGCGTGCGGTGTCGTGTTGCTGACCGGGTGCGCCACCACCGGCGGGCTGCGCCAGGGCGAGCAGGCGGAACGTCAGCAGGATTGGGACCGGGCGGTCGTCGAGTACACGGCGGCGGTAAAGGCAAAGCCCGCCGACCAGAACGCCAGGCTGTCGCTCGAACGCGCCCGGCTGCGGGCTACCGACCAGCACGTCGCGCGCGGGCGACGATTCGCCTCGCTCGGGAAACTCGAAGAGGCGCTGGTGGAGTATCAGATCGCCTCCCAATTGACACCGGCCAGCACGGAGATCGACGACGCCGTTCGTGAGCTACGCAACAAGCTGCGGGCCAAAATCGCGGTGGCCCGGGATGGGAAGACGGTGCTCCAGTCGCTCATCGAACGCACCCGCGACCTGCCGCCGCCCGGCCTCGATCTGCCTGCCGACGTGAAGATGCCCGATTCGCTGGCCTTCCGCGAGGCCAGCTCCCGCGTGGTCTTTACGGCGCTTGCCCGCTTCGCCGACATCAACATCATCTTCGATCCCGCGTTCCGCGACGCGCCGATCACGGTAGATCTGCGGCGAATCACCCTGGAGCACGCGTTGGCGTCGCTCTCGGCCAGCACGCGCAACTTCTACCGGGTAACCGCCCCGCGCACCGTCACAGTCATTCCGGATACCACGGCCAAGCGGCGCGAGTACGAGGAAGAGGTGGTGCGCACCTTCTACCTCTCCAATGCCGATGTGAAAGAGACCATCGACCTGCTGCGGATCGTGGTGGATGCGCGGCGGATCGCGCCAGTGGTCGGCGCCAACGCCATTACGTTGAAGGACACGCCCGAACGGGTGGCGGCGGCCGCGCGGATCATCTCCGCCATCGACAAGGCCCGGCCCGAGGTCGTGATAGACGTCGAGGTACTCGAGGTCGATCGGGGTCGCCTGCGCGAGTACGGCCTGCAGGTGGCGTCGCCCGGTTCAACGGGCATCGACGGCTCGGCTACCGTCAATCGGCCCGGCCTCACCTTGCGCGATCTCTCCATGCTGACGTCGGCCGATGTGTTTCTGTCGAGCTTCCCCGCGTTGTTCTACCGGCTGCTGAAGTCCGATTCGAGCAGTCGCACGCTGGCCAGCCCGCAGCTGCGGGCCCAGGAGGGAACGGCGGCGCAGGCGCGTTTCGGCGAGCGGGTCCCGGTGCCGGTCACCACCTTTGCGCCCATTGCCGCCGGCGGTGTGAATCAGCAGCCGATCACGTCGTTCAACTACGAGAACATCGGCGTCAACATCGACATCACGCCGCGCACGCACCACAACGACGACGTGTCGCTGTCGCTCAAAGTCGAGGTCAGCTCCATCTCGGGTACCGGGTACGGCGGGCTACCCACCTTTGGCAGCCGCTCGGTGAACACGGTCATTCGGCTGCGCGATGGCGAAACCAGCGTGCTGGCCGGGTTGATTCGCGACGAGGAACGGACGGTGCTCACGGGGGTGCCGGGGCTGGTCGATATTCCCCTGATCGGCAGGCTCTTTGCGCGCAACAAGCTGGACCGGCAGCAGACCGACATCATCCTGACCATGACGCCGCACATCATCCGCGTGCTCGACATCAACGAAGTGGATCTGCGGCCATTTCGCGTCGGCCGGGAGGGTGGCGCGGGCATGCTCGACCTGCTCGACCCGGGGCGCGAGGATCAGCCCGGCGTGACGCTGCCCCGCCCGCCAATCAAGCCACCCGGCGAGATCAAGAACTAGTGTCCCGACGGCGGCGGCTGTTTGGCCAAGGCGCCGAGCAACTTGGCGTGGATGCCGCCAAACGCGCCATTGGACATCACCACGACGAGATCGCCCGGGTTGGCCTCGCGGCCGATCGTCGCCACGATGTCGTCCACGGCCGGCATGAACCGCGCGCGGTGACCGGCGGCCGATAGATCCGCGACCAACTGTTCCCCAGACAGGCGCTCGTCGGCTGGCAGCGACGATCGGTAGACGCCGGCAATCAACGTGTCATCCGCCGCGTCAAACGCCTCGGCGAACGCCCGTTGAAAAACCCGGCGGCACGAGGTCGCCGATCGGGGCTCGAACACGGCCCAGATTTGATTGTCGGGATGCGCGGCGCGTACGGCGGCCAGCGTTTCCCGAACCGCGGTCGGGTGATGAGCGAAATCGTCGAGAATCGTCACGCCTCTGGCAATGCCGGCCAGCTCCAGTCGCCGTTTGACGCCGGCGAAGGTGCGAAGGCCTTCCAGCATGGTGCCGATTCCGACCCCGACGGCATTCGCCACGGCCATGGCGGCCAGAGCATTGCGCACGTTGTGCGAGCCGACCAGCGGCAATTCAACCACGCCAAGTCCCTCGGCCAGGTACCTGACTCGGAACCGGGTTCCCGACTGCGTGGGCTCAACATCATAGGCGTACCAGTCGGCGTGTTCGGTGAGGCCGAAGGTCTCTACCTTCGAGTGGGCGGCTTCTCTCAAGGCCAACGCGTCCGGGCTGTCGGCGCCCAACACCAGCAGACCCCGCCGCGGCACCAGATTCACCAAGCGCCGAAATGCCAGGCGCACCGCATCAAGGTCGCTGTAGATATCGGCGTGGTCGAACTCGATGTTGGCCACCACCGCAATGTCTGGCAGGTATTTCAGGAACTTGGCGGTCTTGTCGAAAAACGCGCTGTCGTACTCGTCGCCCTCAATCACGAAATCGCGGCCCGTGCCAAGGCGGTAGCTGGAGCCGTCGGGGCCCAGGTTGGCCGCCACGCCCCCGACCAGCACGCTTGGATCCAGCCCGGCGTGCACCAGCACCCATCCGGCCAGCGCCGTCGTTGTGGTCTTGCCGTGCGTACCGGCAATCACGGTGGAGCGCGCACCCCACAGGAACTGCTCCCGGATGGCTTCGGGCAGCGAGCAGTACCGGATCTTTCGATCCAGCACTTCCTCCAGCTCGGCATTGCCTCGCGAGATGGCATTCCCAACGACCACCTCGTCGAGGTCGCCGGTGATGTGGTCGGCGTGGTAGCCGGTCAGAATCGGGATGCCCTCCTGATCGAGGAATGTGCTCATCGGCGGATAGACGTTCTGGTCGGAGCCCCGCACGTCGAGGCCCTTTCGCTTCAGCATGGCCGCAAGCGTGGCCATGGCCGTGCCGCAGATACCGATGAAGTGCACGCGTCTCACGGGTTATCCTCTCGAATGTTCGATGGCACAGGCATCAGTCACGGCCGCCTCTTCGATGATGAGCGCCGGGCTTGCGCCAGCCACGACTCGGGCCTGCACGCCGAGCGGCAGTGTGATGGCGGCAGACCCGGTGTGCCCGGACGGGAAGCCCCACAGCACGGGCCCGGCGAAATCGCGGACCAGATCACCCACCACCTCGCGGGCGGTCATCTCGCCGCCGGGCTCGTCGCAGCCGGGCATGTCGCCAAACACCAACGCGGACGCCCGATTCAGAATCCCTGCGTGACGAAGCTGGGTGAGAAGCCGGTCGAGCCGGTAGGGACGTTCGTTCACGTCCTCCACAAAGAGCACGGCGCCCTCCGGAGGATCAAAGGCCCACGGCGTGCCAAGTGACGCGGAGATCTGGGTCAGATTGCCGCCGAACAGCAGTCCAGATGCCTCTCCGTCGACAATAGTCTCCAGCCCCGGCGGCGACAAGGCTCCAAGCGGAGTCGTACTCGTCATCGCGTGCACGAGCGATATCCGATCGTAGGCCGCCTCTCCCCTGCCCAGCCTGCCCGTGACCGTGGGTCCGTGCAGGGCCACCATGCCGCATCGGGTGGTGATCACGCTCAGCAGCGAGGTGATGTCGCTGTAGCCGACGAGCAATGTGGGCGTGGCACGCAACAGATGGCACGGCAGGAACGGCAGCAACTGCGCGCTGCCGTAGCCCCCCCTTGCGGTGAACACGGCCCGAATCCCAGGATCCTGCCACGCTCGCAGGAATGATCGCGCGCGCGAGGCGGGGTCACCGGCCAGGTAACGCCGTCGATCGAAGATGGTCTCGTCGAATTCCGGCACATACCCCAGCGCGCGCAGCTGGGCCAATCCCCCGTCGAACTCGTCCCGGGAAAACGGGCTGGCCGGCGCCACAATCGCCACACGGTCGCCGGGGCGCAGGGCGCCGGGTTTGAGACTAGGCATAGCGGGCCATCTCCGCCGCAATCGCGGCATGGGCCTCGCAGCCCACCACCTGTCGCCAACGGGACGAGGGACGCAGGCCGCGGTCGTCGCTGTCGAGAAACCGACTCTTCAACCGCTGGTGACGCGCCACGCTGGCTTCGACCTGCTGGTACGACAACGTGCCGTCTTCAATCGCGTGTACAAGGTCCTCGAGCGCCTGGGCCTGCTGGTCGTGATTCGGTTCGCACAGCAGCACGGCGTCAGCCCCGGCCGCCACCGCCATCAACGCCGCCGCCGGAGGCGCCCAGCGCGCTGAGCACCCTTTCATGCTGAGGTCGTCGGTCACAATCAAGTTGTCGAAGCTCAACTCCTGCCGCAGCACGCCGCTGACGATGCGCGGAGACACACTCGCCGGCCGTTCCTCGTCATACGCCGGCACCAACACATGGGCCACCATGATGGCGGCCACGCCGGCGTCGATCGCCCGTCTGAACGGCACGTACTCGATGGCGTCGAGTCGATCGGGGGCATGATCCACCACCGGCAGATCGTGATGCGAGTCCACCGACGTGTCGCCGTGGCCGGGGAAGTGCTTACCGCACGCGGCGACCCCTGCCGCTTGCAGGGCATCAATGATCTCCGCCCCAAGGTCCGCTACCGCGCCGGCATCGGATCCCAGTGCCCGATCGCCGATCGCAGGGTTGTGCGCATTGGTCAGGACGTCGAGCACAGGGGCGAAATCAATCGACACACCGACCGCGCCGAGCTCGCGGCCAAGCGCCTCGGCAAACCGCCGGGCGAGTATTCGGTCACCGCTGCGCCCAAGCGCCGCCATGGAAGGCCACTCGGTGAAGGGCCGGCGCAGGCGCGCCACGCGGCCGCCTTCCTGGTCCACGCCCACCCACACCGGCATGTCCGGAACCAGGCGTTGCGCCTCGAATGCCAGCTCGGCGATCTGCTCCGGGCATTCGACATTGCGAGCGAACAGGATCACGCCGCCCACCGCGAACTCGTGGGCGATCGACCGCACCTCGGGCGGAATCTGAGATCCCTGGAAACCGAGAAAGGCCAGCTGACCAACCTGGCGACGCAGAGCCATTGGCGACATCGGAATCCCATTATAATGGCCCCGTGCGAATCGCATCGTCTGCACCTACACGCATTGACCTGGCCGGCGGCACCATCGACATCTGGCCGCTCTATCTGTTTCATCCCGGGGCGATCACGCTGAACGCGGCGATTAGTTTGCGTGCGCATGCCCATCTCGAATCGCGCGACGATGGGCGGGTGGTGATTCACTCGACCGATACCGGCCGGCACACGGAGTCGGCCATTGGTCGGAACCGATCACGCCGGGTGGAATGGATCTGCTCGGGCGGCTGCTGCACTACTTCCAGGGATCGAACCTCACGCTCACGACCAGGGCCGAGTCGCCGGCCGGCGCTGTGGCCGCCAAGGTGTGCGGCGCAGGCGGAGGCGGTTGTCTGTGCTGCTTCTGCCCACCCGAAGCCCAGACGCGCGTCGGCGAGGCCCTGACGACTGGCGGCGCCCGCGTGCTCGACTACCAGATCGAGACCGACGGGCTGCGCATCGAATCGTAGCTAAGGACCATCAATGGACCCTGTTGCCGAGATCAAGCAGCTGTACTACGCCGCCACGCGCACAACGATTCAGCGCGATCTGAAACAGGCGATCGAGCTGTTGAAGACGCTTTCCTCGGAAGAAGAACGGGAACGGGTCGCGGTGTACATGGACGGCCTGTCGCAGATGCGTTCGGAATGGCACGCCAGTTCCGCACCGGCCGGCAGCGCCGCGCGTAGGACGAAGCCGACGAGGAACCGACCTACCGCCTCCGGGCCTGACCGCCCTGCATGAGCCTGCGGGCCAACAACTTGATCGGGTCAGGAAGGTTCCGGTCCGTGGCAATCGCCTTGAGGTCCTTCTCGATCAGCCTGATGACCAGACCGAGAGAGATCGAGACTGGGGTCTTCGGGTTCTTGACCAGCCCCTGGACGACCCCGTAGCTCTTCATCCATGCCCGGGTCGTGCCAATCACCCGCAACACATCTTCTGAGACTGCGGCGAGCTTCGCGAACCCTTCCACTTCCCGATCGGTCAGCTTCGGACTGGCAAGAACCGAGATGGAGACCAGCTTGTTCGGATCGCGAATCAGGATGGCCCGTTCCTCGCGCGTTCCCCGCATGGCCACCTTGATCTTCTCCGTCACGTTCATCCTCGCCAGCCGCTGAATGGTTCCCAGACGCAGCACCTCTCCTCCCTCGCCGAGCTCGGCGTCAGCCTGCGGTGCGCCATCCGCCAGCGGCTCGCCGGGGGCCACGTCTAGCTCTGGCGCCGGTTCCTGGTCTGGCAGCTCGGTGGCAACGAGCGGCTCGTCGGAGCTGGTCTGGCTGGCATCCGAGGGCTCGACGCCGCGGGCTCCAAAGAACTCCCTTAACTCGGGCGGCACGTCAGGCCGCGCAAGAAACGACGCGAGCATGGATGAGGGAATGCGCCGCAAGGTCTCTTCTGCGGCAGCCCGAATGGCGGGATCGGCATCCCCTACAAGCAGCGTCAACAGCGCCAACTGCTCGAGTGCTCGAGGAGCCAGCACGCCCTGGGCCGCCAGCAGGCGGATGTCATGGGCAACTTCGCCCCTCCGAAAACAATCCAGCAGCGGAGTCCGATACGAGGAGTCCATCCGGCAGACTACTGAAGGAAGGCGTTGAGCGTGTCGAGCGTGATCTCTCTGGAGACCACCTGACCTCGGGCACCCCATGATCTCGCCGGTTTGCCGTTGATGGTGATCGAGAGCGCCCCGGCATTGCCAACCCACAGCGTGAGGCGGCCTCGGGCCTGGTATTCGACTCTATCGCCGGCCTGCAGCGTGCGATCGGCAACCCTGACGCCATCGGCGGTCACGGCGATCCAGCAGGCCTCGCTCGCCCCGATCACAACGGAGATGGACTGCGCCGGCAGGGCGGCATGCCGGGCCGGCGACCCGGTTGCCGGCGCTGCACCGGCCGGCGCAGACCCAGGCACCTGTGGTTCCGCCATCGACGGGTTTGGCACCACCGGTTGCGGCGACGCCGACGGCGGGGCGGGAGCGGACGTGGTCGACCTCTGACGGAGTTCGGCTGGTGGTGTCGGCGAGCCTCTCATGCTGGAGTACAGGATAACCACCACCACAATCAAGAGACTGAAGCCGAGCAACTGGAGCAGCGTAGCCACCATCTTGCGGCGGCTCTCGAAGGCCTCGAGATCCTCGCCGCCGGCCGGTTTGGGACCGTCATCGGCGCCCGATGCGTCCGGAAACGCCGCCACGAAGCGCGCGACCGCAGTTTCAGGATCGAGGCCGACTTCCCGCGCGTAGGAGCGCACAAACGCTCGCGAGAAAATCCCGCCCGGCAACTTAGAGGCATCGTTGCGTTCGAGCGCCGCGAGCACCCGGGCAGAGATTCTCGTCGTCTCGGCGACCTGCTGAAGCGACACGCCACGCGTCTCGCGTGCGTGTTTCAGGAAACTGCCGAAATCGACGGGAGAGTCCTCAGCCATCAGTAGTGGTCCACGCCTCATTGAGATCCAGGCTCGCCGCGGTCGGCCCGGCAGGTCCAATGTTAGGAAACGGCTTGCCTGGTGTCAAACCTCGCGCCCGGCATCGGTGGCGCCGCTACGCCAGCCAAACAGCGCCAAGAACTCGGCTACCCCCGCACCAAGATTGACCAGTCCCAATCCAGAGACCGCTCCACGAACGTAGTTGCTGTGCGTCAGCGCATTCAACGCCGGCCACGCCGCCGAGAAGTAGTTGCGATCCCAGAATGCCGACCAGGGCGCCACCACCAGCAACAGCCCCACTTCCACGAAGTAGGCGACCACGACGAGACGACTGAGCACGATCATGCGCTCTCCGGTGGCGTCTGCGCCGGGCTTTGCACGCCCGGCTGACACGCCTTCAGGCGCCCCACTCGGGCACCAACGTCGGCAAAATCCGGAACTGAGAAACTCAGCTCAAGAAACACGGCAAGCGCCCGGGCTTCTTCGTCCAACAATTCCAGCATGTCTCCCAGTTCGTACAGCAATGCGTGGCCGGCTTGCGGCGACGGCGGGGGCACCTCGGCAGCCCGTTCGAGCCACTCCACTGCCTCGCTCGCCCGCCCCTGTTCTTTGGCGATTCTCGCCAGCATCGACGCGGCCCGGAAGCGAAGACTGGGCTCCCGAAACGCCTCGCGCAGGTGGCGCACCGCCCCGTCACGATCGTCCTGATTGTAGGCGGTGCCCGCCAAATCGTACGCGCGGGCGGCCTCCGCTTCGTCTCGATTCCGTCCCGAATCAGCCCGAAGCTGGCCGAAGTACTCGCTCAAATCGACGTGGCCGTCCTGCGCTGTCTGGGGCTCGACAGCATCTGGCGCGGCGGGCACCTCAGAGGTGGGCGCCGACGGGTCACCGTCTGCGGTACCTTTGGGGGATACCGGGCCGAGAAGCTCGTCCAACGCACGGCTCAGATCGAGTTCGAGCACCTGGTCCGACAGGCTTTGTTCGTCGCCGGTCCCCACGGCGCCCTGGAGCATGCGTTCCACATCGACGCCGGCCACACCGGCGTCGAGGATCGACGTCCCACCGACGACATCACCCGGCAACCTGTCGACGGCACGTGGAGGTCGATCGGCCGCGACACGGATGGGCACGATGGGCGGCTGCGGGGTGACACCCGGAGCTGAATCGCTGGACTCGACCTCGACACCGCCGGTCGCGTCCCGGCGCGATGCCAACCATCTGGCCAAGTCGGCCGCATCCCCCGGTGCGGCCACCCGCTGCAGATGGGCTGCGACGACGGCTTCGGCCGAGGGGACCCGAAGTCCGCGCAGTGCGACCAGCAATCGTTCCGCGTTTCGCTGATCGTCGGGACGTTTCCTCACCAGCTCCTCGCCCAGTGTGCGGGCGTCGCTCCAACGCTCGGCGTGCAGGTAGGCGTCGGCCAGGCTCATCTGTGCCCGATACAGATTGTCTTCGAAGTGGCCGTCTGAGCCTGTCTGAACCCACCGTTCAAGCGCAGGCACGCAGGTGGGCACGACCGACACAAACCGCTCGACGGCCTCCAAAGCCACAGCTCCCTCACCGCTGGCGTCCGCCCAGTCGAGCAGGCTCGACAGCGCCGCGTACCCGGCGTCAGGATTGGCGGCCCCGATCCGGCACGTCAGCTCGACAAGGGTCTCTGCCTGGTCCGCGTCCGCCGACAACATGGAGCGTACGGCACGGCAGCCTTCTTCCAGACGACCCGTGCAGAAGTCGATCTCCGCCAGCAGCACCGGAACCCTGCTCTCGCCATCGGCGACCATCGGATCCAGCAAGACGCGGGCCCGGTCGTATCTCCGCCGTGTCACGCACACCAGGGCCATCTGTATGCGCGACTCCACATTGGCTGGCTCGAGGGTGAGGGCCTGCTCGAGCAGGCCGAGCCCTTCGGCCTCGTCACCCGCCTTCAACAACGCCTCCCCCACGGCTCGCACGTCGTCTGGTGACTGTGCGATCTCGCGCGCGCCATCGTGATCCATGCGGTCGAGTAACGCCTGAACCAGCAGATGGCGCGTCTGCGTTTCGCCCGGATCGAATCGCAGGGCCTCACGCCAGGCACCTTCGGCTTCCGCGGCCCGACCCTGGTGCAGCAGCCACTGCCCGGCCGCGCGCAGGTGCTCGGAGGCCGCGTGTGCGTCTCCCAGATCGGCCAACATCCGGGCGGCATCGAGCCGGCCTACGACATCGGCGGCGTCCAGCGCGGCCATTTTCAACGCCGCCTGCCTCGCCCCCGATCGGTCTGCCCGCCGCAGCCGCTGCTGGAACACGTCGTGCAGCAACAATCGCGCATCGCCGCCCAGCCCCAACTGCGACGACAGTTCCGCAGCTCTGAGCGCGGCGTGGTCATCGTCGGGCCGAATCTTGATGATTTTCTTGTAGAGGGCTGCCGCCTTCGACAGGAAGCCGTCCCCGGCGAGATGCTCGGCGGTACGAGAGTACTGCGCCACGGCGCGATCGACCTGGCCGGCCCGGACAAACAGATCGCCCAGCAGATTCGCCGTGGCCCAATCGCGCGGGTGGTGCTCGACGACGCTGGCGTACTGGGCAATGGCCGCATCGAGCCGTCCCTGCCGCAGCAGCTTCTCGGCCGTTCGAAGGATCTCTTCGCGGTCCATCAGTCTGGTTGGCTCAGGACCTGGGGATGTTGGCCGCATCCATCGTATCAAACAGCGTCGGAGACCGAAACGACCGGCGGTGCGCTGGTGAGTACCCGTGCCGGGCGATCGCCGCCACGTGCTCCGGTGTGCCGTACCCCTTGTGGCGATCGAATCGGTACCGAGGATCCACGCGGTGCAATTCCACCAGGGCTCCATCCCTGAAGACCTTGGCGACGATGGAGGCGGCAGCGATCGCGGTGCAGAGACGGTCGCCGTGAATCACGCCGCGTTGCGCCATCGGCAGATTCGGGATCCGGAACGCGTCGACCAGCACCATGTCGGGTTGGGGCGAGAGCGCCATGACGGCTCGACGCATCGCCTCGAGCGACGCGCGACCGATATTGACACGATCGATCTCCACCGCGCTCACCTCGGCGATCGCCCACGCGATCGCCTCGGCGCGAATGCGCTCACCCAGACGAGCGCGTGTGGAGGCGGACAGCACCTTCGAATCGGCCAGCCCCGGAATCCAGCGGTCGGGATCGAGGATGACCGCCGCCGCCACCACAGGGCCGGCCAGACAACCGCGCCCCACTTCGTCGGCGCCCGCCACGTGCACGAAGCCGCAGCGCCGGAGCGCGTTCTCAAGCGTGCGCCTGGCTTCGGTCCGCCTCATGGATCGGCGCCCAGCCTGACGTCACGAGCCTAGACCGGGCGTCTTGTCTCCTTCATGCGCGCGGCCTTCCCCTTCAGCTCGCGCAGGAAGTAGAGTTTCGCGCGTCGCACCTTGGCCGATCTCACGACTTCTACCTTGTCGATAATCGGCGAATGCACGGGGAAGATGCGTTCGACGCCCTGGCCGAACGACACCTTGCGAACCGTGAAGGTGGCACGCACGCCGCCGCGGTGTTGCCCAATCACGATGCCCTCGAACACCTGGATGCGCTCCTTGTCACCCTCGCGCACCTTCACGTGGACCCGCACCGTGTCGCCACTGCGCAGCGCCGGCCGCCCGGTCAGCTGACCTGCCTCAATTGTCTCGATCGCGCCCATGCTCGACTCCTCTCTCATCTATCAGCGCCCGCAGCATCTCGCGCGCGTCGCTATCCAGTTCAGCGTTCTGCAGAAGATCAGGCCGCTGCATCCAAGTTCGGCGCAACGCCTCCCGCCTGCGCCACCGATCAATCTCCGCGTGATGGCCCGACAGCAGCACTCCGGGAACCACGAGACCACGGAATTCGGCCGGTCTCGTGTAGACCGGAAAATCCAGCAGGCCACTCGTAAACGAGTCCGCCTCCACCGACTCCTCGTCACCCACCGCACCCGGCAGCAGCCGCACGACCGCGTCGATCACCACCAGCGCCGCCAGTTCACCGCCCGACAGCACGTAGTCGCCGATCGACAGCTCTTCACTGGCGAGCGCCTCCCGGACCCGTTCGTCCACGCCCTCGTACCGCCCGCAGAGCACGACCACATGCCGCAAGGCTGCCAGTCGTTCGGCCGCCGCCTGCGTGAATGTGCGGCCCTGCGGCGAGGTCAGCACAATGGCATCTGGCTCGCCGCCTTCCGCCCGGATCGCGTCCACGGCCTTGAACAGCGGCTCGGGCTTGAACACCATCCCCGGTCCGCCCCCATACGGCACATCGTCGACCGTCCGATGCCGGTCGGCGGTGTAATCGCGAAGGTCGTGCACCCGCACATCCACGATCCCGCGCTCGATGGCGCGCCGCACGATACCCTCGCCAAGCGGCCCATCGCAGAGACGGGGAAAGATCGTGACGAGATCAAACCTCACGGTCCCGAGCTCCGCCGGGCCTGCCGGCTGCGACGCGTGTCGTTCAAGCCCAGCAATCCGTCCGGTGGCGCGATGACGATCCGCCGGGCGGCTGGATCCACAATCCGGCAGATGTCCTGCGTCAGCGGAATCAACTGCTCGCCTGCCGGTCCATCGACCACCAGACGGCTGGCGGCACCTGAGCCGTCCACGGCAGCGACCACACCCAGGTCGATCCCGTCCACCGTCTCGACCCGACACCCCACCAGGTCGTGCTGGTAGAACATGCCAGGCGGCAGCGGCACCAGGTCGGCAACCGCAATCCGCAACTCGCACCCGGCCAGGGCTTGGGCGTCGTCGATGGACTCGACCCCGGCGAACCCCAGGACCGGGCGACCCTGCTGGATCCGCGCAGAGCGCACGGTCAACGCCATCACATCGACGCCACGCCGTGTCAACAGCTGGCGTCCTGGCCGGAACCGTTCCTCAGGGAAATCGGTTTCCGCGTTCAGGATCACCTCGCCCCACCGACCGTGGGGCCGCGCCACACGACCCACCACGACGAGCGCGTCCCATTCGGCCTCGGTCACTACCTGCGGCCGTCCCGATCCCGGAACTCGACGGTCGCTTTCTCGCCATCGCGATCGGCGGTCGCGCTGACCAATGTCCGGATCGCCGTCGCGGTCCGGCCCTGGCGGCCGATGACACGCCCGAGCTCCTGGTCGGCCACGAACACCTCGACGACCGTGAGGCCGCGCTGGTCGGTCTCGGTGACCCGCACCGCCTCGGGCTGCAGCACGAGCGCCTTCACCACGACTTCGGCGACGTCGCGAGCGTGGCTCACTGGACCGACGGCGTGGCCGCAGCGGCGGGCGCGGCAGCCGGCTCCTGGTGTTTCTTCAGCAGGCTGTTCACGGTGCTGCTCGGCTGCGCGCCGACCTTGAGCCAATGCGCCACGCGGTCGCGATCCACCTTCAGGGTCGCTGGCTGCGTCTTCGGGTTGTAGTACCCCAGGTTCTCCACCACACGGCTGTCACGCGGTGTGCGCGCCTCGGTCACCACCACACGGTAGGTGGGCCGTTTCTTCGATCCAATCCGGGTCAAGCGAATCGCGAGCATGTCACTCCTTCCACAGAAGGGCCGTCCGGCCCCATGTCGTTCAGGCCCCCAGGCCCCGTCCCTTCATCATCCCCATGGCGTGGCGCATCCGTTTGCGACCGCCCGCCCCGCCGGCAAGACCGCCGATGGCCTTCACCATTTTCCGCATCTGCACGAACTGGCGCAGCAGGAGGTTGATGTCCTCCACGCGGGTGCCGCTGCCGCGCGCAATCCGGCGCCGCCGGCTTCCGTCGATCACCTTGTAGTTGCGGCGCTCGGCTGCCGTCATCGAGCTGATGATCGCTTCGACGCGAGTCATCTGCGCGGGGTCTGGCTGCACGCCGCCCAACTGCTTCAGGTTGGCCATGCCCGGCAGCATGCCGAGCACCTGCTCGAGCGGCCCCATCTTGCGCAGCGTCTTCAACTGGGCCCGGAAGTCGTCCAGGGTGAAGTCCTCGCCGCGCAGTTTCTGCTCGAGGCGCGTCGCATCATCGTGATCGATCGCCGCCTCGGCCCGCTCGATGAGCGACAGCACGTCGCCCATACCAAGCAGCCTCGACACGATGCGATCCGGCTGGAACAGCTCGAGATCGTCGAGTTGCTCGCCGATGCCCACAAACGCGATCGGCACGCCGACCACTGCCACGACCGACAGGGCCGCGCCGCCTCGCGCATCGCCATCGAGCTTCGACAAGATGACGCCGGTGACGCCGATCTGCCGGTTGAACTCGCCCGCGCTCTTGATCGCGTCCTGACCGGTCATCGCGTCGGCCACATAGAGCGCGTCGGTCGGGTCAACCGCGTCCCGAATCGCCGTCAACTCCTGCATCAGCGCATCGTCGATGTGCAGGCGGCCGGCGGTATCGACGATGAGCACGTCGTAGCCCAGATTGCGGGCTTCCGTCATCGCTCCAGACGCCCGAGTGACCGGATCGGTCTGGCCTTCCGGATCGAAGACGCGCAGCCCCGATTGCCTCCCCAGTACGTTCAGCTGCTCGATGGCTGCCGGACGACGCACGTCGGTCGAGATCAACAGCGGATGCCGGCCCTGCCGCGTGAGCCAGCGGCCCAGCTTGGCCGCCGTCGTCGTCTTGCCCGAACCCTGCAGGCCAAGCAGCACGATGACGCGCGGAATGCCGCGCTCGGGTCGCAGGCCGCCCGGAGTCGTACCGAACAGCGCCACCAGTTCGTCCCGGACAATTTTGACGACCTGCTGAGCCGGCGTCAGGCTGCGCAGGACCTCCTGCCCGATGGCCCGTTCTCGCACGCGATCGACAAACGCCTTGACGACCTTGAAGTTGACGTCCGCTTCGAGCAGAGCCAGTCGGATTTCGCGCAGTGCCGCCTCGACGGCCGATTCCGACAGGCGGCCCTCGCCGCGCAGCGTGCGGAACACGTCCTGAAGCCGGGTGCTGAGCGAGTCAAACATGGGTACAGTCGAATCGCGCCGCGACCTTCAGCCGGTCAACCCATGCCACGAAGGCCGACCACCAACAGGAGGCCGTAACATCCTGTGGCGCAAACCTTTATCCTAGCTTGGGGAGACCGTTCATGTCAACGCGCGACCGCCACGAAAGACCCTACACCGAGGTGAGGCGGTGACCCAGTTTGTCCTTCTTGGCTTTGAGATAGCGGCGCGTGCTGTCGGAGGCCGGGATTTCGATGGGTACCGTTTCGGACACCGAGAGCCCGTAGCCTTCAAGTCCCACGAATTTCCGGGGGTTGTTGGTCAACAGGCGCATGGAGGAGACGCCCAGGTCCCGCAGGATCTGTGCCCCGATCCCATAGTCGCGTTGGTCCGGTTTGAAGCCGAGGCGTTCGTTGGCTTCCACCGTGTCGTATCCCTGATCCTGGAGCGCGTAGGCGCGAATCTTGTTCGCCAGTCCGATGCCCCGCCCTTCCTGATTGAGGTAGAGCAGTACCCCCCGCTCTTCGGCCGCAATCTGGTGCAAGGCGGCTTCCAGTTGCTCGCCGCAATCGCAACGCACCGAGTGAAACACGTCGCCAGTCAGGCACCGCGAGTGCGCCCGCACCAGCACGTCGCGTCCCTCCCCGATCGAGCCACGAACCACCGCCACGTGGGTTTCTCCGTCCAGCAGGCTCTCGTACGCGTAGACCCGGAAGGTGCCGTATCGAGTCGGCAAGTCGGCTTCAGCCACTTTCTTCACCTGCCGCTCGGTTCGCATGCGGTACTTGATGAAGTCGGCAATCGTGATCATCAACAGGCCATGGTGCCGGGCGAATCGCGACAACTGCGGTACGCGGGCCATGGTGCCATCGGCGTTCATGATTTCGCAGATCACCCCGGCCGGGTACAGGCCGGCGATCCTGGCCAGGTCGACGACGGCTTCCGTTTGCCCGGCCCGCACCAGAACGCCGCCTTCGCGCGCCCGCAGCGGAAACATGTGACCGGGCATCGAGAAATCGGCTGGCTTGGTCGTGCTGTCGATGGCCGCCAGCACGGTGTTGGCGCGATCGGCCGCCGAGATGCCCGTGCTGGTCCGGTGACGAGCCTCAATCGAGACGCAAAAGGCCGTGCCGAAGCGGGCGGTGTTCTGCGAGACCATCAGGGGAATGCCCAGTTCGTCGAGCCGCGCCCCGGTCATGGGCATGCAGATCAACCCGCGGCCGTGCTTTGCCATGAAGTTGATCACGTCGGGTGTCACGGCCGACGCCGCGATGGTGAGATCGCCCTCGTTCTCGCGGTCTTCATCATCGACCACGATGATCATCTTGCCGGCGCGAATCGCGTCGATGGCGTCCTGGATCGAGCAGAATGGGCTGCGCGTCGTGCCACGGGCGCCCTTCGCGATGGTCAATGAGGGCGTTCGCTTCGTCATGGCGTGTCCAGCAGCGCCGCGGCACCGGCCCGCGGCCAGGTACCCGCCAATGCGGCGACGCGTACGACGTACTTGCCGATGACGTCGACCTCGAGGTTGACGCGGTCGCCGGCCTTGCTGCCGCGCAGGTTGGTGTGTTCCCAGGTGAAGGGGATGATCTGCACCATGAAATTAGATCCGCCCAACTCGGCCACCGTCAGGCTGATCCCATCGACGGCCACCGATCCCTTCGGGATGAAGTACGCTCCAAGCGCCGGATCGAACGCCACGCGAATCCAGTAGAATTCGCCATCGGGCCGAATCTCGGTCAACACGCCGGTGGCATCGACGTGTCCCAGCACGAAGTGCCCCCCCATGCGGCTATCGGGACGCATCGGCCGCTCGAGATTCACCAGCGTGCCGGGACCGACGTCGCCGAGCGTGGTGACCCTGGCGGTCTCGGGCCCGATGTCGGCGTCGAAACGGGTGGCGGTCTGGCGAACCACCGTCAAGCACACCCCGTTCACGCTGATGCTGTCGCCGGAAGCGAGTTCGGCGGCGACCGGGGTGTCGATGGTGAGACGGTATCCGCTCTCGATGGGTTCGAGGCTGGCGACCGTGCCAAGGTGATCAATCAATCCTGTGAACATAGCCTTCGATGATGACATCCGGCCCGCATGGCTCGATCCGGACGTGCCGCAGCGCGGTCAGCGGCGCCACATGGGCTGGCACCCATGGTACTCCGGCCGGGCCCAATGCGCGAGGGGTCAGCATCACGCGGACCTCATCGACCAGGCCGGCCCGCCAGGCCGCCTCGTGTAACGCCGGACCGCCTTCGATCAACAGCGCGTGGATCTGCAGCCCGACAAGCACGGGCAGGGCGTCCTGTAACCCGGCCCGATCAAGAGTCACCAGTGTCGCCCCAGCCGACTCGAGCGCGCGCGCGTGGCCCGCGTTGGCCTCCACCGATGCCCGCGTTGTCACCACATAGACCGGACCATCGGCCAGCGTCGACAGCATTCGCGCGCCGGGTGGTGTGCGCAAGCGACGGTCGAAGATCACGCGAGCGAGTGGACGGCATCGGTACACGTCTCGTGCGGTCAGTAGCGGATCGTCCACCAGCACGGTCTCGGAGCCGACACCTATCGCGTCCACCGAGGCCCGCCAGACCTGGTTGCGACGGTCGGCGGCGGGTGACGTGAGCCGCGTGCGAAGGCCTATTCCGGCAGCGACGCGGCCGTCCAGGCTGGTGGCGATCTTCACGACGACCCAGGGTCTGCCGCGTCGCATGACGCTGAAGAACGGCTGGTTCAGCACGACCGCGTCGATGCGGCCGACGCCGGTATCCACCCGCACGCCCGCGTCGCGAAGCGCGCGGACACCGGCGCCCGCCACCCGTGGGTTGGGGTCGCCCACCGCCATCACCACGCGGGCGATGCCGGCGTCGAGAATCCGACCGACGCACGGTGGCGTTCGGCCATGGTGCGAGCACGGCTCGAGCGTGCAGTACAGCGTGGCGTTGCGCGCGGCGAGGCCGGCCGCGCAAAGGGCGTGCACCTCGGCGTGCGGCTCACCAGCGCGAGCGTGGTACCCTTGGCCGATCACGACCCCATCGGGCGACACCACGACGGCGCCCACCAGCGGATTCGGCGTCGTGCCCCCTGTGGCTCGCGCGGCCAGTGACAACGCCCGATCCATGTACGCCGCATCGGACAGCATGCGCGCTACCAGCTGGCGTCAAACAGGCCGTCGACGTAGTCGCGCGCCGAGAACGGCACCAGATCCCCGATGCCCTCTCCGACGCCGACATAGCGAATCGGCAGCTTCAAGTCGGTGGCAATGGCGATGGCGATCCCCCCTTTGGCCGTGCCATCCAGTTTGGCCAGCACGATTCCCGTCACGCCGGCCGCCGCCATGAACTCGCGGGCCTGGGTCAGACCGTTCTGGCCCACCGTGGCGTCCAGCACCAGCAGCACCTCGTGCGGGGCGCCCTCGATCTCGCGAGCGGCGATCCGCTGGATCTTGTGCAGTTCCTGCATCAGGTTGGCGCGGGTGTGCAGACGTCCTGCAGTGTCGATGATAATCGGCGAGCGGCCGCGCGCCTTGCCGGCGGCCAGCGCGTCGAAGACGACCGAGGCCGGGTCGGCTCCCTGGCGGGCGCGCACCACGTCGACGCCGGCGCGGTCAGCCCAGATCTGCAGCTGTTCGACCGCCGCAGCCCTGAACGTGTCGGCGGCACAGACCAACGGGCGGGCGCCTTCGCTCTTGTACAGATTCGCCAGCTTTGCCACTGTCGTCGTCTTGCCGGTGCCGTTGACCCCGATCACCAGGATGACGGTGACGGCGGCGACAGGGCGCGCGCCTGAATCGAGGCCAGACAGGATCTCGAGGATTTCGTGTTGGACCAGTTCGCGCAGCGGCTCACCGTGCCGCGCTCGCGACGTCACGCCGTGCACAATGCGTGCGGCCGCCGTCACCCCGACATCGGCGCCGATCAGCAGTTCCTCGATCGCGCCGGCGGTATCGACATCGACCGGCGCCCAACGCCGGTCGGGCGCGTCGGCGCGGCGCGCGATCTCGTCAAACCGCCCGAGCCACTGCTGCGCCGTGCGGCGCAGGCCCTCGCGAACGCGCCCGAGCAAGCCCATCGAAGCATTGTATCACCCGGCCTCCGCCTCAATTTTCTGCGGCCGCTACATCAAAGACGCTGGTCGCGCCGACATTGCCGCTGCCGACGGTTCTGATATCGAGGCCGCTGGACAAGCGGACGATCAGGAACCCGAATGGCACCGATCCAAGCAGGTAGCCGACGCACACCATGATCGCAGGCATCATGATCGAGCCGACAGCCTCGTCATCGCGATACCTGTCGGGTGGTGACCACAAACGCCCCGCCGATTGGCGTGTCCTGCATCAGGCGGCGGGCCATGTCGAGCGCCATCTGCGAGGCGAACTGCTTGATTCTGGCGCGGTCTCCGGGAAAACGGTAGGTTCTGACCGCCTCGGAAGTGGCCGTCGCGACGGCGATCATCACGGTTCCCACTGGCTTGCGGTCGCTGCCGCCAGTGGGTCCCGCGATGCCTGTCACGCCCAGTCCCAGATCTACGGCTGCCAGCTGGCGAATGCCTCGGGCCATGGCCACCGCCACCGATTCACTCACCGCGCCGTGCTCGGCCAACAGCGCCGCCGGCACCCCCAGCCACTCGGATTTCGCGTCATTCGAGTAGCACACCGCGTTCAGCGCGACGTAGCCGGAGCTGCCCGGCACGTCGGTCAGCCGAGATGAGATCAAGCCGCCCGTGCACGATTCCGCCACCGCGATCCGCCACTTCCGCTCGAGCAGCAGCTGCCCGACCACCTCTTCCAGCGTCCGCCCGTCCTGGCTAAACAGGTCGGCCCCAAGCACGACCCGAAGCTGACTGGCGCACGCTTCCAGTCGCGTGGCCGCAAGCGTATCGCTGGCGGCCCGAACCGACAGGTGCAGTTCCACTTGCGCCGGAGCGGTCAACACCGTGGTGAATACGGGCAGCGCCTCGGACGGCCAGCGGGCGTACACCGGAGACACGGCTTCGTCGACGTCCGACTCGGCCTGGCCGCAGATCCGCATCACGCGCCTGTACACGCGCATGTCTCCGCAGCGCGGCGAGAGCCGGTCCCGAACCACGGCGTCGAACATCGGCATCAGTTCGTTCGGCGGACCGGGCAACAGAACCACCAGGCCTCCGTCGTGTTCGATCCACAAGCCGGGCGCAGTCCCGTGGGTATTGGCCAGGACGGCTGCGCCGGCCGGGACGAGCGCCTGGCGGCGGTTATTCTCGGGCATGCGCGCCCGGCGAAGCGCAAAGCGCTGGCGGATCTGGTCGACCACGGCGGCATCTTCCACCAACGGCCGTGACAGGACTTGCGCAACCGCGTCGCGTGTCAGATCGTCGTCAGTGGGCCCCAGTCCCCCACACAGCACCACGAGAGCGGTCCGCTTCATCGCCGCTCGTAGAACCGCATCGAGATCCTCGCGCCGGTCCGCCACAACCGTCTTGGCGCGCACTTCGATGCCCAGGTCGTTCAGTCGCTCGGTGATGTACAACGAGTTGGTGTCAACCCGAGGCGGCACGAGCAACTCGGTGCCCACTGCAATGATCTCGGCCCAGCGAAGCGGACTCTCATGCGCGGACGAACTCATCGCATCCATTCCGGGCGAAACCAGACCAGCAGGTGCACCAGCAGATTCGCGTAGATCGCCGCCATCACATCGTCTGCCATGATGCCCCAGCCGCCGTGGAGTGACTCGAGCCGACCCGCCGGCCACGGTTTGACGATGTCGAAACAGCGGAAGGCCACGAACGCGGCAGCCACAACAGGCCAGGAGAACGGCAGGAAGAGCAGGCTGACGAGCATGCCGACCACTTCGTCAATGACCACCGGACCCGGATCATCGACACCCAGGTGCTGCTCGGTCACTCGGGCGGCCCACACGCCGGCAAAGAACAGCGCCACCGAGGCGAGCACCTCGATCCAGGGGTTGGCCGCCAAACGCAACGGCACGAACACGACCAGCGCGGCCGCCGACCCGACCGTGCCGGGTGCGAAGGGCGCGAAGCCGACGTAGCCAAACGTGGCGAGCACGACGGCACTCTGCGAGCGGAGCGTAGGTGGTGTCATCACGGGCGTTAATCTCGACCGCGTTCAGCCGATCCTCTGTCAGGCCGCCCGATCGTGGATCACTCGCGTGCCGGCCAGACGGTCGTGCAGCGTGCGGTGGGTTCCAAAGGCTGCCGGCAGCAATCCCAGGCCGGCGGGGAGCATCGACAGGACGCTGGCGCCGGTTCGCAGCAGCGCACGGGGCAGATCCATGGTGTCGCCGTCCTGGGGCACCACGCGAATGTCGAGGGCCATTTTGCCCAGGGTCTGACCGAGCGTGCCCGTGAAGAGCACCACGTAGCCCCCGTTCATGATGGCGAAAAACGCCAGTAGCGGCACGAGTGGGATCATGCCGAACTCGTCGGGTCGCAGACCACACAGCCGCAGCGTGAAGTACAGCACCATGATGTCGATCAAGACGACGAACATCAGATCGATCGCCGCGGCGGCCGTTCGGCGTGCGACCCCGGCCGACGACGCGTCGGTGGAGCCACCTGCTGGCTGATCTGCTGGCTGGTGTGCAGCCTCGGCGGCGGCGCCAGCCGGCGCGGACCTTCGCGGTGGCACCGGATTTTCGAGGTTTAGCTTCAGCTCGACCGCTCTCGGTGCGTCCACCCTGGCGCGGGCTCTGGGGGGGGTCGGCGTGGGCCGTCTCACCGACAGCGGAGGCCGCGGCGGCGGCATCGCGGCGCCGGAATCGTCGCCAAACAGCGGCAGATCTATCGGGGCACCGTCGGCGTGGGCTGCCAGCCGCCGTTCGAGACCCGCAGATTTCCCGCCGTCGGGCGTCGCGCGGGCCAGACGCGAGCCGCGCGTGAGGTTGACATCAGGCAGGCTCGTTTCAAGCGGCGCACCTGAGATGGGCCGTGGCCGGACCGATCCGGAACTGGCGTCGTGCTGACGCCCGATCAACGAGAAATCGTAGCCGCAGTTCTTGCAGCGCTCCCGATCATCGAAGCCCAGATAGCCGCACTTGGGGCACTTCATGGGCGCCTCTGCCCCGGGCGCATGTCTGTCTTGCCGGGTCCCTGGCCAACGCCGGCTATGCCGCCATCCAGTGTGTCGAGCAGGGCCCGCTGGATGGACGCCCGAAGCCGGTCGGCCTCGCCCGACAGCGGGTCAGCGTCGGGCACCGAATCGAGTTCGGCCAGCGCCGCTTTCAGTTGTCCGGCGCTGAACATCGTCTTCGCTTTTGACACGCTCACTTCGGCCGCCCTCGGTACGGGCAACGGATCGGGCGACAGCGTCACCGCCGCGCCTGGACTCGGTCGAGTCAGCCTGAAATCCAGCAGCGGTTTTAGGAGGTCTCGCGATGTGGCAAATGCGATGATCACCGCCGCGATCAACGCGAGTCCGAGCAGCGGCAACACCCGAATGGGCGGCCGTCCACGACCGAGCAACGCCCGCGTGGTCAGCGCCTTCGGCGCGGCCGCCGTGGCCATCGGCTCCCGGGCCGCCTCGCGTGCGGCGGGCGACGTGGAGAGGCGCTCGAGCCGCTCGAGATAGGCGCGCGCCATGTCGTGCGCGTCGCCTTCCTCAACGGCAGACACCAGCAGCTGGCGGGCCGACGCGCCATCGCCACGCTGGAGGGCCTCAACGCCGTCGTGGACCAGTTCCTCGGAGCGTCGCTGCCGTTCGGCCAGTGCGCCTCGTGCGCGCTCGATGTAGGCTCTGGCTCGCGCGTGGCCTCGATCCAGAAACAGCACGCGGCCCCAGACGTCAATGGCTTCCTGAAACCGGCCGCCGAAATAGTGGTCGAGCCCGGCGAGCAGCAGTTCGTCGATTCTGGCGTCCAGTTCGAAGCCGGACGACGAGGCGGCGCCGTCCGGCGTGCCGGTGGTGGGCGGGTCAGACATAAGCGGCGGGGGCTCTCGGTGATTATACGCCATCGCTACTCGCTCTCGTCATCACGGTCGCCCTGCCTGGCTGGCGCGATCCCGAGCGCGCGCATCTTGCGATACAGATTGCTGCGTTCCACGTGCAGCAGATCGGCGGTCCGCGAGATATTGCCTTGTTGGTCCGCCAGCGCCTTCAGGATGTACTCCCGTTCAAACTGTTCCCTGGCGTCGTGCAGCGGGCGGATCTCGGCGGTCTCCTTGACCAGCGGCGGCTGGCCGCCCAAATCCAAGAAGGCCAAATCTGAGGCGGCAACGATGTCGCCCGGCACCATGATCATCAGCCGCTCGATCACATTCCGCAGCTCGCGCACGTTGCCCGGCCAGGCGTAGCGTGCCAGGGCGGCCGAGGCGCTCGCGTCGGTGGTCTTGGGGCGGCGGCCGTACTCCCGCGCAAACACCCGGGTGAAGTGATCGGTCAGCAGCGGGATATCCTCGCGACGGTCTCTGAGCGGCGGCACGAAGATCGGAATGACGTTGAGGCGGAAGTACAGGTCTTCGCGAAACCGACCCCCTTTGATCTCCGAGACCAGGTCCTTGTTGGTGGCGGCCAGCACTCTGGTGTCGACGCGCACCCGCCCGGTGCTCCCCACCGGCTCGATCACCTGATCCTGGAGGGCGCGCAGGACCTTGGCCTGCGTCTTCAAGCTCATGTCGCCAATCTCGTCGAGGAAGATCGTACCGCCATCGGCCGCCTCGAACTTGCCCCGCCGATCCGACACCGCTCCCGTAAAGGCGCCGCGGACGTGGCCGAACAGTTCCGACTCGATCAACTCCTCGGGGATGGCGGCGCAATTCACCTCGATAAACGGCCCGCCCCGGCGGCGGCTCAACGCGTGGATGGAACGGGCCACCAGCTCCTTGCCTGTCCCATTTTCGCCGAAGATCAGGACGCGACCGTTGGTCGGCGCGGCCATGGCCACCTGCTCGCGCAGCTGGTTCATCGCATAGCTCTCGCCGATCATGATCAGCTCCCGATCGACGCGGGCACGCAGCGCCTTGTTTTCCGCTTCCAGGCGGCGCTGGCGCAGGGCATTGGCGACCACCAGCACGGTCTTGTCGAGCGACAGCGGCTTCTCGATGAAGTCGAAGGCGCCCATCTTGATGGCGCGGACGGCCGACTCGATGTTGCCGTGGCCCGAGATCATCACGACGGCCGCGTCCACCTGCCGATCCCGCAAACGCTGGAGCGTGGTCAGGCCATCGATCCCGGGCAGCCAGATGTCGAGCAGCACCACGTCGTAGGCGGCGCGGGCCAGACGATCGAGACACGCTTCCCCGCTGTCGGCGGTGTCCACCTCGTGCCCTTCGTCGCGCAGCACGCCGGTCAGGGCGCTGCGCACCCCGGGTTCGTCATCCACGACCAGCACAGCCGCCTTCACGGGGCACCTGCCACAAAGACGCCGTCGCCGTCGCACGGCAGCTCGATCGTGAACCGTGTGCCTCGCGGCTGATTGGCGCCGACGTCGATCGCGCCGCCGTGCTCCGCGACAATGCGGCGCACGATGGCCAGGCCCAGCCCGCTGCCCCGTTTCTTGGTCGAGTAGTACGGCATGAACAACTTGTCGCGCTCCTCGGGCGCAATCCCGGGACCGTCGTCGGCCACGATGACCCGCACGACGCCGGCACGCTCGTCGTACTGGGTTTCGATCACGATCTGTCCCCGCTGGTTCAGGGCCTCAATCGCATTGTCCATCAGATTGATGATCACGCGCCGGACCTGGTCGGGATCGAGCCGGACTCGCGGCAACGACACGGCGAACAACGTATCGAACCGCACAGAGGGGAACAGGCCCTCATAGAGCGCCAGCGTGCCCTGTAGCAGTTCGTGCAGGTCGGTGGTCACGCGACGGGGCGCCGGCATGCGGGCGAACTGCGAGAACTCGTCCACCAGGGCTTTCAGCGAGTCCACCTCGCCCACAATCGTGCGCGTGCACTCGTCAACCAGCGTGCGAACCGCGTCAGGTGACGTCGCGAACTGGCGCTGCAGACGCTGGGCGCACAACTGGATGGGCGTGAGAGGGTTCTTGATCTCGTGAGCCAGCCGCCGTGCGACCTCGCGCCACGCCGCGACTTTCTGCGCCCGGATCAGGGGCGTGATGTCATCGAGCACCAGCACCCGCCCGCCATCTTCGCCGTCTTCGCCGTGCAACGGCGTGGCGGTTGCCGCCAAGTGCACCTCGCGGCCTTCGCGAGACAACGCGATCTCCTGCGTGGCCGGCTCCTGGCGCCCCGTGTCGCCGATCGCGAACGCCTTCAGCGGCTGCAGGTCGCCATGGCCGAACACGCCCGCCGCCGACTGACCGACCGCGTCCGAGTTGAGGCCGAGCAGCCGCGAGGCCGCCGGGTTGACCGTCGTGACCATCCCGCCGGCGTCGATGGTGACGACACCGGTCGCCACCCGTTCGAGGATCGCCTGGGTGAAGCGGCGCCGCTCCTCGACTTCGGCATGTTTCTGCTGCAGGTCTGCCGTCGAGCGCTCGAGTTGCCGGCCGCGGGCATCAAGCTCGTCGGTCATGCTGTTGAAGGCGTCGACGAGCGATCCGAATTCGTCAGCCGTCTCGCGCTCCACACGGTGCTCGAAGTGACCGGCACCGATTTCGCGAGCGGCCGCGGCGAGCTTCTGCACGGGCCTGGTGATCCGCTTCGCCAGATACAACCCCATCCAGGTCGCACTCACGAGAATCATGAGGGTGACCATCAGAAAGAAGGACAGGTAGACGCCGGTCAGCGGGCCCTTGAGCACCCGCAGCTGGGTGTACGACTCGTACGCCTTGGTCATCCGGCGGGCGCGGGCGGCGAATTCGCCTGTCAGGTGCACGCTGGCCACGACCACGCCGGTGGCTGCCCCATCGGCTTTGCGCACAACGGCCGCCGAGCGAATCAGCTCGCCTCCGCCGTCGAGCGGTTCGCGGACCCACGTGTCGGGTTGACCCGATGCGGCGCGCGCCGCCAGGCGATCGGCCGACGCCCGGTTCGGGTTGGCCACCATCGAAGGCGAGACGACGTCGACCACCGGCACCACCGTGCCAGTCGATGAGGGCGATCGGACCAGGCGGTACACCTCAACCAATGCGGCTCGCCCATCGGTCACCGGCGGCGCCACCGCGTCGCGCACCAGACGGACGTCGGAAGCCGTCAGGTCGAGCGGGCCCAAGGCCTTGGCCAGCCGCCCCGCCTCGTCGGTGATCTGGCGCTGGCGGTCTAGGTAGTAGTCACTGGCGATGGCTCGCGCCGATCCGAGAATGTCGTCCATCGGCGCGTTGAACCAGCGATCCACGCTGTTGCGGATCAGCTCGCTGCCGACCAGCAGCACGAGCACCGCCGGAATCAACGTCATGCTCAGCAACGCCAGCACCAGCTTCGCCCGGAACCGCGCAAACGGCAGCGCGCGGCGGCGTTCGACGAGCATCTTGATCACGCTGCGCGCTAGCACGAACAGCAGCGCGACCAGCATGGTGCCGTCCACGATCGACAGCGCGTAGAGCACGAACTCGCTGAGGAAGTCGGGAGCGAGCTGGCTGGATCGGTTGGCGAGCGTCATCATGCCGGCCAGCGCGGCGATGAGCGCCATGATGCCGACCAGCAGCAGGATGGGGTTGTCGCGCAGCGGACGCCGGCGCCGGGGCGACTCGACGGTCTGAGCCACCGGGAGAATCGAGATGGATGATCGACCGGCCTGCGCCATGCGATGATCGAGACTACGGAATAAAGGTGAAGCGCACGAACCCGCTGGCCGACCCGCGGTCCCACGGCCAGAAGAACCAGGTGACACGCGGGCGGGTGCGCACACGCACCCGGACTTCATACTCGACGTTTGGCTCCAGTTCGGCGGTGCGGAACAGGGCCAGGCGGTCGAACACCGTCATGAACCTGGTAATGGCAGGTCTGGTCTCGAAGACCTCGGACTGTTCGAGCCGGCCGTCAACGCTGCGCGTCAGTTGATAGCGTCCCGTCAGCGTATCGTGTTGCACGGCTGCCGAGACCGTCGCCGACGCGATCGTGCGGTCGAACCAGATGGTGACGGGCCGCCGCAACTCGACCTCGTAGCTGACGGTCGTCATCAGGCCGGCCTGGATCGCCTCGTCGAGATCGGTGAGCAGAGCGCTGTCGGTCGTGCACGACACGTAGACGCGGCCGTCGCGCGACAGCGTGGACACCTGGACCACCGCGCCGTCGCCGGCCAGGGCGACCGAGACCAGCACGAGTGAGAGCAGCCTGACGGTGGTCATTCCTTGGCGTTGACGAGGTCTTTGAGTTCGGCCATGAACTCCCCGATGTCGCGGAAGTCGCGATAGACCGAAGCGAAGCGCACGTAGGCGACCTTGTCAAGGCGCTTCAGCTCCAGCATGACCGCGGTGCCGATCTCGCCGGTCGAGATCTCTTTCTCGGGCCGATCCTGCAGCGTGGCCTCCACCCGGTCCGCGATCGCCTCGAGCGCCGGGACCGTCACCGGCCGTTTCTCGCATGCCCGCAACAGCCCGGCGATCAGTTTCTGTCTCTCGAAGCGCTCGCGGCGGCCATCCTTCTTGATCACCATGTACGGCACTTCGTCGATGCGCTCGTAGCTGGTGAAGCGGCGCCCGCACTCCAGACACTCGCGCCGGCGGCGAATCACATCGCCTTCCTTGCTCTCGCGCGAATCCACGACCTTGTCACCCATGTGGCCGCAGTAGGAGCACTTCACAGCGCCTCCTGGGCGGGACCACGGGCGGCGATCCGGCTGACACGGCCGAGGTTCAAGCCCGCCTGCAGCATGAGCGCGACACCGACAATCGCCACTAGGACAAAGGAGATGGCGTGCAGCACAATCGCGGCACCCACGGCCTTGTCGTTCGGCGTGTGGAAGAACACCGTCACGCCGATGCGGTAGGCTTCGTGGAAGCCCCCGACCGCGCCAGGTGTGGGGACGGCCACCCCCACCACCAGGATGGCCAGCATCAGGAACGATCCGGTAAAGGGCATCTCGATATGAAAGGCCCGGCTCGTGGCCCAGATGCCGGCGGCAATCGACAGCCAGAGCGGCAGCGACAACGCGGCGCTCGTCGCCATTCGGGAGGGCTGGCGCACCACCGCCAGGCCTTCAACGAACAGCCGTACCAGTCGCGCCACGGCTACTGCAACTCGACTCGGCAGCACCCGCTCGGCTCGCAGTGCCCAGGCCGCCAGCCGTTCCGGATGTCCGGCCAGCACCATCATCACGATCAGCACCGCCACGGCCAGCACGCCGGCCGCCATGCCGCCGGCCTGGAGCGCACGGAAAATGGCCGGATCAAGGGAAGCCATGCCGGTGTCGAACACGATCAGGTACATCGCGAACAGCACGAACACCGTCAGCAGATCCAATAGGCGTTCGACGATGATGGTGGCGAAGGCGGCAGTGGCGCTCAGCCCCACTTCTTTGGCGAGCAGGTAGGGCCGCACCACTTCGCCGGCGCGGGCCGGCAGGAGGGCCGAGGCGGCAAACCCGATCACGGTAGTCCGAAAGCACGGCCACAGTCGCGCGTCGCCAAGCGGGAGCAGCAGGTAGCGCCAGCGCACGGCTCGCAGGACGTAGGTCGCCACGATGGTGCCGATCGCCAAGGCCAGCATACCGGGGCTTCCGTGACGGATCTCGTCCCACACCAGGCCCAGGTTCGCATTTCGGAGGAACCACGCCAGCAGCGCCGCCGCCAGCGCGACGACCGCCACGGTCCGGAGGTGAGCTCGCATCCGCCTCGAACTCTACTACATCGGACACGGCAAGTCTATGGTAACTAGAGAGTTATCGGCCTCCTTGCGATCGACAGGAGCGGCCGGTAAGATGAGTCATCTCGCTGGAGGAGGACCGGTCGATGGCCAATCCGTTGCTCGAATCCGCGCTCTCCGGGCTGACGCTTGTTCGACGAGGCAAGGTCCGCGACTTGTGGGAGGTCGGCGGCGATCTCCTCATTGTGGCTACCGATCGCATCTCGGCCTTCGACTACGTGCTGGCGTCGGGCATCCCCGACAAGGGACCCGTGCTGAACCAGCTCTCGGCATTCTGGTTCGCCCTGATGAGCGACATCGTGCCGAACCACGTGGTGGCCACCGACGCGCAGTGCTATCCTGAAGCCGCCCGCCGCCACGCGGCGGTGCTTCAGGGCCGCTCGATGCTCGTGCGCCGCACACGACCGCTGCCGGTCGAGTGCGTGGTGCGCGGCTACCTGTCGGGGTCTGGTTGGAAGCAGTATCAGCGCACCGGTCAGATCTGCGGTATTCCGCTGCCGGCTGGGCTTCGCGAGTCGGATCGCCTGCCCGCTCCGATTTTTACGCCGTCCACCAAGGCTGACAGCGGTCACGACGTGAACATCACGGAAGCCGAGGCGGGCGCGCTGGTCGGACACGATCGTATGGCCGCCGTGCGCGATCTGTCCGTGCGGGTATACCAGCGCGGCGCCAGCCACGCAGAAGCGCGCGGCATCATCGTGGCGGACACGAAGTTCGAGTTCGGCGTGGTCGACCAGCCGGGGGGCGACGAACAGTTGATCTTGATTGACGAGGTCCTGACGCCGGATTCGTCCCGATTCTGGCCGATTGACACGTATGCCCCCGGCCGAAGCCAACCCAGCTACGACAAGCAGTACGTCCGCGACTACCTGGAATCGATCGGCTGGAACAAGCAACCGCCGGCCCCGGCCTTGCCTGCCGACGTGGCCGCACGCACCCGGGAAAAATACGTGGAGGCCTTCCGGCGTCTGACCGGCCACGACCTGCA
>CAYHRK010000003.1:0-7276 GCA_964358795.1 uncultured Vicinamibacterales bacterium
CTGATGAGCATCATGCCGATGCTCATGCCGGCCTTGAGCGGCGTGGCGTAGAGGGGATACGGCATGCCGCGCAGGCTGGCAAAGGCCGTACGAGAATTGGCGAACGTGTTGATCCGGATGCCGTACCAGGCGACGCCATAGCTGCCGCCGATGCCCACCAGACTGAACAACAGGATGATGACAACCCGCGCGGGTTCGAAGTGCTGCAGAAACCCGAAGTAGAACACGATAATGACGCCGATGAAGACCTCCAGCACCAGCAGGAGCTTGCCCTGCTGGATGAGGTAGGTCTTGCACGTCTCGTAAATCAGCTCTGAAATCTCCCGCATGGCGACATGGACCGGCAGGTGCTTGATGCCGCGGTACGTGAGCAATCCGAAGAGCAGGCCGAGCACGCAAACGCCCAGGCCAGCCAGCAGCAGCGTGCGCCCGTCGATCCCCTGGAACGTGGCCAGGCTCAGGTCCGGGAGCTTCAACGAGGCCTCTCCCCCACCTTGATGGGCGACCGGGACTTCCGAGGACTGTGGCGCCGCGACCGCCGGAGTGGCGGCAGCCACGGCCAGCACCGCGACAACGGCGACACAGACACCCCACAACCGGAGCAGATGCGTGAGCGACGTCGACGTGGGGACGCGGAGAACGAACGGGCAACTCATGGCGCATGACCCCCTGGTATCCGATGACAACGGCGAACGCGGGCGGCGCCCGCGCGGATAAGGGGGCTGGCTACACAAACCCTGATCGATCCAACCGGATCCGGAGCGTGTGACTACGCCTCGGTCTCCGCGAACAGCTCGAGGACCATCTCGTTCACGCCCGGCACTTTGCTCACGACAGCCCTGACATCGTCGGCCTGCTCACGTGTCGACAGATGGCCTTTGACGACCACCGATCCGGCGTGAGCGGTCACGTCCACCTCGAAGTGCACCGTTGCCGGGGTCACTGCCAGGTTGGCCTGGACTCGGCTGGCCAGTGCGAGATCGTCCATGGCGGATCTGGAGGCCGTGGTCTCTTGAAAGCAGTCCTGCCTGGCCGTCGCGGCGATGATGTCGCAGGCCTGCGCGATGTCCAGATGCTCGAGGTTCAACACGAGGTCGTAGAAAGACGCATCGCGCCAGTCGACCCCGTAGAGGTATTGAGTCCACTTCTGCCGGTCGTCATCCATTTTCTGGATGTAGGCGACGGCCTCGTGTTCGCCCAGCTTGAGACGTTCCTGGACCGCCGCGACGCGAAAGGCCGGCGGAGCGATGATCCGCGTCCGCATCACATGGCTGACAGCCCGCAGGAGCAAGTGGCCGGCGTTGCCGTGGTAGATCGCGTTGCCCGCTCGCATCTCTTCGGTTAACGCCGCCTGGATCAGCGTGAGGTACACGTATTTCGTATGTTTGAAGCGATCCCAGAATGTGGGAGGGCTGTCGAGCGCATCCTTGAGATTGTGCTCGGACACCCCGTAGTCCGCAGCCCTCTTGACGATCGCGTCCCGATCGATGCACCGGTAGCCCAGCCGGGCGGCCGCGCATTGCGCGAGCATCGTGCCGCCGCTGAACGAGCCCCTCGAGATGGTGATGACGGCCATGCCCCGTTCCTTTTTCGTTACAGACTCACGACGTACACCGCCGCCAGTCTTCGGTGGCGAACACGCCGGGTCGCGCCAACGAACGGGGCGGACCTGCCGCATCCAGGGTGGGGGCCGACGGCCGAGAGTCTAGCCACGGCATATGTACCTCTTCCGGAAGCCGATAGGGTGGCCGAAGACACCAAACCGAGAGCGTTCCAGCACAACCGCGAGGCCAGCCCGGCCCATCCGAGGGAAACCGGTGTTGGGCCAGAGCCTAGAGTGTGCGGAGCTATCTGTCAAGCGAAGTCATTCAGAATCAGTTATTTACGACTATACCTACAGACTCGATGGAGTTAGTCGTATATGAACCACCCACCGGCCATCTTTCGCGGCACGACGGCGAGCCGAAGTTCTGGGTGAAACGCGCGCTGGACGCGAAGCCGAGTGATGCGGACTGCCTGGTTAGCGTTCGGATACCGTAGAGACGTCTAGATTCAGATCGACGACACCGGGCACCTTCCAGACGACGGCCTGGAGGTCGGCCAACTGGTCGCTTACCGGCAGCTTTCCTGCAATGGTGACCGAACCGCCGTGCGCGGTGACCTCTACCTCGAGGCTCGACGTGCGTGGGGCGACCGCCAGGTTGGCTCTGACGCGACTGGCGAGCGTCAGATCATCCATCGCTGCCTGACTCTGGGCCGTTTCCGCGAAGCACCGCTCGGTGGCCGTCCGCCCGATAATGGCGCAGGCGCCCTGAATGTCGATGAACTCGAGGCTCAGCACCAGATCATAGAGGGACGGATCACCCCAATCGACACCGTACAGGTACTGCGTCCATGTCTTTCGATCGTGATCCATCTGTTGAATGTGGGCGACCGCGTCGGGTTCGCTCATGTTGAGACGATCCTGAACAGCGGACACTCGATACGGCATGGGCGCGATGATGCGGGTCCGAAGCACGTGACCGACGCCCCGCAACAGGAGATGACCCGCGTTTCCGTGGTAGACCGCCTTGCCGGGCTGCACCTCTTCAGTGAGCGCCGCCTGGATCAGTGTGAGGTAGACGTACTTCTTGTGGCGAAAGCGGTCCCAGAAAGACGGCGGCTTCGAGAGCGCATCACGCAGTTCCTCTTGCGGAACCCCGTAGGCGGCGGCGCGCTCCACGATCACGTCCCGGTCGATGCATCGGTATCCCAGCCGGTCGGCCAGGCATTCGCCTAGCATTTTTCCACCGCTGAACGAGCCCCTGGATATCGTGATCACTGGCATGGTGCGCTGCGTCCTTTCATCGGCGGTGGCCGTCAGTGGCGTCGTCGACGTCCCGCAGGGGCGTGGCCAACAGGCTGGCGGCACGCGCCTCGTTGCCGGATGCAATCGCCTGCACCAGTCCCGCGTCGACCAGCGACGACACGGCGCGATGAATCCGGGAGGACTCCCACCCTTCGGCGATTAGACGCTGCCGCAGATCCGCCAGTCGTGCGACGGCGTCGGCATACTCCGGTCCGTATTGGCGCTCGAGTTGTTCCCTGATCGCGCGGGCCAGCGACGGACACCTGCCCTCGGTGGCCACCGCGAGTGTGAGATCTCCACGGCGGACTACGGCGGGCACGGTGAACGTGCACAGCGCCGGGCGGTCGACGACGTTGACAAGAGCCCCTGCGGCGCGGGCATCCTCCGCCACCCGGCGATTGACCTCGTCGTCGTCGGTGGCGGCGACCACCACGAATGCCCCGCGCGCGTCACCGGGTGCGTAGGACCGGCGCTCGATGTGGAGATAACCTCCCAGCTCCAGGGCGTGAACCGCCTCGCCGACCCTCGAGGCGACCACCGTGACGTACGCCTTGGCCTCCACGAGTGCCGCGATCTTCCGGGCAGCCACCGCGCCGGCGCCAACAACGAGGACGGGCCTGTTCTGCAGAACGAGGTTCACTAGATAACTCATCGCTCCATCACCGCGGTTCCGCCGCTGGCGGAATCCGCATGCCGGCCAGTGTCTCGCGCAGCCGCACCACGTCGCCAACCACCAGCGTCGCTGGCGACTGAATGCCCACCCGATCCACCTCGTCTGCAATCGCGTCGAGCGTCGAGGTGACGATTCGCTCGTCGTCCCAGAACGCCATCTGGATGATCGCGACGGGTGTCGACGCCGGGCGGCCTTGTTCGATCAGACGTGCCGCAATCCGGCGCACATTGTTGACGACCATCACGAAGACCAGCGTGTGCATCCGGACCAGCGCGGCCCAGTCCACCCGGCTCGCCTCGTCGTTGACCTCGTGGCCGGTCACGAAGGCCACCGACGAGGCGACGCCACGGTGGGTCACCGGGATGCCGGCGCGCAGCGGTGCCGCCAGAACCGAGGACACGCCCGGCACCACCTCGAAGGGCACGTGGTGCTCGGCCAGGAATGCCGCTTCTTCGCCTCCACGGCCGAACATGAACGGGTCGCCCCCTTTTAACCTGACCACGGTCTTCCGTTCACGCGCCTTCTGGAGCAACACCGCGTGAACGTCGTCCTGCTGCGAATCGGGGCCGCCGAGCCGTTTGCCCATGAAGATGCGCTCGGCTGATGGTGTCGCCAGATCGAGTACGCCCGGGTGAATGAGACGGTCGTACACGATCACGTCGGCGATCTGCAAGAGCGCAGCGGCTCTCCTGGTGAGCAGGTCTGGATGTCCAGGCCCGGCGCCGACCAAATAGACTGTGCCGGCTGGCATGCGGAACCCCCAAAAGCGCGCCGCGTTGTGGGCGCGCTGGCAGGAACAGCGCGGATGACGGCCTCAGGGTCAATCGAAGGCGAGCGGGGCCGCGGAGTCGATCGGCGGGGGCCATCGATCGCGCCGATGATACGAACGGTGTCCCGAGGATGTCAAGAACGGGCGCCGACCGGCTGGTCCACCGCGCGGGTGCGTACGGAAGCCTGCAGCAACGCCAGCGTCCGTTCCCGAACCTCGCCGACGCCGCCCGCGCCATCGACGCGCCGCAACAGCCCCAACCGATCGTAGTAGGGAACGAGCGCGTCGGTTTTCTGATGGTACTCGGCAAGCCGGCGCGTCAACACCTCTTCGGTGTCGTCGGTTCGCTGCCTGAGGCGGCCGGCAATCTCGGGCGGCGGCGGATCGAAGTGGAGATGATAGATGCGCCCGGTCTCCGGATCGGTCCGCCGGCCGGTGATGCGTGCGATCAGGCTTGCGTCGTCCACGTCGAGCAGCACCACGTGGTCGAGCCTCCGATCGCGGCGCTCCAGCAATCGGTCGAGTGCCCACGCCTGATCGGTCGTGCGCGGGTACCCGTCGAGGAGGAACCCCCCGTCGCAATCGGCGCAGGCCAGACGACCGCCGACCAGCGCGTTCACCAGTTCATTGGGCACCAGCCGGCCCGAGTCCGTATAGCTCTTGAACTGGCGGCCGCGGGGCGTGTTGTGCGCAATCGCATCGCGAATGATGTTCCCCGTCGACACGTGCGGCACGTGACACCACTCCACGATGGCCGCCGCCTGTGTGCCCTTCCCCGCACCGGGCGGTCCCAGCAGGATGAGGTTCATGTCGCGCAGGAGCATAGAACCCGTCACACGGCGTGTCAATAACACGGACCGTGCCGATGAAACCGATAGAGTCGATGGACTGACTCGACCATGCGTGCGAGCCGAGCCGCTTCCGTTATGCTAGGTCGGTCCCTCGAGGAGCCGAACCCATGGGAATCACGATGGTGCTGAATGACGCGCCGTACGGAAACGAGCGCACCTGCAACGCGCTGCGTCTTGCTGACACGATGCTGACACTCGACGAGCATCTCGAGTTGACGGTGTGCCTGCTTGGTGATGCCGTGTGGTGCGCGAAACAGGGTCAGCAGACGCCTGACGGGTACGCCAACATCGGCCGCATGCTGCGTCCGGTCTTGCGCCGCGGTCTCGTGCTCGTCTGCGAGACGTGCATGGCCGCGCGAGGGCTGCAGATCCAGGACCTCATCGAGGGATGCCGACAGGCCAGGCTCGGTGAGGTCGGCATGATGGTGCTCGACGCGGACAAGGTGCTGACGTTCTGACTAGCGCCTGAGCTTCCCCCGAAGTTCGCGAAAGTGCACCGTCAGCCCCGCAGCCTCGGGACGTTTGGCCTTGACCGGTGCGGGCGGCGGCACGACCTCGGGAGCCTTGGAGGCCGCGGCGATCATCCGGACCGTGGCGGCCAGTGTCGTCGTGTCCAGGATCCTGGCCATGGCGTCCCTGACCTGCTTCATCACGAGTCGGATTCCGCAGGTCGCCTCGTCGCGGCACTCGTCGCATTTCACGTACGCCGTCTGGGAGACGCAGGGAATAAGCGCGATCGGGCCGTCCAGCGCCCGGATGATCTGGCCGACGGTGATCTCGGCCGGGCTGCGCGTCAACAGGTAGCCCCCGTGCCTGCCCCGTTTGGTCTGGAGCATCCCCCGATGCTTCAATTCCAGCAGGATCTGTTCGAGGAACTTCTTCGGAATGGACTCCCTTGTCGCAATCTCGGCGCCCAGTACGGGGCGCGGCTGCGGCTCCATGGCCAGGCTAAGGAGGGCTTTGAGACCGTATTTCGCCTTTGCCGATAGCATGTCGGTTCCTCTGTCGAGACGGACGAACTGCGGCCTGATCCTACGTTCCTACGCCGCCACGAAGCTGTGCTGACAGGTCCGGACGGTCAGCACCGGACACGGAGCGGTCCGGACCACGCGCTCGGTCACACTGCCGAGCAGCACGTGAGCGAGACCGGTCCGCCCATGCGTGCCAATCACGATGAGGTCGACGTGGTGTTGGTCAGCATAGCGCAGGATCGCGTCGAACGGGTTTCCGACGATCACCGCGCGGTTCACGCCCGTGCGGTTGAGAGGAGGCTCATGCAACGCGCGGTCGAGCCTGGCGATGGCATCTCTGGTGGCATCGTCCTGCAGCCGGTGGGCGGCCGATGCCCCGACATCGGCGGTCAGACCCTTCAACACCACGTCTTCGACCACATGCAACAGGGTCAGCGAGGAGCCAAACGTCTCCGCCAGACCGGCGGCGCACCGAACCGCGGCGTTGGCGGCGTCGCTGAAGTCGGTCGGAACCAGGATGGTCTTGACGGCAACCATGGAGCCCTCCACGAGAGGATCAGGCGACGCGCGGCGGACAAGGCCGCGAGTCAGCCAGAAGCCGCGTTGCGGGGGCACCCGACTGGCGGGGGCAGGTTATTCGTTCGACCTGATGTCTTTCCGCCGACGGCTTGTCGACGATCCCCGTCGGCTCGGCCGCGCGGGCGTTCGCGTGTCTCGCGCCTTCGCGGCCGCGGCGCGGCACCCTGCACAGGGCCGCATAGCCAGATCGCTGAGCGTGTACCGGTCGAGCACGTCGCGAAGTTCCTGTGTCACTGTGACCCAGATGTGACGGGACGCACAAGTCTGGCTGTGATCGCACACCGATGGCGTGTCGACACAGTCCATCAGAGAGAGCGAACCGGTGGTGGTCTCGAGGACCTCGCGTAGCGTGATGAGATCGGGCGATCTCCCAAGCCGGTGGCCGCCCGCACGGCCGGGCCGCCCCGCAATGAGCGACGCCTTACGGAGGGAACCTGCGATCTGCTCGAGGTACCGCCACGGCAGTCCGGTCACGCGGGCAATCTCTTTGAGCCCCACGGGCCTGGGGTCCGTGACGCGGCATGCCAGCTGGGTCATCAGCTGAATGCCGTATCGTCCGCGGGTATTCATCCGCATGGCCACCTC
>CAYHRK010000003.1:7376-34031 GCA_964358795.1 uncultured Vicinamibacterales bacterium
AGCGAGGGCAACGGGCACGAACACACTGGGGTGAACGTGGGGAGCAGTTAATTCCTACGCCATTGATCGGAATCAGTCAAGCACATTGTCGGCACATTGTCGGCCGGCATTCTCGACTTTTCCCATGGACAAGTGTGAGATTCCTGGTAATTCAGTCGGAAATGGGCCTTGACCGCCCCGCATAGGTTTCGTACGCTCCAGCCAGCTGATCGATTCGACCACCACGCTTGGTCGAGACACCTGTCAGCGGTCAGCGGCCCCTCCAGAGTCGAGCCCCGTCGAAGACCCCTGCTTCCGAGGGGTTCCTGAAGAAAGAACTGAGATGCCTGCCTGCGCGCTACATGCGCGTACGGCGTGTAGACAGTGATGCCACGGGAGGTGCGGTTGTGGGAAGTGAAGCCACGCACTGCCGGTACGCCGAGGACGTGAATCCCGCGTTTCCGGTCGAGATCATGGCCAAGCCCGGTGGCGAGGCTCTTCGCTCGTGCATCCAGTGCGGCACCTGCAGCGGGGCCTGCCCGATGTCGGTCCACATGGACCTGACCCCTCGTCGCGTGATCGCGCTCACACGCGCCGGCCTCGAACGCGACGTGCTGGAATCGGCCACGCCCTGGCTGTGCGCGTCCTGCTACGAATGCCAGGTGCGATGCCCGCGCGACATCAAGGTGACCGACGTGATGTACGCGCTGAAGCGACGGGCGATTGAGAAGGGCCTTTACCCGAAACGATTCCCGATCCCGGTGCTGGCCCAGGCCTTCTACCGCATGATCGCCTCGCACGGGCGCAACTCGGAGTCCCGCCTCGTCATCGAATTGATGTTGCGCACCAACCCGCTCGGCATCCTGAGAATGGCGCCGCTTGGCCTGAAGCTGCTGAGAACCGGTCGCATGGTCGTGGGACAGGACCGGGTGAAGCATCCCGAACAGCTGAAAGCCATGCTCGACGCGATGGAGGAGTCGTGAGATGAGCGCCTACGCCTACTTTCCCGGCTGCTCGCTCAGCGGACTGGGCAAGCCGTACGACGAGTCGCTGCGCGCGGTCTTTGCCCACCTCGGCCTGACGCTGCAGGAGATTCCCGATTGGAACTGCTGCGGCGCGACGTCCTACATGTCGGTCAGCGAAGAAAAGGCGGTGGCGCTGGCCACGCGGAACCTGGCGCTGGCCGAACAGATGAAGCTGGAAGTCCTGGCGCCCTGCTCGGCCTGCTACCTGGTGCTGACCAAAGCCCAGCACGTGCTGAAGGAGTACCCGCCGATTGCCGCCAAGGTACACCAGGGGCTCGAGGCAGCCGGCTTGTCCTACCGCGGGACGGCGTCGGTCCGTCACCCGCTCGACGTGCTGATGAACCAGGTGGGCCCACAGGCCATCGCGGCGCGGATCACTGCGCCGCTCACCGGCTACCGCGTAGCGCCCTATTACGGGTGCCAGATGATCAGGCCCTACGGGTCGTTTGACGATCCCCTGCGACCACAATTGCTCGACACACTGATGACGGTGCTGGGCGCCCAGGTGGTGGATTATCCCGTCAAGGCCCGCTGCTGCGGCGGATCGCTGATGGGAACCATGGAGGAGATCGGCCTTCGGCTGAACTACCTGCTGCTGAGGGAAGCGAAAGCCCGGAACGCCAACGTGCTGACGACGGTGTGCCCGCTCTGTCAGTACAACCTCGAGGCCTACCAAGGTCAGATGACGAAGAGGTTCGGCGAGTCCGCCCATCTGCCGGTGGTGTACTTCACGCAGTTGATGGGGCTGGCCTTTGGCCTTCAGCCGAAAGCGCTCGGCCTGCACCGCAACTTCGTCACGGCGGCACCGCTGCCGGTCATGGCGTGACAGGGGGATCCGAGATGCCTGCCAACGACACCTGCCGCATCGGCGTCTACATCTGCCACTGCGGTCTGAACATCGCCGGCAAAGTCGACGTGAGTGCGCTGCAGGCCTACGCGTCCACGCTGCCGAAGGTGGCTCTGGCGAAGACCTACAAGTTCATGTGTTCGGATCCGGGCCAGCAGCTCATCCAGGACGACATCGACCGCCACCAGATCACGCACATCGTCGTGGCGTCGTGCTCGCCGCTGATGCACGAATCCACGTTCCGGGGCGTGATGAAAGACAAGGGGTTGAATCCGTACCTGTACCAAATGGTGAACATCCGGGAACAGGTGTCGTGGGTCACGAAAGACCCCGATCGGGCCACACAGAAGGCGCGACTGCTCCTGACGGCGGCCGTCCGGCGCGTCGCGCTGCACGAGGCGCTCGAGCGATCGACCACGCCCATCAATCCGAACGTGCTGATTGTCGGCGCTGGCATCGCCGGGATTTCCGCGGCGCTGACGATGGCCGAGGCCGGCAAGCAGGTCTACCTCGTCGAGCGCGAACCGAGCATCGGCGGTCACATGGCGCAGTTCGACAAGACGTTCCCCACGCTCGACTGCGCGGCCTGCATCCTCACACCCAAGATGTCCCAGGTGGGCAAGCACAAGAACATCCACCTGATGGCGTACAGCGAGGTGCAGCAGGTGAGCGGTTTCATCGGCAACTTCATCGTGAAGGTCCGCCGCAAGGCCAGCTACGTCGACACGACCAAGTGCACCGGGTGCGGCAGCTGCTGGGAGGCCTGTCCGGCCCGGCGCGTGCCCGCGACACGTGTGGTTCGAAAGGGCAAGCAGGTGATCGGACGGACGCCGGTGGCGGCTCTCTGATTGCCACAGGCACGGCGTGTGAGGCGTGTGGAAACGTGGTCGCATCGATGGCTCTGGCGGAGGCGCTCCCCGGGGCCTCGTTCTGCACCCCGAACGGGCTCCGGCAGTTGAGAAACACGATTCGGGCAGGCGAAGCATCGCTGCGCAGCTCCCAGGTGGAACGGAGAGAACTGTAAGCTCGCGCCGGCCGTTCGCTGCCGACGCGCGATGTTGAGGAGAACGGGCATGGTTGACCTAGCCAGAGTAGATGCCATCGTCGACGAGCACGGCCGTCGACAGGAGCGTTTGATCGCGATGCTACTGGAATGTCAGGAAGAGTTCCGGTACCTTCCGCGCGCCCTGATCGAGCGCGTGGCCGCACGCGTCGGGGTGCCGGCACGCGTCGTGCTGGGGATTGCAACCTTCTACCGCGGGTTCAGCCTGAAGCCCGTCGGCAAGTACCAGATCTCGGTGTGCACCGGCACCGCCTGCCATGTGCTCGGCGCGACGAAGCTGGTCGAGGCGCTCGAGCGCGAGCTTGGCGTCAAGAAGGGAGCCACGACGCAGGACGGGCAGTACAGCCTGCATACCATCAACTGCCCCGGTTGCTGCGGGCTGGCCCCCGTGGTGACGGTGAACCAGGACGTGCACGGCAAAATCAACCAGGCGAAGCTGCCCAGGCTCGTCAAGAAGTACAGCCATTGACGGCCGAGGAGGGCTCATGCCCCGAATCACCATCGACGACCTGAAGCGGATCAAGGACAGTGCCCGGCAAACCATCTCGGCCAGGGCCGGCGTCGGCCGCGCCCGCGTGACGGTGCACATGGGCACGTGCGGCATCGCGGCCGGTGCACGCGAGGTGATGACGGCGCTCCTGCACGGGATCGAAGCGCAGCAGTTGAGCGACGTCCTGGTGACGACGTCCAGCTGCGCTGGGCTGTGCAGTCACGAACCCATGGCAACCGTGGAAATCATCGGCGAGCCCCCCGTGAAGTACGTCGATCTCACCCCGGAGAAGATCGCGGACATTCTCACGCGGCACGTGGTCGGCGGCACCGTGGTGCCCGAATACGCCTTGGGCCGCGGCTCTGAAACCACGGGCTAGCAGGCCACAAGGAGGGCCGACGACATGGCGTATCGTACGCATTGTCTGATTTGCGCCGGGACGGGATGTGTCTCCAGCCGCTCGTACGAGTTGGGCAAGGCGCTGGAAACCGAGCTCGCCAGGCAGCACCTTGATGACGAAGTGCAGGTGGTCCGCACCGGGTGCCAGGGCTTCTGCGCCCAGGGCCCAATCGTCATCGTTCAGCCGGAAGGAATCCTGTATCACGCCGTCTCGCTCGGGGACGTCCCGCAGCTGGTGACCGAGCATTTCCTGAAAGGCCGGCCGCTCAGGAAGCTGCTCTACACCCCGCCGACCGAGCAGGCGCCGGTGCCAGCGCTGAACGACATCCCGTTCTTCACCAAGCAGAAGCTCGTCGTGCTGCGCAATCGGGGGCTGATCGATCCCGAGAAGATCGAGGACTACATCGCTGCGGACGGGTACCAGGCCCTGGCGAAGGCCATCACGGACTTGACGGCCGATCAGATCATCCAGGAAATCAAGCGCTCCGGCCTCCGCGGCCGCGGGGGCGGTGGGTTTCCGGCCGGGATCAAATGGGCGACCTGCCGTCAGGCGGGGCTCCACCGCAACGTCGAGCCGGTGGTGATCTGCAACGCGGACGAAGGCGATCCCGGGGCGTTCATGGATCGCAGCATCATCGAATGCGATCCCCACGCCGTCCTGGAAGGCATGGCGATCGGCGGCCGGGCCATCGGCGCCCGCGAGGGGTTCGTCTACGTGCGCCAGGAGTACCCGCTCGCACGCGCGCGTCTGGCGCACGCCATCGATCAGGCCCGCGACTTCGGCCTGCTGGGCACGGACATCCTGGGCACGACGTTCGACTTCGACGTGACGGTGGTCCAGGGTGCAGGCGCCTTCGTGTGCGGCGAGTCCACGGCCTTGATGGCCTCGCTCGAGGGCAAGGTCGGCGAGCCGCGGGCGAAGTACATCCACACCGTCGAGCACGGCTACCAGGATCGCCCGAGCAATCTCAACAACGTGGAGACCTGGGCCAACGTGCCGCTGATCATCCGCCGCGGCGCGGACTGGTTCGCGGCCATGGGCACCGGTGACGTGAGCGAGAACCCGTGGAACGGCAGCAGCGGCACAAAGGTGTTCTCGCTGTCGGGCACTGTGAACAACACCGGCCTCATCGAGGTACCGATGGGGATCTCGCTGCGCGAAATCGTCTTCGAGATCGGCGGCGGTATCCCGAAGAACCGTCAGTTCAAGGCCGTTCAGACCGGCGGACCATCTGGCGGGTTCCTCCCCGGCAGTTGTCTCGATCTGCCCGTGGACTTCGACAGCCTGACCGAGGCCGGCACGATGATGGGCTCGGGTGGGATGGTCGTCGCCGACGAGCGCACGTGCATGGTCGAGGCCGCACGGTTCTTCCTCGACTTCCTCACCGACGAGTCGTGTGGGAAGTGCGTGCCGTGCCGCGAAGGCCTTCGGAGCAGCATGGACATCCTGACCCGGATCACCAAGGGCCAGGGGCAATCGGAGGACATCGGGTTGCTGAGAGAGATCGGAGACGTGATGCAGGACTGCTGCCTGTGCGCGCTCGGCACGTCGGCACCGAATCCGGTCCTCTCCACGCTCCGGTACTTCCCCGACGAGTACGACGCACACATCCACCATCACGTCTGCCCGGCCGGCGCATGCCGGGATCTCATCGAGTACGCCATCGACCCGGCGACCTGCGACGGCTGTCACGCGTGCGTCAAGGCATGTTCAGTGGATGCCCTCACCGGCGACGTGAAGGCGCTGCACGAGCTCGACCGCGTCAAGTGCATCAAGTGCGGGGCCTGCGTGGAGGTTTGCACGCGTGACGCGATTATCACCAGGCCAGTCCATGCGACCGATCCGGTCGCGGCGGAGGTGGCGCGATGAACACCATCAACCTGACCATCAACGGCATCGAGGTCGAGGCCGAAGACCGGACTCCCCTGCTCGCCATCGCTGACCGCATCGGTGTCAAGATCCCGACGCTGTGCCACCACCCGCTGGTCGAGGCGTACGGGGTCTGCCGGATTTGTATCGTCGAAGTGCACATGCGGAACCGCGTCCGCTTGGTGACCGCGTGCAACTACCCGGCGACCAACGGGATCGAGGTCCTCACCGATACGCCTCGCGTCCGCCGGAACCGGAAGATGATCCTCGAGTGGTTCCTGTCCCGGTGCGGTCACGTCCCGATCCTGAACGCGCTGGCGGCCGAATACGGCATCACCGAGCCGCGCTTCGGCCGCGGCGACGACACCTGCATCCTCTGCGGCCTGTGCGTGCGCGTCTGCTCGGATGTCGTCGGCGCCAACGTGCTCGGGTTCTTCAACCGGGGCACCACGCGCTATGTCGGCACGCCGTACGACGAGCCGTCCGACGCGTGCATCGCCTGCACGGCGTGCGCGCAGGTCTGCCCCACCGGCTGCATCACGATCGACGACGAGGCCGAGCTGGTCCGAGGGGAATTGCCGCTCGGGCCGATGACGCCCATCTACATTCCGACCATGCAGGCGGTGCCGCACCAGCCGGTCATCGACCACGACTCGTGCATCCACTTCAAGACCGACGGCTGCCGGGTCTGCGCGAGTGTGTGCGAGCCCAAGGCCATCGACCATGGCCAGCAGGATCGCCACGAGGAAATCCAGGTGGGCTCGATCATCGTCGCCACCGGGTTCCAGCCGGTCGATGCGAACAAGGTTCCGCAGTACGGCTACGGGCGGTATCCCAACGTGTTCACCGCGCTCCAGGTCGAGCACATGGTGAACGCGTCTGGTCCGACCAACGGCCAAGCGCTGTTGAAGGACGGGTCGAAGCCGAAGGCTGTTGGCATCATCCACTGTGTCGGGTCGCGCGACAAGAACACCCACGAGTACTGCTCGCGGGTGTGCTGTATGTACTCCCTCAAGCTTGCGCATCTCGTGCACGAACGCAGCGATGCGAAAATCTACAACTTCTACATCGACATGCGCGCCGCCGGGAAGGGCTACGAGGAGTTCTACAACCACCTGCTCGAAGAAGGCTGCGAGTTCATCCGGGGCCGCGTGGCCGAAGTCTCCGATTGGGCCGTGACGCCGCTCGAGCAGGGCAAGCTGGTGATCCGCGTCGAGGACACGCTGGCCGGGTTTGTGCGGCGCATCCCGGTCGACATGGTCATCCTCTCAACAGGCCTCGAGGCTCGCGAGGATGCCGCCGAGGTGCGCCGGTTGTTCAACATCTCATGTTCGAGCGACGGCTGGTTCCTCGAACGGCACCCGAAGCTGGCGCCGGTATCGACGTTTACCGACGGTGTGTTCATCGCCGGCTGCGCGCAAGGCCCGAAAGACATTCCGGACACGGTGGCTCAAGCCGGCGCGGCCGCCGCCGAAGCGATGGCCCTGATTGACAAGGGCCATGTGGAACTCGAAGCCTACACCGCCTGGATCGACGAAGAACGGTGCTCCGGCTGCCAGGTGTGCGTACCGCTGTGTCCCTTCAGCGCGATCCAGTTCAACAAGGACAAGAAGGTGTCGCAACTGAACGAGGCGCTCTGCAAAGGCTGCGGCACGTGCGTGGCCGCCTGTCCGTCGCTTGTCGCCCAGCAGCATCACTTCACCGATGCCCAGATCATGGCCGAGATCGAAGGCGTGCTGGTGTCCTAGGAGAAGGCCATGGCCACTGCCACATTCGAACCACGTATCGTCGCGTTCTTCTGCAACTGGTGCACCTACACCGCCTCCGATCTGGCGGGCACCGCCCGCATGGCGTACGAGCCCAACGCGCCGGTCGTGCGCGTCATGTGCTCGGGCCGCGTCGACCCGCAATTCGTCTTGAAGGCCCTTCAGGAAGGCGCCGACGGCGTGCTGGTCGGCGGGTGTCATCCAGGCGACTGTCACTACCAGGAAGGCAACTACACGGCGCTGCGACGGTTTCGCCTCTTGAAGCGGGTGCTGACCCAGCTGGGTGTCGAGGATGAGCGGGTCCGCCTCGAATGGATCTCGGCCAGCGAGGGCGATCGGGTACAGCACGTCGTCGACGAGATGACGGCCCAACTCCGGACCCTCGGACCCTTCCAGCAGGTAAGGAGCTGACGATGGCGCAGAAGCCGAAGGTCGCATTCTACTGGTGTGCCTCCTGCGGTGGGTGCGAGGAGGCCGTGATCGATCTGGAGGAGAAGATCCTCACGGTGGTCGAGGCCGTCGAGATTGTCCTCTGGCCGGTGGCCATGGACTTCAAGAAGCACGACATCGAAGCCATGGACGATGGCTCGATCGCGGTGGCGTTCATCAATGGCGCCGTCCGGATGTCCGAGCAGGAGGAGTGGGTCCACCTGCTCCGGCGAAAGGCGCAGATGGTGGTGGCGTTCGGCGCGTGCGCGCACCTGGGGGGCATTCCGGGTCTGGCCAACCTGAACACGAAGCAGGAAGTGTTCGACACCTGCTATCGCGACGTCCCGTCGCTGGACAATCCGGCTCTGTCGGCCCCGCAGACGCTGACGCGCATCAACGGGCACGAACTGCACCTGCCGCAGTTCTGGGACACGGTGAAATCGCTCGACCAGGTGATTGATGTCGACTACTACCTGCCGGGGTGCGCGCCGCCGCCCGATCTGATCTGGTCGGCGATCACCGCCATCCTCACGGGCCAACTGCCGCCGAAGGGCGCGGTGCTGAGCCCGAACAAGGCGTGCTGCGACGACTGCCCGCGTAAAGACAGCAAACCCGACAAGATCGAGATCAGCGAGATCAAGAGGCCCGCGACGCACCTGGCCGACCCCGAGTTGTGCTTCCTGGCTCAAGGCTTTGTCTGCATGGGCCCGGCCACCCGTTCCGGCTGCGGGAACCGGTGCATCGAGGGGTACATGCCCTGCCGCGGCTGCTTTGGACCGATGGACGGCGTGTTCGATCAGGGCGCCAAGTTCCTGTCGGCGTTCGCGTCCATCCTGGCGCCGAAAGACGAGGCGGGCATCGAGAAGCTGCTCGATCAGATTCCGGATCCAACGGGCACGTTCTACCGATTCTCGCTGCCGACATCCCTCCTCCATCGGCGCAACCCTGGAGCACCGGCATGACACAGCGTATGACCATCGACCCGATCACGCGTCTGGAAGGCCACGGCAAGATCGAGATTTTTCTCGACGACCAGGGCGAGGTGTCCAAGGCGTACATGCAGATCCCGGAGCTGCGCGGCTTCGAGCGGTTCTGCCTGGGCCGCGCGGCCGAGGAGATGCCGCGCATCACCCAGCGCATCTGCGGGGTGTGCCCGACGGCCCACCACATGGCGTCCGCGCGCGCCCTGGACGCGCTGTACCACGTCGAACCGCCACCGGCGGCCCACAAGATTCGCGAGTTGTTCTACAACCTGTTTACGTTCGAAGATCACACGCTCCATTTCTACTTCCTGGGCGGACCCGACTTCATCGTGGGCCCCAACGCTCCGGCCGCTGAACGTAACGTGGTCGGCGTCATCGCCAAGGTCGGACTCGAGATCGGCGGCAAGGTGATCGCCGCTCGCAAGCAGGCCCGCGCCTTCATGGCGGAGATGGCCGGCAAGGCCATTCATCCGGTGTTTGGCCTGCCGGGCGGTGTGAGCAAGCCGATGTCGACTGGACTGGTCGAGCAACTGCGCCAGGCGGCACCCGGCTTCGTGGACTTCGCGCTGTTCTCGCTGCAGGCCTTCGCGGACATCGTCCTGAAAAACCAGGCGTACGTGGACACGATTCTCGCGGATCACTACACCCACCGCACCAACTACATGGGTACGGTTGACGGCGACGGGAAGGTCAACTTCTACCGGGGCCAGCTTCGGGTGATCGACCCGGACGGCAAGCGTCTCTATCAGTTCGAGCCGCAGGAGTACTTGACCTACATTGCCGAACACGTCGAACCGTGGTCGTACATCAAGTTCCCGTTCCTCAAACAGATCGGGTGGAAGGGCTTCGTGGACGGCGCCGGCAGCGGTCTCTATCGGGTTGCGCCGCTGGCGAGGCTCAACGTGGCGGACGGCATGGCCACCCCTCGCGCGCAGGAACACTACGAGCAGATGTACGCCACCCTTGGCGGCAAACCCGTACACGCCACCCTGGCGACTCACTGGGCACGGCTGATCGAAGCGTTGCAGGCCGCAGAAACGGTCGAACGGATCGCGAACGACCCCGAGATCCTAAGCCCGGTCGTCCGCCGGCTGCCCGAGCAGCCGCCTACCGAGGGCGTTGGCGTCGTCGAAGCGCCGCGCGGCACGCTGATCCATCACTACGCCACCGACCCGAAGGGCATCCTGACGATGGTGAACCTGATTGTGGCAACGGTGCACAACGCGGCGCCGATCCAAATGTCGATCGACAAGGCCGCGCGCGGCGTCATCCACGCCGGCAAGGTTGACCAGGGCCTGCTGAATCAGATCGAGATGGCCTTCCGCGCCTACGATCCCTGCTTTGGCTGCGCCACTCATTCGCTGCCCGGCGAGATGCCGTTGCGGGCTGTCATCAGGAACGCACGCGGCGACGTCGTCCAGACCGTCGAACGACGTACTCGCGATTAGGGGTCAGGGATTCGGGATTCGGAAGAAGGCCGGACACGTGGCTGGCGTCAATCAGGCTCGTACGCTTCTGTTGTGTCTGGGCAACGATCTCCTGCGCGACGACGGCGTGGCGTGGGAGGTGGCGTCGGCGATCGAGACGGTGGGTGACATGCCGGCGGGAGTGGTGATCAGGCGCAGCCCGGTGTCGGGCTTCTATCTGCTCGACGAACTGACCGGGTACCAACAGGCCCTTGTCGTGGATGCCATCCACACGGGCGTCCACCGGCCCGGAACGGTGCTGTCGTTTCCCTTCGAGGCCCTTGGCACGGATGCCGGGCCGTCGCCTCACGCAGTCGGCCTGCCGACAGTAGTGAAGCTGGGGCGGCAAAGCGGCGTGCCTCTTCCCGACCGCATTCACATCGTAGCCATCGAAGTGTTGGACATGGAATCGGTGGCCGAGGGCCTCACCGGCGCGGTTCGAGCCGCCGTTCCCCGTGCCGTCGCCGTCGTCCGCGAGGAGTTGGACCGGATGACCAGACCCAACCACTCCCGATCTACTCTGGGAGTGGTGACATGAACGCCACGCGGTGGCGACTGCGCGTTCGCCGGTGCATCGGGGGAGCGGTCGACGATGACTAGGGCCGACGCGCCGCGTGTGCTGGTGGTGGACGACGACGTGTCGGTCGGCCGAAGCTGCGAGAAAATCCTGGCGCGCCAGGGGCATCACGTCCGCACGGTCACCACCGGCCACCAGGCCCTGCAGTCGCTGGAACAGGAACCCTTCGATCTGGTCGTGACCGACCTCAAGATGGCCGAGATGGGCGGCAAGGAACTGGTGGCGCGCGCCATCCACACGCTGAGTCCGCGGCGGCACGAACGGTTTTTCGCCGTCGACTGCGGCACCCTATCGGTGAACCTGCTGGAAAGCGAACTGTTCGGCCACGTGAAGGGCTCGTTCACCGGAGCGGTGGTCGACAAGCGGGGCATCTTCGAATCGGCCAACCGGGGCACCGTGTTCCTGGACGAGATCTGCAACGTGGACGTGGAGGTGCAATCCAAGCTGCTGCGTTTCATCCAGGAGCGGGAGTTCGTGCCCGTGGGTGGCACCGACACCCGGCACGTGGACGTGGGGCTGGTGTTTGCCACCAACCGCGACCTGGAGCGCATGGTGCGGGAAGGCACGTTTCGCGAGGACCTCTACTACCGGCTGTATGTGTTTCCCATCTACCTGCCTCCACTGCGCGAGCGCCGCAAAGACATCCCGCTGCTGGCCTGCCACCTGCTGGCGCGCGCCCGCGAACGCACCGGCAAACACATTGAACGTCTATCCGAAGATGCCCTGCATCTGCTCGAACAGTTCGACTGGCCCGGCAATGTCCGGCAGCTGGACGCCACCGCGGAGCGGGCCGCGATTGCGTGCGACCGTGATGTGATTGAACCCCGGCATCTGCGGCGTACCATCACGAGACAGACGCTGCCGGCCGATTTGATCATTCCCCGTACGAACCGGGATTTCCTGGCCATGAAAAGACGCCTGCGCGAACAGGCGGTGGCCGACCTCGAGCGCGAGTTCGTGCTCGAGGCGTTGCAGCGTAACCGCTGGAACGTCACACACGCCGCAGCCGAAGTCGGGATTCCAGCGTCCCAACTTCCAGATGCTGATGCGCAAACACGGCATCAAGGGACCACACGCAGACCCGCATGATGCCGATTCGGTGCCCGTGATACCCGCAGGCGAACCATTAGAGACTTCCTAGCGAAGCACGGCACCGAACTGCCGAGCCCTCGTGCGGGCGCCTTTGGCTACGGCGGCCCAAGGGCGCAGGCGCCTACAACTTCGGCGGCCCGAGGGCGATCGGCGACGGGAGAGGCTCCGCCATCCCGTCATTTCCGCTCTCGCTTCGTCATTCCCGTTCTCCTTTCGTCATTCCCGCGAAGGCGGGAATCCAGAACCTGGACCCCGACTCGTATCAAGTTCCCCACCGCTGGGCGCGACCACAGTCGCCAGGAAGCTCTTGCCGTATCACGGGCTTGGATCCGGGACCAAAAGGGCGTTGGAGCAGTGGCCGGACATCGCGTTTGCGGACGACCGCGGGGCTGCCTGTTCACGGCAACCGTCCGGCGGATTGTTTTCAGGGGTTCGGTAAGGAGTTCGGTTAAGGGTTCGGTAAAGACGTCGAGTGGATTCTCGAGCTTCTGTCGGCAAAGGGCGAAATGACGATGTCGCTCCGAGGAAACACGGTTGCATCCGTGCTTCCTCGCCGCAGAGGACAACCAACCCCGAACGCGCCAGGTACCGGCTGCCCTCGTTCTTCACAAGTGCGGTCAGCCCGCACTGTGTAGTTTACATTTTATCAATAAGTGTCGTAAAGTGTAAACCGGAGGGCGACATGATTGGTTCACGCCTGAAACTGGCGAGGGCGGCGGCGGGGCTGTCGCTGCGGGAGCTCGAAGCCCGTTTGCACAGCCTCGTCACGGCTCAGGCGATTGGAAAGTACGAGCGAGACGAGATGATGCCATCGTCCACGGTGCTCATTGCGCTCGCTCAAGCCCTCGGTGTGGCTCCGGACTACCTGCTGAAACAGAGCGACCTGCGCGTCGCCCAGATTGAGTTTCGAAAGAAGGCCCTGACGAGCGCGAAGGAAGAGGCTTCTGTGCGGGCACGCGTACTCGACTCCGTCGAACGGTACCGGGAGGTTGAGGAACTCCTGGCCATTAACGGAACTTGGGCGCCCCCAAAGGGATTCCCCAGACCTGTGACGACTGCTGAACACGGCGACCAGGCATCGTCGGACCTGCGTCAGCGGTGGGATCTCGGGGTTGATCCAATCCCGGACCTCTGCGCGCTGCTCGAGGAACACCAGATCAAGGTCCAGGTGCTCGACCTGCCCGAAGACGTGTCGGGTCTGCACGCGGAGGTGACGACCGGGAGCAAGCAGTCGATTCGAACCGTCGTCGTAAACGCGAAGCATCCCGGCGAACGCCAGCGGTTCACCCTGGCACACGAGCTTGGGCATCTGCTGCTGAGGGTTCCCGAAGGCAAAGAGGGCGAAAAGCTGTGTCACCGGTTCGCCAGCGCGCTTCTGATGCCTGCTCCAACGGTCGTTCGGGAGATTGGTGCCCGGCGGCACGCGCTGCCAGTGCGTGAACTGTTCCGGCTGAAAGTGCTATTCGGTGTCAGCGCGCAGGCGGTGGCGTATCGGTGCCGCGATCTCGGAATCATCAGCGAGGCGCTCTTCAAGTCGATCTTCCGACTCTTCGGCAAGAAGAACTGGCGGAGACTGGAACCGAATCCACTGACGGCGGAGAAGCCGGTCCGGTATGAACGGCTGGTGATGCGCGCTCTTGCCGAGAACGTGATCGGAGAGTCGCGCGCCGCCGAATTGCTTGGGGTGTCCACCTGGCAGTTGATAGAGATGCTCGACAGTCCGCCGGAAGAGTCGTCAGATGCCGAACCTTCTGGTGTCTGATACTTCGGTACTGATCGATCTCGATCGAGGAGGCCTGCTCGAGGCCCTGTTCCAATTGCCCTTTGGCGTCGCAGTACCAGACCTACTTTACGTGAGTGAGTTGAAGTCCTGGCGCGGACAGGAACTCATGAATCTCGGGCTGAAAGTGCTTGGGCTGGACGAGAGCGGCGTGTCCCTGGCGCAAGGCTACACCACATCAGACAGACGTATCTCCGGACCCGATGGATTCGCGCTTGCGTTTGCGTGCGCCACGCCATCCCGGCTTGCCATCGGTATCGTTGACATCGACATCGCTTGCGAGAGGCCGGAGATTGCGGCATGCTCACGCGTGACGCCACCGGGGGAACCATGGGCTTTGCACCCGTATTCACCATCACGAATCGAATCGCCGCCGAGCTGACTCGGATCGAACGGGCCCGGGGATTCCTGGAAGCGGCGACGCTGTCCGAATCCTGGGTACGCGACATGGCTCGACGGGCATTCGTGCTCGAGGCCCATCACACGACGCACATCGAAGGCACGCGGCTGACGGTCGCGCAGTCCGAAGGGCTCCTTGACGGCAAGGAGGTGCCAGAGACCGACCCGGATGACGTGCGGGAGCTGCTCAACTACCGGTTGGCATTCGACTTCGTGTCGGAATACGTTGCCGACGGTGGCCCCATGACCGAGGGAGTGGTGCGGGAGATTCACAAACGCCTCGTCACCGGCGTGCGGGGCGGTTCGGCGGCCCCCGGTGAGTACCGCCGGATCCAGAACCTGGTCGTCAATTCCGCAACGGGCGAGACCGTGTATACGCCACCGGCCGCGTACGACGTCCCAGTGCTCATGGCCGAGATGGTGCAGTGGCTGAACAACCACGGCGGCGCGCACCCCGTCATCGTCAGCGGGATCGCGCAGTTTCAGTTGGTCCACATCCACCCCTTCCTGGATGGCAACGGCCGAACGTCAAGACTTCTGTCGACGCTGTGCCTCTACCGGGCGGGATACGACTTCAAGCGGCTGTTCACCATCAGCGAGTTCTACGATCGCGATCGGCCCGCCTTCTATGAAGCCATCCGAAGTGTCCGCGCCAACGGGCTGGATATGACGGCTTGGCTCGAGTATTTCGTGCACGGGTTGGCCACGCAGTTGACCGAGGTCAAGGCGCGCGGCGAACAGGTCATCCGCCGCGACGTGCTGGCTGAAGAACACAGGCTCTCGGAGCGCCAGGCGGCGGCCTTCGGGTTCGTGCTGGAACGGGGGAGTCTGACCATCCAAGAATTCCAGAACCTGTACCCGGGGACGAATCGGCGGTCGCTGCAACGGGACTTGAGGACGATGATCCAGAAGGGCGTGCTCGTCGAGGAAGCTACGAGCACGACGGATCCGACGAAGCGCTACCTGCTTGGGAACACCCGGCGAACGGACCCGAGCTATGACAAGCTATGACGTGACGCTGTGACATGCTGTGACAGCGAGCTGTGACACTCGCCGCAAGTGACTGGTTACAGACCCTTTGCCAGCGCATCCTGCGCCAAACTGGATCCCATGTCTTGGAGCATGACGAGGCGGGGTGATGGCGGTCGGCGTGTTCACTGGCCTGAAGGCGACAGATGTACGATGCTGTGGGGAGGGGAAGTATGGCGCTCGAGAGAGAACTCCCGACTTACCAACGCAAACTGCCGGAGCTGCGGGAAGCTGAAGGGAAGTACGTGCTGATTCACGGCGAGGACGTGGTCGACACGTACAGTACCTACGATGACGCCATCAAGGAAGGCTACGTTCGATTCGGCCTCGACCCGTTCCTTGTCAAGCAGATCCAGATCGTGGAGCAGGTCCGTTTCGTGACGCGCTTCGTGGCGCCACATGCGGCGACCCGCCCGGCCTAAGATCGCCAGTGGAGAGTTGTTCGCGTCCGCAAACCGTTCAGTGCTGGTCAGCCGCTTTGCCATCCAACAGGGACAAGTAGTTCGACGGACTCGTGCAGGCGAAGGCCGTGAGACGGCTGCCGGGGTTCTGACCTGTGCAGGCGGTCGCTGCGCTTCTCCGCTCAGCCGTGGTGTTGCGGCCTCGCCAGAGCAGATCCGCGCGTGGGGCGACTCTATCCCGCCGCTCCAGCGTGAAGTCGACAGCAATTCTGCAGAACACGCGGTTTTTCGCCCCGCATAGTGTTCAAGATCGTGAACAGCCATCCCAGCCGTTCACGCCCGACGAGTTGTATGCCACCGCGAACCCGGCTATCCGGAGTGCACACGGCTAATCAGGTTCCGGCACGGCCCCGGTAGCGCGTATACTGTGTGGCGTTTCGAGCCAGAAGGTTTAGTGCCCCGATTCCGAAATACGGCAACGATAGTCCGGAGCGCGGCGCCCGGATCGCAAGGCGCGACGACCGAGCATATCGGGAATATGCGAGGAAGGAGCAACGCCGCGAGGCGGGATGCCCCGCCCGGAATACGTGGTCGTACTTCGGAATCGGGGCACTTAGTCGCGGCCGATGCAGAAAGGACCGTTCCCGTGAATCAAATCCGCTCCCGCGTTGTGGTTGTCTGTGTGGCTGTTGCCCTGGCGGTGCCACTCTCCGGCCAACCGAGGCCGGCGAGGACGCGCCCGGCGTTGCCGGACGTCGCTGAAGCCCCGATCCAGATGGACGGGTCGGCCAGAGCCACGGCGCTCGCGTGGGTCGACGCGAACGCTGGCACGCTCAAGACCGTCAACAAGAACATCTGGACATATGCCGAGGTGGGGCTTCAGGAAGTCCGGTCGTCGCGCGAGCTGATCACGCTGTTGAAAGCCAACGGATTCGATGTGCAGGAAGGTGTGGCCGGCATGCCCACCGCCTTCGTGGCGACGTACGGGAGCGGACGGCCGATCATCGGCATCCTGGCCGAGTACGACGCGCTGCCGGGTCTGTCACAGGAGGCCGTGCCTGAACGGAAGGAGCGCCCGAACACGGCGGCCGGGCACGGGTGCGGCCATAGCGTGTTCGGCACCGCCAGCACCGGAGCGGCCATCGCCGTGAAGCAGGCGCTAGCTGCCCGGGCCGCGGCTGGCACCATTCGTCTCTACGGCACGCCGGCGGAAGAAACAGGGATTGGCAAGACCTACATGCTGCGCGACGGGTTGTTCAAGGATGCCGATGCTATCCTGGCGTGGCATTCCAGCGACCGGACCGCCACATCGTACGGCTACACGAAGGCGAACGTCTCGGTGAAGTTCCGTTTCACGGGACTTGCGGCCCACGCGTCGGCATCGCCCCACGAAGGCCGAAGCGCACTGGACGCGGTGGAACTGATGGACACCGGTGTCAACTTCATGCGCGAGCACATCAAGGAAGACGCGCGGATTCACTACGTGATCACCAACGGCGGCGGCCAGCCCAACGTCGTGCCGCCGCTGGCCGAGGTCTGGTACTACATCCGGGCAAACAAGCACACCGACGCCGAGCAGTACTACCAATGGGTCACCGAGATCGCGAAGGGCGCGGCCATGATGACGCGCACCACGCTTGCGGCGATCCAGGTGGATGCCGACATGCACGAGGTCTTGCCGAACCGGACGTTGTCCGAGGTGATCCAGCGCAACCTCGAACTGGTTGGGCCGCCGGCGTTCACGGCGGAGGAAAAGGCCTTCGCGCGCAAGACGCAGGAACCGCTGGGCCGAAGCTTCGAGGTTGCGCTGTCTGAAACCGTGGATCCGCTACCCACAGTCCCGTCCCAGGGCGTGGCGTCGACCGACGTCGGGGACATCTCGTGGACCGTGCCCGTTGGCCAGCTCACCGTTGCCACGCAGGCGTTTGGATCGCCGGGTCATAGCTGGCAGATTGTGGCCTGCACAGGCATGAGCATTGGCGAGAAAGGCATGATCGTGGCCGCCAAGGCATTGGCCGGCACAGCGATCGACCTGTATCAGTCGCCGGCCGTGCTCCAGAAGGCCAAGGAGGATTTCGCCCGGATCCGCGGCCCCCTGAAGTTCCTGACACTGATTCCCGACGGGCAAAAAGCGCCGCTGACGTTCCGGTAGATGGCTCTCGCGGCGTACGACTCGTACCTGAGCGGACGGATGGACTTGAAGGCGTAACAGCAAGGTGGTTATGGCACAGACGCGTCGCGACTTTCTTCGTCACTCATCGCTCGCCGCCAGTTCGATGCTGATTCCGGCGGGCCCGTGGTTCCAGGCGCCTGGCGGGCGGACATCGGGTGGCCGCCCCAGGCTGACGCTGAAGTTCAGGCCGTACACCCTTCAACTGCGCCACGTCTTCACGGTGGCCGTCAACTCGCGCAAGACGACACCCGTGGTGTTGACCGAAATAGAGTTCGACGGCCTGGTCGGCTACGGCGAGGCGTCGATGCCGCCGTATCTGGGCGAATCGCACGATACGGCCATGACCTTTCTTTCCAAGGTCGACCTGAGCCGCTTTTCGAACCCGTTCGAGCTGGAGTCGATGTTGGAGGTCGTCGACGGCATCGCACCAGGTAATCCGGCCGCCAAGGCGTCGGTCGACATCGCGCTGCACGATTTGGTGGGCAAGTTGCTGAAGCAGCCTTGGTACAACATCTGGGGGTACGACCGCACGCTGGCGCCCCACACCAGTTTCACGATTGGCATCGACACGCCGGAGGTGGTGATTCAGAAGACGAAGGAGGCCGCCGAGTACAAGGTGTTGAAGATCAAGCTCGGGCGCGACACCGACCGGGCCATGGTCGAAGCCATCCGAACGGTCTCCCATGTGCCGATGACCGGCGACGCCAACCAGGGGTGGACCGACCGCCAGCAGGCGCTCGACACGATCGTGTGGTTGAAGGAGCGTGGATTCCTCTACGTGGAGCAGCCGCTGCCCAAGGAGCGCGTCGACGACCTGGCGTGGATCACCGAACGGAGCCCAATTCCGATCATCGGCGACGAAGGCGTGCAGCGCCTGGCCGACGTCCACAAGGCGCAGGGCGTCTACTCGGGCATCAACATCAAACTGATGAAATCCACCGGCATGCGCGAGGCTCAGAAGATGCTGCACCTGGCTCGTGGCCTTGGCATGAAGGTGATGCTCGGCTGCATGACCGAAACGTCGTGCGGCATCTCGGCCGCATCGCACTTGTCGCCGATGGTTGATTGGGCGGATCTCGACGGCGCCCTGCTCATCTCGAACGACCTCTTTGACGGCACGAAGGTGATCGATGGAAAGGTGACGCTGACCGATAGACCCGGGATTGGCGTCGTGAAGACAGCGACCACGGGTTAGGCGCTAGACGCTAGGCGCCAGGCGAGGCACTGCCACCCCGTCATTCCCCCTCGCTCTTCGTCATTCCCGCGGGCGCCTTCGCCTTCGGCTATGGCGGCCCAAGAAAGCGGGAATCCAGGACTGGCACCGCCGATACGCCGTGTTCACACTGACGAAGTGGTACGTCGACTGCGTCGACACCCGGGGCCGGTCCGCGATCGTGTACTGGTCGCGGATCGCCTGGCGGGGATTTGCCTTCTCGATCCACAGCCTCACCATCCACGAACCGGGCGCCGAACCAATCTCCCGATCCAGTTTCGCGGACGCACCGCCACCAAGCCGCCACGGCCGGCAGGTGATCTGGCATGGCGAGGGGCTCGGATGCGATGTGAAGATGGATGCGCACATCGATCCGTTCGGCGTTCGTCTGTTCGAGAGTCGCGACGGCACGGTCGACTGGCGATGCGAAGCCGCCTCGGCCAGGGTCACCTGTTCGGTGCCCGGCCACGCCTCGATCGAGGGCACAGGCTACGCCGAGTGCCTCACCACCAACGTGCTCCCCTGGCGTCTACCGATCGAAGAGCTGCGCTGGGGACGCTGGATCTGTGAGGACGCCAGCAGGTCCATCGTGTGGATTGACTGGCGCGGTCCACATCCGCTGACGGAAGTGTTCGTGGACGGCTTGCGCCAGACCGGTTCGTCGGTCACCGACGAAGGCGTGACGACCGACGCCCTGACGTTGACACTCTCGGAACACCACCGCCTGCATGAGCGAAGCCTGAGCGATCTGGTCGAACCGCTGAAGCCCCTGGCGCGTCTCCTCCCGAAGGCGTGGTTGGCGGTGCGTGACTGTAAGCTGAAAAGCACGGGCACCACCGACACGAGCGATTCGGTACTCACCGGGTGGGCCATCCACGAATACGTGAGGTTCCCATGACGAACGACGACCGCGGGACGCGAATGCCGCCGCCCGCGCGAACGTGGTGGGGTGTCGCCGCCTATGCGGCGCTCTTCATCCTGGTGCTGCCGCTGCTGGTTGGTGCCTGGATGCACCGGCTCGATCGCATCCTGGTCCTGCCGGCCTATGGCGGTCTGTGGCCCGGCGTCACGGTGGCCGGCCTGGGACTGCTCATCATGGCTCTCGCCATGCGGGCGCTGTGGGTCCACGGCCATGGGCTGGCGATGAGCCCGTTTCCTCCGGCGTCGCTTGTCACCCGCGGCTTGTACGCGCTGGTGGCGGATCCGATTTACGTCGGCGCCGTGCTGATGTCGGTCGGCTATGCGCTGGCCTCGCGTCTGGCGGCGGGCTTGTGGATCGTGGCGCCGGTGCTGGGGCTCTCGGCAACGGCGTTCGTGATGGGCTACGAACGTGACGTGACGCGCCGGCGCTTTGGTGCGCTTCCCGCACCCTTGCTTCGCCTGCCAGGTCAGGTGGACGCATCGCCGACGGTGTGGCACCGGGTGTCGGTGTACGGGCTGGTGCTGGTGCCCTGGCTGGTGTTGTACGAGGCGGTGAACCGGCTCGGCGTGCCGCTCGACGCGCGACCGACGTGGCTGCCCTGGGATGCCGGCCTTCCGGTAGTCCCTTGGACCGAATCCATCTATGCGCTCACGTATCCGTTTGTGGCGCTGGTGCCACTGGCGGCCCGCCGACAGCGAGACCTGAGGCGATTTGCGGTGCGAGGGTTGTGGGCGACCGGCACGATCCTGCTGTTCTACCTGCTCGTGCCGTTGGTGGCGCCCGCCAAGCCGGTGCCGGTGCTTGTGTCTGACGGGTCGCTGTGGACGCCGCTGATGCTGCTGGAACGCTACACGGACCAGCAGGCGACTTCACTACCGGCCTTTCATGTAGTGTGGACCTGCCTGGCCGCCGAACTCTACGTCGAGACATGGACGCGCACCAGATGGCTGGCCATCGTGTGGAGCCTTGCCGTCGGGGCCAGTTGCCTCACCACCGGCATGCACGCGGTGCTGGATGTCGTCGCAGGATTCGCGGCGTGGGTGCTCATCGCGCGTGGGTCCCGTATCTGGGCCGGGATGTGCCGCCTCACCGAGGCCGTCGCCAACTCGTGGGGCGAGCGGCAAGTGGGTCCCATCCGCTTGCTCAGCCACGGCGTCTACGCCGCAGCGGGCGGAGCGGCCGGAGCCGGTGTGGCGATCTGGCTGGCTGGTCCGGGCGAGCTCTGGTGGATCATCGCGCTCACGCACGGATCCCAGCTGGGCGCGGCCGCCTGGGCACAGGTGATCGAGGGATCGCCGCGGTTGCTGCGTCCGTACGGCTACTTCGGATCGGTGGTCGCCATCTGCGTCCTGGCGATCGCCGCCCACCTGACCGGTCACGATGCCTGGCGGCTGCTGGCGGCCATGGCCGTGGGCGGCTGCCTCACCCAGGCGTTTGGCCGCCTGCGGTGCCTGGTGCAGGGATGCTGTCACGGGAAGCCGATTGATGCCTTGTGGGGCATCCGCTACCGGCACCCGCGATCGCGCGTGATCCGGATCTCGGATCTCGGCGGTGTGCCGCTGCACCCGGCTCCGCTCTACTCGATCATCTGGACACTGCTCACGGGCTGCATCCTGCTGAGGTTGTGGCTGCTCTCTGCGCCACTCCCCTTCATCGCCGGCGCCTACTTCATCCTGATCGGGCTTGGCCGGTTCGTCGAGGAACACTACCGGGGTGAGCCGCAAACCGCGACTGTGGCCGGGCTGCGGCTCTACCAGTGGCTGGCGATCGCCTTTGTGGTGGGCGGCGCGGCGGTCACGGCGATCACCGGATCGGCAGCGCCCGCACCGCAGGCCCTGCCGCTGATGGCGTGGCCGGTGTTGCTGGTCGTCACCATCATCACGTACGCCCTGTACGGCGTCGACGTGCCCGGGTCGAACCGGCGCTTCTCACGATTGGTGTAGAACCCTACCCGGACTTCGTGCCGCCGATACGCGGCCACAGGGGATCGCCCTTCACCGCGCGGCGGTCTCCTGCGCCGTGCCACCGCGCCTGGTCGAGGCGATGTCCGGCTGCCGGCGGCGGCGATCCGACACGGCGGAGGATATCGGCGGCGGAGTCTGGCATGACCGGCAGCAGCAGGATCGCAGCGATCCGGACTGCCTCGGCCATTTCGTACAGCATCTGACTGACGCGAGCGGCATTGGCCGGATCTTTCGCCAGCTTCCACGGCTCAGTTTCCGCGATGAACTGGTTGGACGCATCGACCAGGCTGAAGGCGGCATTCACGCCGTCCTGAAGCGCGAAGCGGTCCATGGCCGCGCGGTAGGTCGAGACCGCCGACTCGGCCACCTGCGCCAGCCGGCCTGCCGGTGCGCCTGGCAGGGGCAGCACCCCGCCGCAGTACTTGTCGGCCATCGTGGCGACGCGGCTCACCAGGTTGCCCAGGTTGTTGGCGAGGTCGGCGTTGTAGCGCTCTTCGAAACGCTCCCACGAGAAGTCGCCGTCCTGGCCGTACGCGAACTCGCGCACCAGATACAGGCGCAGCGGATCGGGTCCGAACTTCGACGCCGCCTCCAGTGGGTCGATGCTCGTCCCCATCGACTTGCTCATCTTCTCGCCCTTGAAATAGACGAAGCCGTGCCCGAACACCTGGCGCGGCAGCGGTAGGCCGGCACTCATCAGCATGGCCGGCCAGATCACGCAGTGGAATCGCGTGATGTCCTTGCCGATCACGTGCAGCGCGGCCGGCCACCACCGGTCAAACAGGGTGTGGTCGCCACCAAATCCGAGCGCCGATATGTAATTGATGAGCGCGTCGAACCAGACGTAGACGACGCTCGACGGATCGGACGGCAACGGGATGCCCCACGACTGCCCGGCGCGGCTGATCGAGATGTCTTCGAGGCCCCCCGCAATCAGGTTGACGATCTCGTTGCGGCGGATCTCGGGCTCCAGGAACCCGGGGTGCGCCTCGAAGTGGCGCAAGAGCGGCTGCTGGTACTTCGACAGTCGGAAGAAGTGGTTCTTCTCCCGAATCCAGTCGGGTTTGCGCTTGTGCGTCTGGCAGAGGCCGTCGACCAGGTCTTTCTCCTGCTTGAATGCCTCGCACGACACGCAGTACCAACCCTCGTAGAAACCTTCGTAGATGTCGCCGGCCATCTGGATGCGCTCGACCAGGGCGGTGACGGCCACGCGGTGCCGTGTTTCTGTGGTACGGATGAAGTCGTCGAACGAGATGTCCAGACGCCGCCAGACCTCGCGAAATTCCTGCTCCATCTGGTCGCAGTAGACGCTCGGATCGAGGCCTTGTTCCGTGGCCCTGCGGTACACGTTGAGGGAGTGCTCATCGTTGCCCATCAGAAACCAGGTGGGCACGCCGGCCAGCCGCTTGTAGCGGGCGATGATATCGGCGGTGATCTTCTCGTACGCCGTGCCGAGATGCGGCCGGCTGTTCACGTAGTCGATAGCGGTGGTGATGTAGAACGTGGACATACAGGGTCAGTCCGATCCTATCAGGTCAGACGGACACGCGCCGAGATCACACGCGGTGACGTCGGCCAGAACCCGTGGGGGTTTGTGCTCCCAACATGCTACGATAGCGAGCCCCTGCTCGGCAGGCCAGGCTGAAGACGGTGGCGCAGGGCAGAAGGAGCAGCAACCGTGGGATCCGAGCAGCGTCGGTGGCGAATCGGGGTGATTGGATGCGGTGAGTGGGGGCCCAATCACGTCAGGAATTTTGCGGCGCTTCCCAATGCAGAGGTCGTCGCCGTGGCGGATCTCCGTCCCGAGCGGCTTGCGCGGATCCACGCCATGGCGCCCGGCGTCGCCTTGTTTCAGAACGCCGCCGAGATGATGGACACCGCGAAACCCGAGGCCGTCGTCGTCGCCACGCCGACCCGGACCCACTACGAGGTGGTCCGCCAGGCGTTGCTGGCCGGCGTGCACGTGCTGTGCGAGAAACCGTTGTGCATCGCTCCCGAAGAAGCCGATGCGCTGGTGACGCTGGCCGACGAGCGCCATCTGCGGCTGATGGTCGGCCATGTCTTCCTCTTCAACGCCGGCATCCACAAGCTCAAGGCACTGATTGACGCCGGCGAGTTGGGCCGCCTGTATTATTTCTTCTCGCGCCGGACCAATCTAGGCCCCATCCGAAGCGACGTGAACGCGGTGCTCGACCTGGCGTCGCACGACATCTCGATCTACAACTACCTGCTCAACGCGGTGCCCACCGAGGTGTCGGCGGTAGGCCGGGCGTTCCTGCAGCCGAACATCCAGGATGTGTGCGTACTCACGCTTCAGTACCCGGGCGATGTGCTGGCTTCGATTCATGTGAGCTGGCTCGATCCGAAGAAGGTGCGCGAGATCACCGTCGTCGGCGAGACCCGGATGGCAATCTGGGACGATCTGGCCACGCTGGGCCCGGTGATGCTGTTCGACAAGGGCGTGACGAAAACCCGGCGCGAGTACGCGGACTTCGGCGAATTCCAGTTGCTGGCCCGCGAAGGCGATGTCACGGTGCCGCGCGTGCCCCGGGACGAACCGCTCCGAATGCAGGCGCGCGCGTTCATTGAAGCGTTGGATGCCCCCGATCGCATCCGGAGTGACGGACGCGTGGGCGCCGACGTCGTCCGGATCCTAGCAGCCATCAACGAGTCGATCGCACAGAACGGGACACCCGTGAACGTGGATCGGCCAAGAGGGGGATCACGTGTCTGACCGTTTCTACCGTCACCCGACGGCACTGGTCGAGACCGACCAGATCGGCGACCACACCAACGTGTGGGCCTACGCGCACGTGATGAAAGGGGCGGTGGTCGGCAGCCGGTGTAACATCGGCGACCATGCCTTCGTGGAAAGCGGCGCGGTGGTAGGCGACGAGGTCACCATCAAGAACAGTGTGGCGGTCTGGGCCTACGTAACGGTGAAGAACCGCGTGTTCCTGGGACCCAACTGCTCGCTCACCAACGATAATCGCCCGCGCAGCAAGCGGGACTGGACGCCCGTCTCGACCACCATCGAGGAGGGGGCGACGATCGGCGCCAACGCCACGATCGTGTGCGGATGCCACGTGGGCCGCTACGCGTTTGTTGGCGCCGGCGCCGTCGTCACCAAGCCAGTACCGGACTACGCCGTGGTCTTTGGCAGCCCGGCGCGCGTCAGAGGCTACGTCTGCGAGTGCTGCCAACCGCTTTCCGGACGCGGGACGACGCTGGTGTGCCAGACGTGCGGCCTGCGGTATACCAAGACGCGCAAGGGCGTCGCCGCCGCGCCTGCCACCACGCCGGCAGCCGCTCGGCGGAGGAAGCCTCGCGTGCGTCCGAAACCCGGTCACAAGACCATGACGCGCGCGACCCGACGTTCGTGACGACTACCCCGCCGGCTCCTCGGGTGATGGCCGCCTCCATCGCGCACAACGAGGGCGCGAAGATCGGCCGCGTGCTGGATCGCTTTCCACCGGGCCTGGTGGACCGTGTCGCGGTGGTCGACGATGCGTCCACCGACGAGACCGCTGGAATTGCGGAAGCGAAAGGGGCCGTCGTGCTGAAGCACGCCGCACGCCGGGGGGCGGGGGCGGCGATCCGCACGGCCATCCGCTATGCCGAAGCGGAACGCTACGACGTGCTGGTGATCCTGGCCGGCAACGACAAGGATCGTCCACCGGAAATTGAACGCCTGCTCGCGCCCATCATTCACGACGGGTACGATTTCGTTCAAGGTTCGCGCTATCTGAAGGGCGGCGATTTCGGGAACATGCCCTTCTACCGCCAGATGGCCACGCGCTACGTACACCCGTTGTTGTTCTCGCTGGTCGTGGGCCGCCGGTTCACCGACACCACAAACGGCTTTCGCGCCATCCGGCTGTCGGCCCTGCGTGATGCCCGCATCGATCTGGATCAAGCGTGGCTCGACAAGTACGAGCTCGAGCCGTATCTCTTCTATTCTCTCGTCAAGCACGGCTACCGGGTGACGGAAGTCCCCGTCACCAAGATCTACCCGCTGCACGAACTCGGCTACACGAAGATGAAACCCATCAGCGGGTGGTGGAGTATCCTGCGGCCTTTAATACTGCTCGGACTAGGACTCAAGAGGTGACCTGTGGACATCGTACCGTTTGTTGATCTGGCAGCCCACCATGCGGAGGTGCGCGAGGACATCCGCGCCGCCATCGACCGGGTGCTGACGCACGGGAAGTACATTCTCGGACCCGAGGTCGAGGCGTTCGAAGAGGGGTTTGCCCGTTTTGTCGGAGCCAAGTACGCCATCGGCGTCAGCTCGGGCCTCGATGCGCTCAGGCTGGCGTTCGAGGCGGCTGGCGTGAAGGCCGGCGACGAGGTCATCGTGCCCGGCAATACATTTATTGCGACGGCGCTGGCGGTGTCGGCGGTTGGGGCGGTGCCGGTGCTGGTGGACTGCGATCCGCGGACCTACAACATCGACGTGAATCTGATCCGGCCCGTCATCACCAGACGCACCCGCGCGATTGTTCCGGTGCACCTGTACGGGCAGGCGGCTGACATGCAGCCGATCCTCGCCATCGCGGCGGAATACGGGCTCCAGGTAATCGAGGATGCCTGCCAGGCGCACGGCACGCGCTACCAGGGCCAGGGCTGCGGCTCGATAGGCACGCTGGGCTGTTTCAGTTTCTATCCCGGCAAGAATCTGGGCGGGATGGGCGATGGCGGACTGGTGACCACCAACGACGAGGCGTTGGCCGCCGCGGTCCGGCAGCGGCGCAACTACGGCGAGACGCGCAAGTACCATCACCTCGA
>CAYHRK010000003.1:34131-42073 GCA_964358795.1 uncultured Vicinamibacterales bacterium
CACGATCGCGGCATCCAGACCGGCATCCACTACCCCATCCCCATCCACCGCCAAGGGGCCTACGCGGAGCTGGCGTCGAGCGGGAACCGGCTGCCGGTCACCGACAGCCAGGCCAGCGAGATCGTGTCGCTGCCGATGTTCCCCGAGCTGACCGGCGCCCAGATCGAGCGGGTGTGCTCGGCCATCGACGAGTTCCACCGGCACTAGTCGTCTTCGAGGCGGCTTACAGGCGCAGGGGTAACAGTTTGCGTGCTTCGGCGCCGGGTGCAGTGTTAGACGCCGCTTGTCGCGTCTACAAGACCCCCGGAATGAGCCGCTTCGTGCGCGCACAGTACGCGGAGTACGCTGGGCCGAGGGCGCTCACCAGCACGGACTCTTCAAGCCGGATCCGGTGATGCACGGCGAGGGTGATCGGAAACATGAGAACGACCAAGCTGAGCCAGTTGCCGAAGAACATTCCGAGTCCGAGGAACGCCAGCAAGAGCCCCGTGTACGAGGGGTGCCGCACGTACCGATACGGTCCTGCCGTAATGACCGGTTGGCCTTCCTGAATGGCGATGGTGGCGGTGAAGAATCGGCCGAGCGTGAGGATGGCCACCCAGCGAAGGACTAACCCACCGAGGAACAGACTCGCGGCCGTCAGTTCCTGGATCGTTGCAGAAAACGGGAGACCCGCCGCGCGATAGCCGCTGACCGCGATGGCCAGCACTACGCAAGGGGTGATCACAAGCCATAACAACCGCATCGAGCCTCGATCGTCGACCTTTGCTGTTGGTGAGCCCCGCTTGACGAGTGCCACGACAATCTCGGACACCGGGAAAAACACTACCGCAAGTCGAAGAACGGTTTGAAGGATCACTGGATAATTCCAGTTTCTCGACGATGCCTAACGCATTGGCCCTCAGCCGCGAGCCGCGCGTGATCGCTGCTTCGGTTTCGCTTTCTGTCGAGCGCGGCTCGTCGGCTGCAGCGCCTTGTTAGGCCGACCGCCGGCAATGGCCTTGGTCTTCGAGAGCCGCACTAACAAGCGCAGGGCTTGATTCACGGACGCCGAATCCGGGAAGACGGCCGCGATATCTGGCTCGAGAAACGCGACGTTGGTGCCGGCTTGATAGGCCTTGTAGTGCTTCCCGCGCACGCCTTCGGAAAAATCGTACTCGGGCCGTATCTCGTCGCTATCCTTTGGCTGGATCTGTGGACTCATAGTGTTTTCGCTCTTGGGAGCTCGCTTCACGCGCGTGGATGATCCGAGTTCGACCCGCTCGTTCCGTGTACGCCACAACGAGGAGTCGAGCCGCCATCGACATGCCAACACTGAGAAACCGTTGCTCGCCTTCTGAGTGATCCGGATCCGCGATGGTCAGCTCCAACGGATCAGCGAACACGGTCATGGCTTCCGAGAAGTCGACCCCGTGTTTCTTGGCGTTCGCGGCGGCTTTCTCGGGGTCCCACTCGAACTCCATCGCTTGAGTTTACTCCGCTTCGAGTCCAAGTCCGTTTCGGCCTAAATCTGGCGCTCACCCGCGGCCGCAGCGCGGCAGAACGGCGGCCGTCGGGTGCAGGGCGGCCGTCGGGTGCAGCGGCCGTCGGGTGCAGTGATGGGATGGACTCCTCCCGGCACTTCTGCGGCATCATGGTCGCGACTAGCGAACCGGATCCCACGTTCCGAACGGGAGGCGACCACTATGCATCCTACGACGGTTGCCGTTGATCTCGCAAAGAACGTCTTCGAGCTCGCCGTGGCCGACCGCCACTGGCACCTCATCGCCCGGCATCGCTTCACCCGCCGCCAATTCGAGCGCTTCCTGGCGAGCCAGCCGCCCTGCCACGTCGTAATGGAGGCGTGCGGCACGGCCCACCACTGGGGACGCGTGGCACAGAGCCACCGGCACCAGGTCACGCTGTTGCCCGCCCAGTACGTGCGCCCCTACGCTCGCGGCAACAAGACCGATCGCACCGATGCCGACGCCCTGCTCGAGGCCGTCCGTTCGGGCCGCATCGTGCCCGTCGCCATCAAGACGGTCGCCCAGCAGCTCCTGACGATCCCAGGCATCGGCCTCTTGACCGCGACCGCCCTGCTCAGCACCGTCGGCCACATTAACGGCTTCCGACGCGGACGGCACGTCGCCAGTTGGCTCGGGTTGACGCCCCGTGAACACTCGAGCGGCAGCCGCCGGTCGCTCGGCCGGATTACCAAGCGCGGGGATGTCTACCTGCGCTGCCTGCTCACCCATGGTGCCCGAGCCGTGCTGCTCGCTGCCCAGCGCGTCGCCGCCGCCGGAAAACCCCTCACCCGGCTCCAGCCATGGGCCGTGGCGGTGGCGCACCGCCGGGGACATAACAAAGCCACCATCGCCCTGGCCAACAAGATCGCCCGGATCGTCTGGGCTGTCTGGCGATACGACGTGACGTTTGCGGCGGACCCGGCGCTGGCCGCGTAGACCGATGCCGATGACGCTGCCCTTCCACGGAGGTGCCGAGCGCGTGATCGCATCATCGCCCAACAGGTCGGACCAGCACCGGACCAGGCCGATAACACCGTTGGCCCCCGAGGCCGCTGTTCAGCGATTGGCCCCCGGTGCGCGGCTGTCCATGATGGCCCGGAGCCTCACCGGCTCCACCGTAGAGGCCGGATATACGACTGCACCCGATCACCTTGGGCACCGATCACGATTCATTCACTCGACCGCCGGGAGGAGTCCATATACGCGCTGTTGAACTAAACCGCTTCGCGGTCGGGACTACCGCGAAGCGGTTTAGTTCAACTGTGAGTAGGCTGCAAAAAGCGCTGCCTCGAACTCCTTGAATGGCTGCCAATGATGCAGCCTATCCCGAACCGGTGATGCGGCGGCGACGCGAGCAGGACGCCGGAAACAAACGACGTCGCGGCGGTCGTGCGAACAGGGAGCGAGCGGGAAAAGCCGTGACGATTGCCGCCCATCATACCCGCGGCGACGGCCTCGGTTGGCGTTCGTATGGACTACCTGTCCTCCGGCGACTTGCTCTCCGCCTTCTTCGGGTCCTTTCCCGGCTCATCGAGCGTGTCCAACACCGAGCGCCATGCGAACTTCTTCCCCATGCCGCGCATGTAGTAGTCCATCCAGGCCATCTCGGCCATCGACTTCACGAATTGATTCCGCGGATCCGGAATGCCGTGGCTCTCGCCGGGATACATAAAGAGCTCGGTTGGCACGCCGAGCCGCTTGAGCGCCATGTGCAGCTCGACCGACTGCGGGCTCGGGACGCGCGGATCGCCTTGCACAACATGGATCAGCGTCGGCGTTTTCGCCGCCTTGATGTACTTGAGCGGCGACTGGACCCAGTACGCGTCGAAGTCGTCGTACGGAAGCTTGTTGCCGAGGTAGAACTGCCGGTTTCTCTGGACGTCGCTCTGCGCGTACATCGAAATCCAGTTCGACGTCCCGGCGCCAGAGCTGATCGCCTTGAAGCGATCGGTGTGCGTGAGAATCCAGTTCGACCAGTGGCCGCCGGCGCTCCAGCCGAGCGCGCCCATTCGCGTGCCGTCGACCATGCCCAGGGCGATGAGCGCATCGACGCCGGTCATGATGTCGTCGAAGCCGGGCGGGAAGTAGTTGCCGACAATCCCGTTTCGATGGGCTTCGCCGTAGTTGGTCGATCCGCGGTAGTTCGGCCGGAGCACGACGTAGCCGGCGCCGGCGTACACCTGCGAACCGTAGCCGCCATTGAAGCCCAGGACATCAGCCGACGCAGGCCCGCCGTGGATGGCGACAATCAGCGGGTAGCGCTGACCTGGCTGGTAGCCGACCGGCTTGATGAGCACGCCACCGACCAGCGTGCTGTCCTTCGACTTCCAGGCGAACTCCTCCTGGTCACCGAGCGCGAAGTCGCGCACCTGCGCGTTGACATCGGTCAGCTGCTTCCACGCCGAACGGTTCGCCACCTGGTCGACGTTCGCCACTGTGAACAGGGTGGGCGGCGTCGTGCCGTCCGAGTACGTCACGAGGACGACGCCGGTGTCTTCGTCGCGCCGGACAGTGAGCGCCGCCTTCTCGTTGGTGATCTGGCGAACCGCGTCCTTCTGGACATCGAGGGCCAGGAACTGATCGGTCGCCTTGATACCCTCGTTGAAATAGATTGTGTTGCCGTCCTTCGACCAGAAGCCGATCGTGATGTCGCCATCAAAACTCCCGCCGAGCTTGCGCCACTTCCCGCCGCGATCGCCGACCGCACGCACGTACACGCGCTGGTTGGTCATGCTGTACTTCTCGAGATCGCCTGGCGCCGACATCGCCACAAACCGGCCGTCTGGCGAGAAGATCAGTGCGCTTTCAGCGACGTCGGTGTTGTTCACGAGCCGCTCGATCTGGCCGGTCGCAACCTCGAGCAGGTAGGGATTGCTGCTGATGTTCTGCTCGGTGATGTTGCGCTCGTAGCGATTGGCCGAGATTCCACGGAACCCGATCCACGTCCCATCGGCCGAGATCGAGAAGTCCGCGACCGTCATCGACGAGTCCTTCGTCAGTTGCGTGGTCTTGCGCGGCTCCAGGTCGACAACCCAGAGGCTGGCCAGCGGAGTCTCGGCGTTGCGGATGTCGACGGTGAATTTCTTCTCGCGCCGCAGCTTTTCATCGGCGTCTGATGCTTCGGGTCCGACGAGGTAGATGCGCTTGCTGTCGGGCGCCCACTGCCACGCGCCGATCCCGGCGGCCTGCTTGGTGACTTGCTCGGCCGTGGCCGAGTCGATGCCTTCGACCGGCAGGCGGTAGAGCTGTTCTTCTCCCGGTTTTCCGCTGCGGTAGACCAGGGACCGACCGTCGCGGCTGAAGGCGAATGTGGAGACGCCTTCCTTCGCGTCAGTGATCTTTCTGGATTCCCCTCCGTCCGGCCGCATCAGGTAGAGCTGGTTCTGGCTGGCCGCGCTGGCCGGCGCTTCACGGTTCGACGCGAAGACGAAGAAGCTTCCGTCGCGCGACCACTTCGGGTCGCTCTCGTTCTTGTCTGTCGTGAAGGTCATCTGCCGAGTCGACGGCACGCCCTGCTGGAGCGACACCCAGTAGATGTCCGATTGCCGTTTGGCCTCCTTCCAGTCGGGCGTGGTAATCGTGTAGAGCATCGAGCGGCCGTCAGGGCTGGGCGCGGGCGAGCCGGCCTGACGCATCTTCTGCATGTCGAGAAACGTCATCGGGCGCTTCGCGGGCCCGGCTGGAGCCTGACCCTCGAGCATCGCCGAGCCCGTGATGAGCACGGCGGCCACCAGTACGAATAAGGTGAATCTCCACCTGCGCGCGACGCGGAGACCCTGCGAGAGGACGTATCGAAGAGTGAGAGCCATGAACATGTCAGCCTCGGAAGTGGAAGAAGGAATCACAACAGGGGGTGGTCAGGAACCCGCCCCGCATGGCTATCATCCGCATCGCCGTGCCGGTGTCAAGCCCCGGCATCGTCGGGTCGCTGCCGATGTTCCCCGAACTGACCAGCGCGCAGATCGAGCGGGTGTGCTCGGCCATCGACGAGTTCCACCGGCGCTAGAGGAACCTGGAGATCCAGGGCACCTCGATGATGTCGATGCCCCTCAGGATCGAGAGATTGCCGAGGATCGCGAGCGGCCAGAACCAGCGGCTCTTCCCCACGAGCACGTTAAAGGCGAAGGTCATCGGCAAGAGCACGCGGACAGCGGCCCCGGGATACCCGTTCCACACGAGCACGCTCAAGAAGGGCATGAGCGCGGCGTAGGCTGCGCCCACGCGCCACCACGGACTGCTCCAGTCGCGTCGCATCAGCAGGAACCCCGCTTGCGTGGTCAGGCCGACGATGGCGAAGAACTTGTACCTGGCGAAGCTGCCCCATCCGTACAAACCCAGTTCGTTGATGGTGATCCGCCATTCCTCGATGTAGGCCGAGAAGGGCACGCTGAAGCTGTCCGGGTTGGAGACGGCAAACGACGGGTACCGGAACTTGAGATAGAGCCACCACAGCCCGAACGGCAGGGCCACGAGGGCAATCTGTCCGATTCCAACGCGGATCGCCTGTCGTGTCCGCGGCATCCTGCTGACGAGCATACCGCTGGCGATGAGATTGCTCTCGCGTCCAAGGCCTGCCAACGCCATGCACCCGGCGGCCCACCACGATCGGCTGTGTTCGACCGCGATGATCGCGAGCGTCAGCACGAGCATGCTGGGCCCTTCGAGCAATGCGTATCGCACGGACAACATGATGCCAGCCCCGAAGAGGCACCCGATCCAGGGCAGCATGTTCCTGGGACTCGTGGGCGGGAGCCATCGTACGAGCAGGCCGGCCAGCAGCAGCCACGCCACGATGTTTTGCAGCGCGTACGCCTTCAGGATCAAGAATGGTCGGCCCAGACCCGTCAGGTATGCGATCCAGGCAAAGAGGATGCGCCGTGCGCGATACTGCGGCGTGTCGAGCGCGAGATCGATGGCCGGGTCGCAGAGCAGCGGTTCGACGGCCAGCTGCGCATAGAACTGGCTGTCGTATCCCGCCGACTTGAACTCCGTGAAGTGCGGCACGTCACGGACGGCGGGCAGTAGTGTGGATTCGAACTGATCGCCGAAATTGATCAGCGAGACGAAGCCGGTCTTCCGGCCGTAGAACGGCTTTATCGAGAGCAGAAACATCACGACGACCAGCAAGTAGAGCAGGGTCGTGACGGTGCTGGACCGCGTCGAACGGGAAAACAACGTGGATATGGGCAGTCGCACGAGATCCTACCAGCGTGTCGGGCGGACGTGCCCGAGTGGGCCTGCGCTATACTGGCGTCATGCCGCTCTTCGAATTCGCCTGTCGTGATTGCGGAACGCGCTTCGAGCTGCTGATGCGCGCCGCTACCGCTCCAGTGTGCCCGGCCTGCCGCAGCGAACAGGTGGAGAAGCAACTCTCGGTGTTCGCGGTCGGGGCGGTCTCATCCAAATCCGCCCCGATGCCCGCCGGCGGCCCATGCGGCAGCTGCGGCCATCCAGACGGGCCGGGGGCGTGCCAGTACAACAACTGACACGGCTCCCTGTCGCCCCTCCTACTTCGCCGTCAGTTCCGCCGCCGTCACAAACCGCGGCTCGATATCCACCGGCACCTGGCCCAGCTTGTCGAGCGCCTGTTTCACGATCGGCCGCACGACCGCCAGCTTCTCGATCATGTCTTTCGCCTTGGCGTAATTGCCCTCGGCCTGCAGCGTCATGATCTCGCGCGTCAGCGCGGCAACCGCGTCCTTGATCTTCGGCGTATCGACCGAAAACGTCCCGTCTGGCCTGGCGACAAACGCCGCGGCATCAAGCAGCGTGTTGAGCTGGATCGCAATCCCGCGGCCGTGGGCCTCGTTCACGCCGAACCGAATCGACCGAAACGCCGACGCCAGAAACGTCGTGTACATCGTGCGTTCCATCGACCTGTCGATCACGCCTTTGTCCACCAGAAACTGCAACGCGAACAGGCCCGACACGTCGGCCTTGGCCTCTTCGATCGAGCTGTAGGTCTCCTTCAACTCCTGGCGCACGGTCGTCGCGCGTCCTCCCACGGTGATATTGTGCGGCCCGAGCCCGTGCATCAACTCGTGCATCACGATGTGCGTGAAGAAGGCATCGAAGGCCACCGCGTTCTGGTCCGCCGCCGACAGCACGACGCGCGAGATGGGCACGAGCACCTTCTCGAACTTCGCGTCCTGCATGTTCTTCAGCATCACCCGCTTGGAGCCTTTCTCCCGGATGACACGTTCGTCGTTGGGCAGGTTGTACGCCGCAGTCTGCACGCCCCGATTCCCGTCACCGGCCGCCAGCACCACATTGACCACGCTGATCGGCGCGAGTGAACCGAGCTTTGGGTTGCGCAGCTTCGGATCGATCGGCAGATGATTCTCGATGTCCTGCAGCTCGGCGCCGAACTTCGCGAGCTTGGCGCTTTCTGCCGCGTCACGCACCGTGATAAAGGCCTCGAAGGCCGCCTTATAGTT
>CAYHRK010000004.1:0-40505 GCA_964358795.1 uncultured Vicinamibacterales bacterium
TCGAGGACATCTACGAGCTCACCTATATTCGCAAGGATGGCAGCCGCTTCCCGGCGGTCGTCTCGGTCACCGCGCTGCGCGACGCGCAGGACGTCATCATCGGCTATCTGCTGATCGGCACCGACAACACCGCGCGCAAGCAGGCCGAAGAGGAGCGGATGAAGCTCGACCAGCGGCTACGCGACCAGCACTTCTACACGCGCTCGCTCATCGAATCCAACATCGACGCCCTGATGACCACCGATCCGCGCGGCATCATCACCGACGTCAACAAGCAGACGGAGGCGCTGACCGGGTGCACGCGTGACGAGCTGATCGGGGCGCCGTTCAAGAACTACTTCACCGATTCGGTCCGGGCTCAAGCGTCCATCGACCGCGTGCTGAACGAAGGCAGAGTCACCAACTACGAGCTCACCGCGCGCGCCAGGGATGGGAAGGAAACGGTGGTGTCCTACAACGCGACCACCTTCCACGACCGTGACCGGCGCCTGCAAGGCGTGGTCGCGGCGGCGCGCGACGTGACGGAGCTGAAACGCTTCGAGCAAGCCTTGCAACAGAAGAACGTCGAGCTGGAAGACGCGAGCCGATTGAAGTCCGAATTCCTCGCCAACATGTCCCACGAACTGAGGACGCCGCTCAATGCCATCATCGGCTTCTCCGAGGTGCTCAGGGACGGCCTGATGGGCGAGCTGACCGATCAACAGCGAGGATTCATCGGCGACATCTTCAACAGCGGCACGCATCTGCTCTCCCTGATCAACGACATCCTCGACCTGTCCAAGGTGGAAGCCGGCAAGATGACGCTCGATCTGGAGCCGGTGCAACTGTCTTCGTTGTTCGTGAACAGCCTGTCCATCATCAGGGAGAAGGCCGCGATCCGCCACATCCGCCTGGCCATGGATGCCGGCGAGGAACTGGGCTCGGTTCAGGCGGACGCGCGCAAGGTCAAGCAGATCGTCTACAACCAGCTCTCCAATGCGGTCAAGTTCACCACCGAGGGCGGCCAGGTGACCCTGCGGGCCGGCCTCGTCCCGCGCGCCGAAGTCGGCCGGCTGTCCGGCTTCTGGACGGGCCGGAGCTTCCCGTTGGCCGACAGCGCGTTCACGGACTTCCTCGAGATCAGCGTCACCGATAGCGGGATCGGCATCTCGCCGGAGGGGCTGGAGCGCCTGTTCAGGCCTTTCAGTCAGATCGACAGCGGCCTGGCGCGGAAATTCGAGGGCACCGGACTGGGTTTGGCCATGGTGAAACTCCTCGCCGAGTTGCACGGCGGCACCCTGGCGGTGAAGAGTGCCGTGAGCGAGGGCTCCTGCTTCACGGTCTGGCTGCCGCTCAGGCCGTTGCAGCCAGCGGCGCTCACGCCGGCCAAGGCGCCGGCCGACCCCCGTCTCGAGGCGCTGGCGGGGGCGCGCACCGCGCTGGTGGTAGAAGACGACTTCAAATCCGCCGAACTGATCCGCGTGCAGCTCGAGGCGGAGGGTTTCAAGGTGCTGCACGCCGCCTCCGCGGAGGCCGCGCTGGTGCTCGCGGTGCAGCAGCCGTTTTCGCTGATCACCCTGGACATCATGCTGCCCAACATGGACGGCTGGGAGTTCTTTAGTCGTCTCAAGCAGCTGCCGGGCCTGCGGCGCACCCCGGTCGTGATCATCTCGATGGTGGCGGATCCCAATAAGGGCTTCTCGCTCGGCGCGGCGGCGGTCCTCTATAAGCCGATCTCCCGGCACGAGTTGTACGAGGCGCTCGTCGATCTTGGCCTGTTTCCTTTCTCGCAGAGCCGGAATCTCACAGTCCTCGTGGTTGATGACGATCCCAAGGCGGTGGAGCTGATCGCCGTCCGCATCATGGGCTTGGCCGGTACCGTGCTGCGGGCGTACGGAGGCCGCGAGGCGATCGATGTCGCGCGGCAGGAGCTGCCGGACGTGATCGTGCTCGATCTGATAATGCCGGAGGTGAACGGCTTCGACGTCGTGGCGGCGCTCAGCGAACATCCCGACACGGCTCGCATCCCGATCCTGGTGGTCACCGCCAAGGAGATCACCGCCGAGGACCGCGCGAAACTGCATGGCTATGTGACCAGGATCATGGACAAGGCCGGGCTCGACTCCGCCCGCTTCATGGCCGAAGTCCGGCGGGCCATGTCGGGGCGACACGTGGTCGCCTGACATGGCAAAAGTCCTGATCGTCGAGGACAACCCCACCAACATGACGTTGGCGGTATTTCTGCTGCAGTCGGCGGGCCATACCGTGCTCAGCGCTACGGATGCAGAGGCCGGGCTGACGTTGGCCCGCAACGAACGTCCGAACCTGATCTTGATGGATCTCCAGCTTCCCGGCATGGACGGCCTCGAAGCCATTGCGCTGCTCAAGCGGGACGACGCGACGCGCGCCATTCCGGTCATCGCCCTCACCGCCCTGGCGATGAAGGGTGACGAGGAGCGCATTCGAGCGGCAGGGTGTGATGGCTACATCGCCAAGCCGATGCGCTATTAGGAATTTCTGGCGACCATCGCGGCTCAGCTGGACCGAACATGAACCCGAGCCCCGACACCGCTGACCACCCGGCACGCATTCTGATCGTGGACGATGAACGCCACAACAGACGGTTGCTGGAAGTCATGCTCACGCCGGGAGGCTTTCTCCTCCTGACCGCTGCCAGCGGCGAGGAAGCGCTTGCCATCGTGGCGCAGCAACCCCCCGACATCATCCTGCTCGACGTCATGATGCCAGGTATGGACGGTTACCAGGTCGCGAGCAGAATCAAGGGCAACCTCGCCACCAAGAACATTCCCATCATCATGGTCACCGCCCTGGACGATCGCAACGCCAGGATGCTCGGGCTGAGCGCCGGAGCCGAGGACTTTGTCACCAAACCTGTGGATCGTGCCGAACTGGGTGTACGGGTGAGGAACCTGTTGCGCCTCAAGGCATACGGCGACTATTACGACAAGTACAGTCATAGGCTTGAAGGCGAGGTGGGTTCTCGCACGGCCGACCTGGTCGAGAGCGAGCGTCTCTACCGATCGACATTCGACGCGGCTCCAGTGGGGATCGTGCACGTGGGCCTGGACGGGCAATGGTTGCGGGTCAACCAGCGCCTCTGCGAACTCCTGGGATACTCGCGTGAGGAGCTGCAGAGTAGTGCCGTTCAGGAGCTCTTGCAGTCGGAGGAAGTGGCTGGTGAAGCCGAGTCCTTCCGCCAGATGGCTGGGGGAACGCTGGACCGTCACGTGGTCGATGAGAAGCGATATCGACGGCGGGACGGCAGCGTCGTGTGGGCCAGGGTCAACATCTCCGTCCATCGCGATGCGAACGGCCACTCGCAGCATTTCATCTCGGTCATCGAGGACATCACCCAACGGAGGACGCTCGAAGCCCAGGTCCGGCAGGCGGGCAAAATGGACGCGATCGGGCGACTGGCTTCAGGCGTCGCCCACGATTTCAACAATGTGCTAACGGTGATTCTGGGGTTCTGCGATCTGTTGCTGGCTGATTTCGATCCGGCCGATCCGCGCCAGGCAGACATTTCAGAGATTCAGAAGGCGGGCGCGAGTGCCGCCGGGCTGACGCGCCAGTTGCTGGCCTTCAGCCGCAAGGAGATCATCGAGCCGATGCTGCTCGACCTGAACGTGGTCGTGGCCGACATGCGGGCGATGCTCGGACGCCTCATCAGGGAGGACGTGAAAGTCGTGCTGGGCCTCGGGCCCGGGCTGGCGCCCGTGAAAGCCGATCGCGGGCAGATGGAGCAGATCGTGTTGAACCTCGCTGTGAACGCGCACGATGCCATGCCGGGAGGCGGCACGTTGACGATCGAGACCGCCAACGTCGAACTCGACGAGCACCACCCGAAGACGGACTTCGCTGTGGAACCGGGCCCCTACGTGATGCTGACGGTGACCGATACGGGAGCCGGCATGTCGCCGCAGGTGCTGGCTCGCCTGTTCGAGCCGTTCTTCACCACCAAGGCGCTCGACAAAGGCACGGGGCTCGGCTTGGCGACGGTCCATGGCATCGTCATGCGGAGCGGTGGGAGCGTCACCGTCGACAGCGAAGTCGGCAGGGGCACGTCGTTCAAGGTGTATTTCCCAAGGGCGGATGCCGCGGGAGTGGTCGTCTCCGCGCCGCCGCCGGTTGCCCGGCCGCGTGCCGAGGCGCAGACGGTGCTCGTGGTCGAGGATGCGGAAGGGCTTCGCGAGTTGGCCAGGAGACTGCTGCAGCGGCAGGGCTACACGGTGCTGGTCGCCGCAAACGCTGATGACGCGCTTCGGCTGATCGAGCGACACGCATCCATCGACGTGCTCCTGACCGATGTCGTGATGCCGGGTGCCAGCGGACCGGAGTTGACCCGGCAGCTAATCGAGCGACAGCCGGGACTGAAGGTGATCTACATGTCGGGGTATTCGGAGGACACCATCGTGCAGCATGGGGTCCTCAATCCTGGGATCGCGTTCCTGCACAAGCCGTTCACCTCTGAAACACTCGGACGGAAAATCCGTGAGGTGCTCGACCGGTAGGTCTCCGGGTCCGAGCGACGGCTCCGGGAGAGGCACCGCCATCCCGTCATTCCCGCGAAGGCGGGAATCCAGGACTGGACCCCCGCTTCCGCGGGGGTGACGACAAACTTGCCTCACCCGTCGCAGTGGCGCGCCAAGAAGGTGCCTCGCCGCTAGTTCGCTATATGTTCCATCGCCTGCGCCAAGTCGGCGATCAGATCGTCAACGTCCTCGATCCCCACCGAGTAGCGCACCAGGCCGTCGGTAATGCCGGCCTCGAGCCGGTGCTCCTTCGTTACGCCGGCGTGGGTCATCGAGGCCGGGTGCTCGATGAGCGATTCGACACCGCCCAGCGACACGGCCAGCGTGGCCAGTTTCACGTGATCCATCACCGTGCGTCCGGCGTCGATCCCGCCCTTCAACCCGAAGCTGATCATCGCGCCGAAGCCCGTCATCTGGCGCCTCGCCAGGTCGTGCTGCGGATGCGACTCCAGGCCGACGTAGCGCACCCACTCGACTTTCGGATGGGCCTCGAGCCAGCGCGCGATCGTCATCGCGTTCACCTGCGCCCGTTCCATCCGGACGCCCAGCGTCTTGATCCCGCGCAGCACCAGGTACGCCTGATGCGGGTCCATGTTGCAGCCAAGCGCGACCATCATCGCTTTGAGCGACTTGTGCACCGTCGGGTCCTTCGCCACGATGATGCCGCCCACCACGTCGGCGTGGCCGTTCAGGAACTTGGTGACCGAGTGAAGAACGATGTCGGCGCCGAAATCCAGGGGCTTCTGCAGATAGGGACTGGCGAAGGTATTGTCCACCACCAGCATCGCTCCATGGGCATGGGCAATCTCGGCGGCTCCGGCCAGATCGGTCACCTGCATGGCCGGGTTGGACGGGCTTTCCACGTACACCATCTTTGTGCCCGGCCGCATGGCCCTGCGGATGTTGTCGAGGTTTGCGGAATCCACGTAGGTGGAGTCCACGCCAAACCGGGAGAAGTGTTTCTCGATGAGCACCCGCGACGGCCCGTACACCCCGGCCGTTCCGACCACGTGCGCGCCTTGGCCGAGCAGCGCCATGTAGACCGACGACACGGCGCCCATCCCCGATGCCGTAGCCACGCCACCCGCGCCGTTCTCGAGTTGGGCCACACACCGCTCGAGTGCGTTGATCGTGGGATTGCCCAGCCGTGTGTAGATGTAGCCCTCGGCCGCGCCCGCAAAGCGGTCCGCGCCGTTTTGTGCGCTGTCAAACGCGAAGGTCGAGGTCTGGTAGATGGGAACGGTGGCGCTTCCAAACGCGTCTTTGTGGGCGCCGGCGTGAATCAACTGGCTGTCGATGGCGAGGCGTGTCGTATCGGATTGGGACATGTGAACCCTCAGGAGGCGCCGCGCAAGGGGGGTGGCCGGGCCGCAGCGTTCTAGCATATCCTCGGCGCCGGGGATCGCGAAATCGCAGCGAAATCGCAGCGAACGCCGGGTGTTTCCTTCCTCGACACGGGATCGGTGAGGTGCGCCCTGTAGAATAGGACGTGGCCGGCCATTGAGGTGCCGCTCGTCGTTCGAGGCCACGAATGTCCCTGTTGCTGAGCATTCTCGCCCAAGACATCTTGCCCATCTTCGTGGTGGCGGCCGTGGGGTTCGTCTTGGCGCGAACGCTGCGCGTGGACGTCCGGTCGCTGTCCCGGGTCACCTTCAACGCGCTGGCGCCGTGCCTGGTGTTCAACCTGCTGGTGACCAGCCGGCTCAGCTCGGACGAGTTCGGCCGAATCGTGCTGTTCACGCTGGCGTTTGTGACGACGATCGGTCTGGTCGCGCGAGTGGTGGCCATCCCGTTCCGGTTGGATCGACCATTGCTGGCCGCGTTTCTGATCGTGGTGATGTTCTCGAATGCAGGCAACTACGGTTTGTCTGTGATCCTGTTTGCCTTTGGCCGGGAAGTGCTGGCCCGGGCTGCGGTGTACTTCGTCACCAGCGCGCTCCTGATGTACACGCTCGGGATCCTGGTGGCATCCACCGGCCGGCGCAGCCTCGCGCTGGCGGCGCGAGGCTTACTGAAAGTGCCAGCCGTGTGGGGCGTCGTCGCCGCTGGTCTGGTGATCGGCAGCGGAATGACGCTGCCGCCCGGCGTGCTGCGCCCGGTCGAAGTGTTGAGCGGCGCCGCGATTCCCACCATGCTGCTCGTGCTCGGCATGCAGATCGAACGTGGCTCCTGGCCCGAACGGCCAGGCCTGGTCGCGGCAGCTTCCGTCCTGGCGCTGGGTGTGGCGCCGGTGCTGGGATGGCTGATCGCCGGGGCGCTAGGCATTGAGGGCATCGCCCGCCAGGCTGTGATTGTGGAATCGGCAATGCCAAGCGCCGTGATCACCACGATCCTGGCGCTCGAATTCGACGTGGCGCCCTCGTTCGTGACCTCAGTCGTCGTGGTAACCACGCTGCTGAGTCCCTTCACGGTGGCGGCACTGATCGCCTTGCTGAAGTCCGGCCTGTAGGGTCCTATCTCCGCCTCGAACTCCCAGGGATTCCTCGAGGACCCGGTAGACTGCCCGTTTGTAGGTTTGAACGGTCGTTTTGACACCCTGAATGGGCTGAGAAACCGCTTGACAAGCACGAAACCGCGGCGATAATGTGCGCCTGGGGCAATGCTACTGCGCACCTGAGGCTCGCGGCTGGCGTTGCTGTGTCCGATAGCGGGCGTTCTGTGACTTGGCCGCTACCGGTCGCGGCGCATCACGGTTCTAGTCCCAGTACAAGCGTGATCGAAGCAAGTTCATAAGAGCACTCTCAGGCCGTCACGCGGCCCGATTCCATTTCTGTAACTTCGCCCGCCCCATCGGTCGTAGTTACGTGGAAGAGACGCTTGTCGCCTCCATCAACCGGGAGAGGGGGTAGGCCCCTAGACCATCTCACGAGGAATATATGAGAAAGATTCTCGCCGCAGTAGCGATTGTGTTCATGGCCGCATCGGTCTTCGCACAGGGCGCAGCGATCTCCGGTGTGGTGGCAGACGAATCCGGTGGATCTCTTCCCGGGGCCACCGTCGTGCTGTCCGGCTCCGGTGGCTCCAGAACCGGGTACACGGGCTTAGACGGCAAGTTCAGCGTCGTCCCCGCAGGGGACGGCCCATACAAGGTGACGGTCTCGATACCCAGCTTCGGCACGCAGACCAAGGAGGGTGTGACCGCAGGGACCAACATCTCGTTCTCGCTGAAGATCGCGGGTCTCGCTGAAACGGTCGTGGTCTCCGCCTCCAAGGTTGAGTCGACGCTCATCAATGCGCCCGTCGCCATGTCGGTCTTCACGTCGGCGACGCTGGCGAGCACCCCCAACCAGAACTTTGCCGACATTTTCCGCAACGTCCCCGGCATGAACGTGATCCAGACCTCGGCGCGCGATTTCAACCTGACGGCCCGACAGGGAACCTCGACGCTTGCGACCTCCCAGCTCGTCCTTCTCGACGGCCGATCGATCTACCTCGACTTCTTCGGCATGGTTCTCTGGGACCTCGTCCCCAGCAACCCGACTGACATCAAGCAGATCGAAGTAGTGCGCGGTCCGGCGTCCGCGGTCTGGGGCGCCAACGCGCTCACTGGCGTTGTGAACGTCATCACCAAGACGCCCCGCGAGAATCCGACCACCACGGTGACGCTGTCGGCCGGAACTTTCGGAACCAAAGGCGGTTCGCGAGAGGGCAAATCGGGGCAGTCCTTTGGCGGCAGCATTTCGTTCGCGAGGGCCATCAATGACAGGTGGTCAACGCGCCTCACCGCGGGCTACCTGGAATCCGATCCGTTTTCACGCCCGACCGGTAGGATTCCGGTAATCCAGGACCCGCGCGTGACCACTCCCTGCAGCGGGGTCGTGGCGTCCGCCGGCTGTATCGGCGGCGCGTTCTATCCTGTCGACAGTTCGAAGGGCACCCCGGGAACGTCATTTGAGAACGAGGGAACCAGGCAACCCAAGCTCGAAGTCCGTTTCGATCAGGATATGTCCAACGGTGGCCGGGTGACGTACTCCGCGGGGTACTCTGGCACCCAGGGACTCATTCACACCGGCATCGGCCCGTTCAACATCCAGCCTGGGTCGCATCTCAGCTATGGCCGAGTAGGCTACAGCAAGGGCGCCCTTAAGGTCGCCGCCTTCGCCAACCTGCTCGATGTCGAGGCGCCGAACCTCTTGCTGACGGACCCCGCGACCGGCAAGGGAGTGGCCCTCAACTTCAAGACCCAGACCTACGACTTCGAAGTCGGGCACGCCAAGGTTGTGGCGGACAGGCATGTCCTCTCCTATGGCGGCAATGCCCGCAGGAATCAGTTCGACATCACCCTGACTCCTGGAGCCAAGGACCGCAACGAGTTCGGTGGCTACCTCCAGGACGAGTTTTCTCTCGACAAGTTCAGGTTCACCGTGGGTGGCCGCGTGGACAAGTTCGGCAACATCGCCAAGGCTGTGTTCTCGCCTCGCGTGACCGCCATGTTCAAGCCGACAAACGACCAGTCGTTCCGTGTGTCGTTCAACAAGGCTTTCCGCGCTCCTTCCGCGGTCAACAATTTCTTGAGCCAGAAAATCTTCGCGCCGATCGCCCCCATCGACCTTCGGGCGTTGGCCGGCGTGATTCCTTTCCTGGTGCCCGGGCCGACGGGTGCGGCCCTTGCGTCTATGGTTCCGACGACTCCGATCAACCTGATCGTGAATAACGTGGGGAATCCGAACCTCAAGCAAGAGTCGCTGACGGCTTACGAAGTGGCCTATACGGGAACTCTCAACGGCAGGACCACTGTCGGCATCGCGGTGTATCGGAACACGACGGACAACAACATCAACTTCGCTTCGATCACGCCGTCGGCGTCGTACCCGTCGGGGATCCCGCCGTTCGATGTCTACACCACCGGCAACTCGTCCACCTGCTGCGCTCCTACTGGGATTCCGGGACCGCTCTATTCCTTCCTTCTCCAGGCTCGGATCCTGACCTCGCCTCTTCCGAGGACGGTGTCGACCTATCTGAACCTGGGGCCGCTCCAACAGGATGGCGTGGAGCTCTCGCTCGATCATCGGTTCAATCGAGTGTGGTCGCTTTCGACGAACTACTCCTACCAGGCGACGCCAAAGGCGCTCAAGGAGAAGCAGGGGCAGATCAAGTACCTCACCGAGGAACTGGCGCTGCCTGCGAAGAACCGTTTCAACGCGAGCGTCAACTGGAACCACCAGCGCTTCGTGGGAACGGCTCAGGTCAACTATCAGGACAAGGCCCTCTGGACCGACGTCCTGACCTCGACCTATCACGGCTACACCGAGGCGTTTACACTGGTCAACGCCAACTTCGGCGTGAAGTGGAACAAGGCCAAGGAGGTCACCAGTCTCAAGGTCACGAACCTGCTTGACAAGAAGATCCAGCAGCATGTGTTCGGCGATATTCTTCGCCGCTCAGTGACGATCGAGACCCGCTTCACGTTCTGATCGAACGCCCGGCTTCGGTTCGTTCCACGCCCCTGGCTTGGGCCAGGGGCGTTTTTTTATCTGCTAGCCTTTCTTTTCGTCCATCATGCGTAGCGCAATGGCGAACAGCAGAAAACCGACGGCGCCGCGCCAGTACCCGACCGGTTCCAACAGCATCTTCACCTGGCCGTTGAATGCCAGATAGGTGCCCGTCGCGAACGACAGGGCCGCCAGCAGGATAAGCGTCCAGCACACGTTCTTCATGGTGTCCTCCCAATCTTCAGCCACCAATCCCCGGCCGCAGTTCCTGCCCATGATAGTCTCATTTCCTTCCGGGTCCTTACTCCCACTCAATCGTCCCCGGCGGTTTCGTCGTGATGTCGAGCGCCAGGCCGCTCACCTCTGGCAGCCGCAGTATCTGCGTCCGCAGTTCGGCAACGAGGGCCGGCGTCAGCTCGGCCGGCGTGGCCGTCATCGCCCGTTCGGAGTGGATGGGACGCACGATGACGAATTCCGACCCCGCTTTGTCCGCTTCCATCGGCACCAGCACGGTGGGGCACTGCCAGATCGAATCGTAGAGGCCGTGACGCCGAAGGCCTTCCATCACGATATGGTCTGCCTCGCGCAGCAGGTCGACGCGATGGCGGGTGACCGCGGCAGCCACGGGCCGCACCTGCGACACAGATGTGGAGCCAAGGTTCCAGATGCACCGGTTGATGCCGGGCACGTCTTTGTACAACGCCGCCGCCATCTCGGTCAGCCGTTCCCAGGACGCTTGGCCGCACACCAGCACCGGGTGCTCGTAGGAGCGGAGATCGGCTTTCACCCCTACCGACTTGATGGGTAGCGCCATGGCCGTCAGTCCGTATCGCCCGCTGACCTCGGCCAGCTTTGGCTCGATCGCATCGAAGCCGTCCCGGCTTTCTGCGCCCGTCGAGCACAGCAGGCGGACGCCGAGACCGGGCCCCGGGAATGGATGCCGCCAGACCAGATCGTGCGGGATGCCGAGCTTCTCGCCCAGTTCCCGCACCTCCACTTTGTAGAGATCCGCCAGCGGCTCGACCACGCGGCCCTGAGCGAGCATCCGTTCGATCACGGGCACGCGGTTGTGATGCGTCTTGATGGTGTCGGCGCGCTTCGTCCCGCCGGTCTCGATGGTGTCGGGATAGATCGTGCCCTGGCCGAGCAGATGCCCCTCGATGCCGAGCCGCCTCGCCTCCTCCTCGAATACCCGGATGAACGTGTCGCCGATGATCCGCCGCTTCTGTTCCGGTTCCACCGCACCCGACAGCGCATCAAGAAACGTCTGGCTGGCATCGACGAAATGAAGATTGCGGTCGAGGCCGAACGTGTGAAACGTGTCGAGGACGGCTCGGCTCTCGCCCTTGCGCATCAGGCCGTTGTCCACGTGCAGCAGGTGCAGACGTTCGGGCCCGATCGCCAGAGCGAGCAGCCTGGCCGCCACGGTCGAATCGACGCCTCCCGATGCCAGCAGGAACACCGACTGTTCCCCAACCTGCTGGCGCACCTGTTCCACCCGCTCCTCCACATACCGCTCCATCGTCCATGACGGTGAACAGCCGCAGATGTCGAACACGAAGTTCGCGATCATCTCGCTGCCGTGCACGGTGTCGTCGACTTCGGGATGGAATTGGAAGCCGTAGCGCCGCAGCGTGTTCGAACCGATGGCTGCGTAGCGGTTTTGTTCGGCGCCGGAGCCGAGCGTGGTGAAGCCGACTTCCTCGAAGGCCGGTCCGACGCTGGTGACCGAGTCGAAGTGACTCATCCACACGCGCTCGGTTGGGCTCAGTCCCTTGAAAAGCGGGCTGTCCACCACCACCTGCAGGTCGGCCGGCCCCCATTCGCGCCCACCGTGTACGACTGTGCCACCGTAGTGCTTGGCGATCTCCTGGTGACCGAAACAGAAGCCCAGAATCGGGATGTCGAGATCGTAGATCGCCTTGTTGTACGCGGAGTCCTCACCAAAGGCCGAGAAGCTGGGACTGCCCGACAGGATGATGCCCCGGTAGCGGCGAAACGTGTCGGTGGCATCTTCCGGCTGGCGGATCTCAGCCAACACCCGCAAACGCCGAATCTTCGTGGCAATCAGGTGGGCATACTGCCCGCCGAAGTCGACGACGGCAATGGCATCGTGTGACATATCAGTCGGTCATGTTAGCCTGTGCAAAGACGCCCCGCGCCCTATTGCTTGCTGACGTTGATGTAGTAGAGGTCGGTCGCCACCTCGAAGTCCGGGTGTATGCGGCAGCATCTGGAGACTCCTGGGCTGGTTCATGCACTGCAAGCGCCGATGCCTAATCCCTGATCAAGATCGCCCATCAAGTCCTCGACGTCCTCCAGGCCGACCGACAGTCGAACCATCCCATCGGTGACGCCCTGTGCCAGCCTTGCTTCTCGCGACACGACGCTGTGCGTGGTTGAGGCAGGGTGCGTGACGAGCGTTCTTGTGTCGCCCAGGCTGACGGCGAGCGAGCACAAGCGCACCGCGTTCATCAGCTTCGCGCCGGCCTCGACCCCACCCTTCAGGTCGAAGCACACCATGCCACCGAAGCCGCCAGGCATCTGGCGTTTCGCCAGTTCGTGCTGCGGATGGGAGGGCAGCCCGGGATAGCTCACCCGGGACACGGCAGCGTGCTCTTCGAGCCACTGAGCCAACCGCAGCGCATTGGCGTTGTGGCGCTCGACCCGAAGCGGCAACGTCTGCGTGCCGCGCAGCATCAGGTACGCCGTGAATGGCGCCATGATGCCGCCGTAGTACCGCACCGGTTCGGTCAGGCACCGCTGCACGAACGCCTTCGAGCCCACCACCAGCCCACCAACCGCGTCGCCGTGACCGCAGAAGTACTTCGTGGCGCTGTGAATGACGACGTCGATTCCGAGATCGAGCGGCCGCTGATTGATGGGCGAGGCAAAGGTGTTGTCGCACATCGAGGTGATGCCGGCGGCGCGAGCGATGGCCCCAATCGCCTGCAGGTCGCACAGCGACAACAACGGATTACCCGGCGTTTCCAGGTAGATGATCCGCGTGTTAGGCCGAATCGCCGCCTGTACATTGGCGGGCACCGTCGCATCCACAAAGGTGGATTCCACACCCATCGATCCAAGCTGGGTCACCATCAAGTGGTAGGTGCTCGGGTAGAGGGCTCGGGCGGCAATCATGTGGTCACCCGCCTTCACCACGGTAAGGATCGCCGAAGAGATCGCCGCCATGCCGCTGGCCGTGGCCACCGCAGCCTCGGCACGCTCGAGCGCCGCAACACGCCGCTCGAAGGTGGCCACCGTGGGATTCCCCCAGCGGCCGTACACATACGCGTCCTTCTCACCCGCGAAGATGGACGCGCTGTTTTCGGCCGTGCCCAGATGGTAGGCCGTGGCCAGGTGCAACGGAGGCACGAGCGCCCCAGTCGCAAGGTCCGGTGATTCACCCGCATGAATGGCTGTGGTGTGGATGCCGTAGTGACGATCTCGGTCCGACATGAACGCTCCTCTGCGGGGCCGCCTATCTCGGTTCGAGCACCAGGCGTTCGCCCGTTGCGGCATCCACCGCGGCTCGGGTGAAGCGCATCGGGAGGTACTCCACCTTGTTCCACTTGTCGAGCAGGTCGGCGTAGTGCGGGCTCCACACGTGGCCAGACTGGCCCATCGGAATGATGAAACGCGAGGCGTCGAGCGACGCCAGGTCGATGATCTGCCGGTAGGACGATACGAATATCCGGTCCCGAATCGGCATGACGGGAGTAATCGTGAACGCGTCTCCGCCGCGCGGCACCGACCGGCTGAACGCCCACCGCAGCAGCGGCACCGCATCGAGCGGCTGGTGGGGAAACGTGGCGGCGTTGACGCGGTCCCACCGCCAGTTCGAGACACCGGACGAACCCTGCCGGCTCGCCATGCTGGCGATCGCCTGCTGCAGCGTTCGTCCCAACAGCGTCTCGCAGGTCTCCGGTTCCGGCGTCCGCACATCGTCGCACCACGCGGTGTCGCCGTTCTGCACGAGGTTGTCGATGGCCTTCGCCACCACGTTCCGGTGGATCCAAAACTCCGCAAAGAGATCGTCGCCTAGCTCATCCTCCAACAACCCACGGACGGTGGCTTCGTACCAGGCTTCGTAGAGGGCCGCCTCCGGGCTTTCGGCGTTCAACGTTCCGTCCCATTTGCGAAGCCGGTCCATCGCTTCCCGGCTTGCTGTGTCGATCGGACGTGCCCTCAAGAGAAACGGCAGCACAGTCCTGGCCTGCATCGACCGCAGGTCGCGTTGCATACGGGCCATATCTTCAACCGCCAGTCGTCCGCCGTTCTCAATCAGCTCGACGATGCGTGCCGCGCGGTAGGGGGCTTCCCAGCTGGTGCCGAGCAGGAACGGATAGCCATCGGGTGCGGCTTTGTTGTTGGCGCTGGCCAGGTATCCGCGGCCAGGGTTGTAGGCTTTCGGCCATTCGCTCTCGTGCACGTAGCCGCGCCAGTCCGATTGGCTAGTCCAGCCGGGCATCGGTCGGGTCCCATCGCCAGTGGTGCGCACGGGAATCGCCCCGGGCGCGACGTAGCCGATGTTGCCGTCCACGTCCGCGTACACGAAATTCAGCAACGGCACCTGCATGAACGACAGCGCCCCGGTGAACTCAGCCCAATTGGAGGCCGTGTTCATCCGGACGATCGCTTCTGTGGTCCGATCGCTCGGATCGAGTCCGGTCCAGCGAAGGGCAAGTGCCGCTTGCGGGGCATCGAGCACATCCGAGATGATCGGGCCGTGCCGGGTGATTCGGATCCGGAGCGGCACATCGGCCTGGCCACGCACCTTGATGATGTCGCGCAGCACCAGCATGGGCTCCCAGGCCCCGTCGTACTCAGCCTGGTCACGGGCGTTCACGCGTTCCACGTAGAGATCCTGCGTATCGCCCAGTAAGGCCGTAATCCCCCACGCAATGCGCTGGTTGTGACCAATCACGACGCCTGGTGCGCCAGGTGTCGTGGCTCCGATGGCATCGAGCTGCCCCCCCGTGATGTGGGCGAGATACCACACGGCCGGCGCCTGGCCCCCGAGATGCGGATCGTTGGCCAGCAGTGGCTTGCCGGTGATGGATCTGGTGCCGGCGATCACCCAGTTGTTGCTGCCGCCGCCAGGGGGTGGGGCCGGGGCCATGCTCGACGCAATTTCGGCAAGCGCCGTGAGATCCGCAAGCACGGGCGACGACGTGCCAGTGGCACCTCGAAACGGGGGTTTCGCTACGGGCGGTGTTGCCAGGCCAGGTTGGGTGACAGGAGGTGTATCTCGGGGCGTCGTGGCGCCGGGTGACGAATCGGGCGGCATGATGACCGGTCCGTTCGGCGTATAGGACGGCATCAACAGGTTGCTGGCTTCATCGCCCACGCGTGCAGCCATCCGGACGCGCAGCAGCTCCTCCAACCAGTTCATGCTCAGCTGCCAACCCATCGTTTTCTGCCACGCGAGCACGTCCTCGCCACGCCACTGCTCAGGGCCGATCCGGAAGATGGCGAATTCCACTGGCAGGCTGCCGCCTCGATGCGTCGAGAGAAACGCATTGATGCCCGCGACGTAGGACTCGATCGCCGCACGCACCTCCGCACTGAGCCGCGGCCAGGCCTGCGCCGACGCGCGAGCGATGCCGATGGTGCGCAAGAGCCGGTCGGTTTTCAGCGCCGAAGGCCCGGCGATTTCCGACAGGCGACCCTGCGCGATCCGCCGCTGGAATTCCATCTGCCAGAGGCGTTCCTGCGCGTGCACGTAACCCAGGCCGAATAAGGCGTCGGATTCACTTCCGGCACGGATGTGCGGGATCTCATCCACATCGCGGACGATTTCCACGCGGCCGTGCAGCCCGTCCACACGTAGCGTGCCGGTCGTGTCGGGCAGCGGCGTCCGAAGCCGCCAGAACACGAATGCGACACCAAGGACCACGATCGCCAGCAGCGTGACGACGATGCGTCGGAGCCAGTGGGGCCGGGAGACGGGGTGCAATGGAGCAGTGGTGGCAGCAGCCATAGAGTGTCTGTCGGCTTATCTTACTTGAGCCAGGTGCGGAAACACTGTCAGCCCGCCGCCCCGGGACCGGTCCGGCAGATCTGGACTACTGGCGATTCTGCCGCTTCCAATAGTAGTAGACCGGCACGCCCAGACCGAGCAGCGCCACTCCGGCCCAGGCTTGCGCGGGTTTTTGCACCAACGTGACCGTCACGAACAGGTCTGCTCCGGTCGCGTCATGCTATGGCGTCTCGGGGTTCCCGGCAAGACGAACCGGGATACGGCACCTCTGGGCAGCCATATGAGCGGCGTCATAGGCCCTGCCGACGCCGTGGGGTAGGATGCGGGCATGACCGTTCGGAACATCATCGAAATAGACGAAGAACTCTGCGATGGCTGCGGTGAGTGCGTGCCATCGTGTGTCGAAGGGGCGCTCAGCATCATCAACGGCAAGGCCAAACTGGTCTCCGACGTGCTGTGCGACGGGATTGGCGCCTGCCTTGGCCAGTGCCCGACCGGCGCGTTGACCGTCATCCAGCGTGAGGCTCCCGATTTCGATGAGGTGGCTGCTGCGCCGATGGCAGCCCCAACGCCGTCCACTTCCGGATCGCGCCTCCGCCAATGGCCCGTACAGTTGCACCTGGTGCCCCCGACCGCGCCGTTCTTTCAAGGCAGGCACGTGCTGCTCGCGGCCGACTGTGTGCCGGTGGCGGTGGGGGACTTCCACTCGTCACTGCTCGACGGCCGGGGTTTGGCCATTGCGTGTCCGAAGCTGGATCAGCATCTCGACGTCTACGTGCAGAAGCTGGCCGCGATGATCGATCACGCCGGCATCCTGTCGCTGACCGTCGCCATCATGGAAGTGCCATGCTGCGGGGGACTGGTGCATCTGGCCCAGCAGGCACAGGCCGCGGCGGCGCGGAAAGTCCCGCTGCGTCTCGTCAAGATCGGCATTCGGGGCGACGTGCTGCTCGACGTCCCGGCCTGATTTCCGGCAGACGGTTGTGGGTGGACGCGGGTCTGGGCCAAAATTGGTGGCATGAGGGACCGCCACCAGCTGACCCTGTTCGAGCCGGATTCAAGCTCCCCCACGAAACGCGCCGGAACGGCTGCCTGGCCCTCGCCCGGTTCGGCCCTCGAACAACGGTACGAACGATTTCGGGTGCTGGCTGCCAGTCTGCCGGCCACCCTCCGCATGGGCACCAGTTCCTGGAGTTTCCCGGGCTGGCAGGGCATCGTGTACGCGCGAAAACGATCGGCGTCGATGCTGGCGAAGGAGGGACTGCACGAGTACTCGCAGCACCCGCTGCTACGGACGGTGGGGATCGATCGCAGCTACTATTCGCCGGTTCCGGCCGACGATCTGCTGCGTTACGCCGAACAGTTGCCGGAAGGATTCCCGTGCTGTGCCAAGGCGCCGGCGGCGGTCACCGCGCCGACGCTGCAGGGCATGGGTCGCCACAGCGCAAACCCCGACTTCCTGTCGGCATCGCGTTTCATCACCGACATGGTGGAGCCGTTCGCCCGATCCTTCCGCCGCCATCTCGGTCCATTCATCCTGCAGTTTTCTCCGCCGCCTCGCTCCCAATCGACCGATCCGACCGCGTTCATCGAGAACCTTGACCGATTCCTGGAGCAGGTGCCCTGCGAATTTTCGTACGCCATCGAAATCCGTGATCGGTGGGCGCTATGCGGAACGTATCGCGATGTGTTGCATCGCCATCAGTGTGGCCACGTCTACAACTACTGGTCGGCCATGCCGCTGCCTGCCGCCCAGGCGAACACGATACCGCCCGAGTCGCAGCCGTTCGTCATGGTGCGCCTGCTGTTGAGGCCCGGCGCCTGGTACGAGGAACAGCGTCAGGTGTTTGCGCCCTTTGACAAGCTGGTCGAGCCCGACGTGGCGATGCGCCGCGATGTCCTGGACATCATCAGGCGTGCCGCCACCGGCAGCCGTCAGACCTACCTGTTGGTGAACAACAAGGCTGAAGGGTCGGCTCCGTTGACCATCGAGGCGCTGGCGGAGCGATATGTCGCCGATCAGGCCGGCAGTCCCACGTAGCAACGGGCAGCGGCCCGAACACGTTCGAGTCGCCGCCCGTTAGACGTTGCGCTGCCGCGCGATCGGAGGTCCAGACTATCGGACGACGTAGCGCAGCCCGCCCCAGAACTGGTAGTTGTTCTGGATGTCGCTGGCGTTGTCGAACAAGATGCGTCCCTCGCCCACGAAGTACAGCTTGTTCAACTTGGCATTGGTCCAGATCTGGTGGCCAAACTGCACCGACATAGTCGGCGTGATCCAGCTGCCGTGATTGATGTCCCACACGCCGAGGCCGGCGCCCACGTAGCTCTTCTCGCTCATCACGTAGTTGGCTTCGACTTCGCCAAACAGGCTGCTGTGGCCACCCGTCTTGAAGTTCAGCGCCACGCCCATCGACGGGGCGATCTTGAAGGTGGGCGACACCTTGTACTCCGCTCCAAACTTCACGCCAAATAGCGGTGCGCACTCTGATGTCAGCACAGTCTTGGAGGCCACGTCTTCGTTGCGCGTCCGGCGTTCCTTGCCAAACAGCGGCGAGACGAACCAGTCCACCTTGGCCTTCTGTACGGCTGCCAGTCGCTCGGCCTCGGCCTTCTCGGCGGCAGCCTTGTCGGCGGCAGCCTTCTCAGCGGCAGCCCTTTCGGCAGCGGCCTTTTCCTTGGCGAGGCGCTCGGCTTCGAGGCGTTCGCGCTCGCGTCGCTCGGCATCGAGGCGTGCACGCTCGGCAGCGGCGGCACGTTCGGCCGCCAGGCGGTCAGCCTCGGCCTTGTCACGAGCGGCCTTCTCGGCATCCAGGCGAGCCTTCTCGCGGCTCGGTTCGCTTGAGACGAGCGAGATGTTCGCGCACGGCTTCGGCACGATGAACGTATAGGTCTGGTTCAGGTCGTCGATGACAAAGGTGAATCCCTGAAACGGCTTCTTGCCGCCCCACTTCACGTTGCGCATGAGATCCGGCCTCGTGCCACCGCGGCGGAATGCCATCCAGGCCATCGTGCTGCCAGGCTGGACATCGCCTTCCTTCAGCTGATCGGGTGCCGCTTTGCTGAGAATCTCGATCACCGTCGGCGTCAACGACGACAAGCCAGCCTTGTCGAACACCGCGGTCAGGCCCGCCTGCGTACGTTTCTTCGCCGCCCATTTTTGCACCGCCGCGGCGTCCTTCAGTGGTGGGTTGAACCGGTTGCCCCCGCCTAACCGGGTCAGCGTCTTGTAGGTGTTGCCACCGGTCTGGGCGGCGGCAGTGCCGGAAGCCAGCAAATCCAAAGCGCCCGCCAGCGCGACGATCAGCGCTAGCGCGACGACGAAACGAGGCATACGAGACTTCGGCATCATGACGGCAATCTCCAAGTGGGAGCTCACTCAAGTTCCCGGTCCGGCTGCTGGGATGGCCGAACCAACCCAAGCATGAAGTCGCTTGATTTTACAGGGATCGGCCCAAACCGTGCAAGCAGTATGATTTGTGGGGTCAAGCCAACCGTGGCCTCGCCTGTTCGAGAGGGTTACAATCGCATGAATGGCGCTGAGCGCTACGTGTTCGGAGGACAGATGCCTCATGTCGTCGTGGTGGGTGCCGGCGTGTCTGGCCTTACCCTCGCGTACCAGCTCGCTAGGCAAGGCTACCGCGTCACGGTGGTGGAGCGCGACCCTGTGGTCGGTGGGCTGGCTCGATCCTGGCACTACGGCGATTTCCATTTCGACGTAGGCCCCCACCGGTTTCACACCGAAAACACCCGGGTCGCCAACTTCATCCGCGACATTCTTGGGGACGAGGCGCTCGAAATCCAGCGCAAGAGCGGCGTCCGGATGTTCGGAGGCTTCCATGAGTGGCCGCTGCGGCCCAGCGTGTTGTTGTCCATGCCGTTTTCGCTGATGCTGCGCGGAGCGCGCGACATGCTGCGTCGCGAACACATGGATGGCGAGTCGTTCGAGGCCGATGTCATCAACAAGTACGGCCGCACGCTCTACTCGATCTTCTTTGAGCCGTACACCGAGAAATTCCTGTTCCACTCGCCGCGTGTGTTGCATCGTGACTGGGGCCGGGCCGGCGTGAATCGGGCCGTGATCGACCAGCGCGCCAGTGCCGACAACCTGTGGTCGTTGTTGAAAACCACGCTGCTGCCCAAGCCGGTCGAGACGACCTTCCTCTATCCGCCAACCGGCGTAGGACGATTCTCGGTCAAGCTGGCTGAAGGCATTGCGCGGGCTGGCGGGGGTGTGATGCTTGGGTCTCCCGTCTCCGGTTTGGAAACCAATGGCTCGTCGATCACCGGGGTGCTCACCGGAGGCGAGCGGCTGCCGTGCAACGGCGTTGTCTGGACGGCGCCAATCACCCTGGCGAATGCGTTTCTCGGTCTCGAGGGCGTCAAGCTCGACTTTCTGGCCACGATTTTCTACAACTTCGAGATCAGAAAGCCCGCCAAGCTCGATTTTCAGTGGACCTATTACGGCGGCGACGAGATTTTTTCGCGAGTCTCGATCCCTGTGGCGTTCGCCAAGACGATGGCGCCGCCAGGCACCCACGGATTGTGCGTGGAGGTGACGTGCCGGCAGAATGACGCACGCTGGACAAATCCTGAATCGCTGGTCCAACCGGTCATCGCCGACCTGGTGCGCACAAGCACGATCGACCGCGCGCAGGACGTGTCGGCGGTGCACATCGAACGGATGCCGCAGACGTACCCCATCTATTCACTCGACTACTTCGGCGAGTTGACGCGAAACCTGCGTGCGCTGGCCCGCTATCGAAACTTGTTGATGGTCGGCCGGTCGGGCCGGTTCTGGTACAACAACATGGATCACTCCATCGGCCAGGGTCTGACGATGGCCGACAAGATCCTGCGAGGCGATACCTTCGCCCAAATGGACTCCGGCGACCGGGAGTTCTGGCAGGCTCCCGAACAACCTGTGCCGACTGCCGACATGCCGGACGTCGACGCGCCGATTCTAGACTAGCCGAGGACCCGATGCCGGATCATCCTCGCCCACTTCCGGCGCCGGCAGATCCCGGATGGCTGTTGCCGGCGGCAGCATGGCTGCTGGCGGCTTCGGTCCTGGGTCTGTCGTGGCTGTTTGCCGGGCCGATCGGGGGCCTGGCATATCTGGTGGTCTATCTGCTTGCCATGCTGCCAGGGTTGCCGGTTGGCTTCGCCCTGTTCGGCCGGCAGCAGGCCGCAGGTTGGATCGCAGGCGGTGTGCTGGGATACATGCTGACGGCGGTGGCCATCTGGGCTGTCGTGGCCGCCGGCATGCCTCGCGTGATGGTGTTCCTGGCGGCATGGGCCGTGTTGTCGGCGGCGACCTGGGCTGCCTACCTGGCGTTCGGCCGTGAACCGGTGGTTCTCTTGCCGCGCTGGTGCCGCCAGGACACGTTAGCCGTGCTCGTCGTGCTGCTGATGGTTCCGGCGCTGATGGGACCGACAGTCGGCAACATCGGCGCGCGCGACGAGATGGGACAGGAGCGGTACCGTGCCTACTTTACGGCCGACTTCCTCTGGCACGTCGCTTTGACGGCCGAACTGGCACGCTTCGAGATGCCGCCGAAAGATCCGTACGCCGGCGATCGCGACCTGAGCTACTACTGGGCGTATTTCCTGCTTCCCGGCGCCGCGTTTGGGACCAATCCAGGTGGCCTCTGGAGCGACCCGCAGCCCATCCTGAAGGTGAACAACCTGCTGTCGGGTTTGTTGTTTATCGGCACGATCGCGGTGTTCGTCTGGACGTTTGTGCCGCGCGCCGGAGCCATGGCGGCGGCCGTCGCGCTCAGCGCCCTGGCTGCCAGCGCCGAAGGCGCCTTTGCGATCGCCAGCGCCTGGTCGGCTGGGCGTTCACTGGCAAGCTTGCGCGAGTTGAATGCCGACGCCGTGACGGCCTGGGTGTTCCAGGGCCTCACGGTTGACGGACTGCCGCGGTCGCTGTGGTACACGCCGCAGCATGCGATGGCCAGTGGACTGGGTCTTGTTGCGCTCATCGTGGCGGCCGCGTCTCCACGGGGCGTGCGCCGGTCCGGGGCCCTGCTGGCCGGGCTGGCGCTTGGACTGGCGCTTCTGTGCAGTCCATTTCTGGGAGGCGCCTTCTCGGTGATCTACGGTCTCGGGGTCCTGTGCTCGCGACATGGCAGCTGGAGCAGCACACACCAGGCGTTGATGGTGCACGCCATGGCCGCCGTTCCGGTGGGGATCGCCTACTGGTGTGCCAGCTCCAGTCAGATGTTCGAGGGCGCCGGTGCCGCGCTGAGCATCGGGTATGCGGGACCGATCACTCGTGCCCCGCTCGTCACGCCGCTGCTGGCACTGGGGCCCCTGCTGGCCGCGGCCCTCGTCGGTCTGGTCGCCGGGCGCAGACGATTCGTCACGTCCATGGCGCCCGTTGTCGTGGGCGTGGTCGTTGGTGCCGGCCTGTTGTACTTCGTCACGCTCCCGGGCGGCGACATGGTGTGGATCGGCTGGCGCGCCGGGCAGATCCTGCTGCTGACGTTGACGCCGCTTGCGGCGGCAGGTATGGCGCGGGCGCAGGATGCGAGAACACTCCGCCCGCTGATGCGGATGGCATATGTGATGCTGTTCGTCGTGGGGTTGCCGACGACCGTTATCGACACCTATAACGCGCAGGACATCTGGAATCGCATGATGGGGCCGGGTTTCCGGTGGACCGTGGTGGTGACTCCGGCCGAACGCCATGCCGTCGATTGGATCCGGGCAGAGACGTCGCCCGATGCCATCGTACAAATGGAACCAGTGGCGCGCGGCCGGGAGACGTGGACGCACATTCCCACCTTCGCACTCCGGCGGATGGCCGCCGGACTGCCCATCTCCCTCTTGAAGAAACCCGTCTACGAAGAGCGATCGCAACGGGTGCGCGAATTGTACAGCACCGAGGATCCCCGCCACGCGTGGAACATCGCGAAGGGCTACCACATCGACTACCTGTACATGGATTCCGCCGAGCGCCGTGCGTACGGCACCAGCCTCGAAAAATTCGACGACGCTCCGCAGTATTTCGCGCGCGTGTTCCGCGAAGGAGACGTGTCGATATACCGGGTCGTCGATCGAGAGTAACGCCGGACTACAACGACGCGATCAGGCCCCCCGCGCCGGAGCGGCCACGGCGGCAGCCAGACGCCCTACTTTCGAGCTTCGTACCGGAGCTGTGCATCCCCCAGCGCGATGGTGTCGCCGTCAGACAGTTGCCGCTCAGCCATCCGGGCTCCATTCACGACGGTCCCGTTCTGCGAGCCCAAGTCTCGCAACAGGAATCCCTGGACGTTGGCCATCACCACAGCGTGATGACGCGAGATGCCGCGGCTCTGGACGCAAATGTCGTTGTCTTCGGCCCGGCCGATTCGCGCCGTGGCCCCGAGCGCATAGACTGCCGACTCGACACCCTCTCCCTCGACGTGCAACAGGCCTCTCGGCTCTGGCAGGCTCCCATCGCCGGTGGTCTCGCCCGGTCCGATCCGGCGTGTGTCGAGTCCCAGCATCGATTCTTCACTGCCGAAGGCTTCCACGAATCGGAGCTTCTGCTGGTCGAGCCGCTCGAGGCTCTGGCGGCACTCGTCCAGCTGGTTGACGGGACCGACCAGCCGTTCGGCCAGTTGCGCCGCGTCGAGTTCGCCAATCTGGCTGCGGAATTCGATTTCCTCCTTCTCAATGCGGGCGCGTTCCCGTGTGTGTTCGAGCGCCGCGTAGGCCTGACAAAGCGTATCGTACTCCACACGCGCCCGGACCCGCAGCGGTTCCGTGCTGGCATCAAGCGCGGCCAGCTTCGCCGCATAGTCATCCGACACGCGTTGATAGACTGCCTCGTCGACGTTGTCTTTCATCTGCTCGGCGCGGCGGCAGAACTCATCGAGGATACCCTGCTGCCGGTTGGCCTCGATCAACTGGTCCAGCACGTCGGTGTTAAGGTGAATCGAGTCGTCGGGCATCGATGGTTTCTCCGCGAGGAGACGATAGCAAGAAGGATCGAGCCAATCAACTGCAGGATTCTACTTCACGAGGTCGCCCACGATGCGTGGTATGGTCTGGGTCGCATCGTTGATCTTGGCGATGTCACCAGTGATGATGCCGTTCAGCTTGACGGCCGCCTTGTCGGTCAGCTCCGCCAGTTCCTTCATGCGCAGCTTCTCGCCTTCGGTCAGCGGGCGAAACCCGCGCGCCACACCGCCGGCGATCGACTGCACGTCCTCGCGCAATCGCGGGTATTGGCGATACCCGAGTCCAGGAAGGGGCCGCGCCAGATCGGTGTCGCGAAACGCCTTCAGCTTGTCCAGCGCAGCTCTCACATCAGCGCGGTAGGCGGGAGCCGGCGACTGCGGCGCGATCGTCGCCTGGAAGGCCGTGAGCTGCGTCATCAGGCCGTCGACCCGGTCGATGATGGCATTCACGCGCCCCTGCATGGCCATCATGGTGAACGACGCATCCAGTTGCACCTGCACGTCGGCTGGAGACGCCTGCACGGCCGGGTCGAGCACGACGCGCACCGTGCCGGTCAGCTCTTGCGCGCCTGCCTTCACCTTCACGCCGTACTCGCCGGGCAGGGCCATCGGGCCCTGGTTGCCGCCTCCGAACCGCTCAGCGATGGCTGGCGGCACATCCGCCATACCGGGTACCGGAGCTGCCGGCCGTGGAGCGGAGGGATTGTCGTATCGCAGGTTCCACACCACTCGAGTCACCCCGGCCGCCGCGCGCGGTTCGCGCAGGACCCGGACGGTCTTGCCCGCCTTGTCGGTGATGGTAATCGTGACCGGCTCGGGCGTCGAGTTCCTCAGGTACACATCGAAGTACGCTCCGGCTGGCGGATTGGGCGCCATCCAGTCGCGCTGGTTCGATCGGAACATCCCGGAGCTGGCGGCCCAGCGCACCGCCGGCCTGGTCGGGAAGAGGTATGCCTCGGTCTTCATCGCCTTGCCAAGCCCTTGCAGCGCGGCAGCATCGTCGAGAATGTAGAAGCCCCGGCCGTGCGTCGCGACGATGATGTCGTTGTCGCGCGGGTGGATGACGAGATCGCGCACCGGCACGGGCGGCATGTTGTTGCGAATGGAGACCCACCGCGCGCCATCGTCCCACGACGCGTACAGCCCGTTTTCGGTGCCCGCATAGAGCAGGCCCTTCGTGCGCAGGTCTTCGCGAATCACGTGCGACCATCCTCGAGCCGGCAGTCCAGTGGTGATCTTCGTCCACGTCTTTCCGAAGTCGGCCGTCCTGTAGAAGTACGGAGCGTAATCGTTGTCCTGCCAGTGGCTGGCCGACACGTAGGCCGTGCCCGCGTCGAACGGTGATGCGTCAACGGTGGAGATCCACGCGAATGTCGCCAGCCCGGGCGCGTCCTTGAAGGTGTTGGTCCAGGTCTTGCCGCCATCCCGGGTCACCTGCACGTTGCCATCGTCGGTGCCGACCCAGATCACATTCGGGTCCACTCGCGACGGACCGATGGCGATAATCGTGCAGTGAAATTCGGCCGCGGTGTTGTCGGTGACGATCGGTCCGCCAGACGACTTCTGCTTGCTCTTGTCGTTGGTCGTGACATCGGGACTGATCACGTCCCACGACTGGCCGTAGTTCCGGGTCCGGAACAGCACGTTGCCGCCGTAGTACACCGTCTTCGGATCCTGCGGAGACAAGACGATGGGGGCGTTCCAATTGAAGCGGTACTTCTGGGGCTCCATCCACTGGCCACTCGACCCGATGCCGGCGGGGTAGGGGTTGATCCCCCACGACGCCCCCGTGCGCGTGTCGGTGAGGCTGATCACGCCACCCTGAAGGTTGTTGTAGACCAGGTGCGGGGCCGACAGGTCGGGCACGGCGGAGAAGCCGTCGCCCCCGCCCACATTCACCCACGCACTGGTTGGCGTGCCCGGCGCGCCAGGCGACTGGCTGGGTCCGCACCAGGTGCCGTTGTCCTGCAGGCCGCCGCACAGGCGATAGGGCGTCTGCATGTCGTAGGCCACGTGATAGAACTGCGTGAACGGAATGTTGTTCAGCACGTCGAAGGTCTGCCCGCCGTCGTACGAGATCTGAAACCCGCCGTCATCGGCGCTGAGCACGCGCAGGGGGTTGGTCGGATCGATCCACATGCCCTGATGGTCGCCGTGCGTCCCGCTGCCGATGCGCACGAAGTTCCGGCCGCCATCCTCCGACTTCAACAAGGGACCCGACAGGGCGTAAACCGTATTGGGATGCTGCGGATCAACCCGGATATCGCTGTAGTAGAACGGGCGGAAGTTGGTGTTCGGATCGTTGTTGACCATCCTCCACGTCGCGCCCGCATCATCGGTGCGCCACACTTCGCCTTCCACTGTGGTTTCGCTGATCACATAGACGATGTTCGGGTTGCTCTGCGCCACACTGATGCCGATGCGATCCATGGCCCCTTTGGGCAGGCCCCGGTTCGCGTTCGGGCCCGACAGTCGCGTCCACGTGGCACCGCCGTCCGATGACTTGTAGACGGCCGTCTCGCCACCGCCCGACTCGGTGTACCAGGCCCACCGTCGGAAGGTGAACATGCCCGCGTACACGACATTCGCGTTGCCGGAGTCAATGTCCACATCCGAGCAGCCCGTCAGGTCGTTCTTGTAGAGCACTTTCTTCCAGGACCTGCCGCCGTCGACCGTCTTGAACAGGCCACGCTCCTCGTTGGGGCCCCAGGTGTGGCCCAGCGCACACACGTACGCCAGATCGGCATTCCGGGGGTCGACGACAATGCGGGCGATCTTGTCAGTGTCGGTCAGGCCCAACGGCGTCCAATGATCGCCGGCGTCGATGGACTTGTACACACCGTCTCCAACCGACGCGCTGTTGCGGGGATTGCCCTCGCCCGTGCCGACGTAGATCACACTCGGATCGGAGGGCGCAATGGCGATCGCGCCAATCGAGATGTTCGTCTGATCGTCGAAAATCGGTTTCCAGCTGACGCCGCCATTGGTGGTCTTGAAGATGCCGCCGGCTGCGCCTCCGACGTACATCGTGCTGATGTCGCCGGGCAGGCCGACCATGACCGACGTGCGGCCCGTCTGCGCGGTGGGGCCGATGTTGCGCCATTGGATCCTCTTGAGGGCGTCGCCCTCGGGCGCCGCCATGGTCCCGCTCTGTGCGGCAAGCGGTGATTGACCGCCGCCCAGAAGTGCCGCAGCCAGGCAAGCCCCGGCCACAAGCGGAGTCGCTCCAAGCAAGTGCGTCGTGCTCATCACTCACCTCGTCCTTCGCGTGAATTGACGCGATACGATCAGGGACCTGTCGGATCCGTCGACGGGGAAACCGCCCGGCAGTCTAGCACACGCGGGGGGGCCGCCGGGGACGGCCTGGGGTGACGGCCAGGGGTGACGGCCTGGGGTGAAGCGGCGGTGAAGCGCTGGGGACGGTGAGGGCCCCGCTCGAGAACGCGCCATTGACGGACCGCCCACGAACGTTGCACGATCCACGGACCTGATGCCTATGACCACACAACCCCCAGCCACCACGTCACATCCCGCGGGCCTCTACGTCCTGTTCTTCACCGAGCTCTGGGAACGCTACAGCTTCTACGCGCTGATGGCGATCCTGACGCTCTACATGGACGAGGCGCTCCACTTCCCGCAGGCTACGAGCGCGCAAGTGTACGGCGTGTTTCTTGCGGGCGTCTACTTCATGCCGCTGGTCGGCGGATTTGTCGCGGACCGCTGGCTGGGATTCTCCCGCGCGGTGATTCTCGGTGCGGTGCTCATGGGCTTTGGCCAACTCTCGTTGTCGATGGGAGGCACCACGGCGTTCTTCCTCGGCCTGGCGCTGGTCGCATCGGGCACAGGGATGCTCAAGCCCAACATCTCGACGATCGTCGGCAACCTGTACCGAGACCGCCGCGAGCTGTCTGACGCGGCGTTCAACATTTTCTATATGGGCATCAACACCGGCGCGTTCGTGGCGCCGATGATCGTGGCGTGGCTGCGCAATCACTACGGCTGGGGCGCCGCCTTCATGTCGGCGGCGATCGCGATGGTCCTCGCCATCGGTACGTTCATCGGGTTCAGGCGGCACCTGCCCACCGACGACACGAAGGCCGATAGGCAGGCCACAGCCGACGCCGGCGGATCTAGCGACGATCGCTCGCGCATCGTCGCCCTGCTGGTCGTCTTCGCCATCGTCGTCGTCTTCTGGGTGGCCTTCTACCAGAACGGATTCACAATGACGCTATGGGCGCGAGACAACACCGATACCACGATTTCGCCCGAGGTGTTCCAGTCGGTGAACCCGCTCGGCATCATCCTGTTTTCGCCGGTGCTGGTCGGGCTCTGGGCCGCGCTGCGGCGGCGGAACGCCGAGCCATCCACGCCGGCGAAGATCGTGATCGGCATGATCCTGACGGCGCTGACGTTCGGCATCATGGCCGCGGCGGGCATGATGGGCGGCGACACCGGCAAGGTGTCGGCGTCGTGGCTGGTGTCGGCGTACCTCGCGATCGCACTGGGCGAAATCTGCGTCAGTCCGATGGGTCTTTCCCTGGTCACCAAGGTTGCGCCACCGAAGCACCGCGCCACCATGATGGGCGCGTGGTTTGCCGCCACGGCCACCGGCGGCTATCTGGCCGGGTTCCTTGGGCGGTACTGGGGACAGATGGCGCACAGCCAGTTCTTCCTGATGGTGGCGGGGCTGTGCGTGCTGGCAGCGGTCGTGATGGCCATTGCCAGCAAAGGGCTTGGAAAAGTGTTTGCGGCGGCGACGAAATAGGAAGCCTGGTCCTGATCACCGTCCAGGGCTGAGACGAACGGAGCACCCGACGTGTCCACGTCCCTAACGCTGATCGGCCGCTATCAGGTCGTGCGGCGACTCGGCAGCGGCGGCATGGGATCGGTGTACCTGGCGCGCGATCCGGAACTCGATCGGGCGGTCGCCATCAAGCTCGTCAAAGACGACCTGACCGACGATCCCGAACTGCGCGAGCGCTTCTCGCGCGAGGCACGCTCGGCGGCCCGCCTGCGCCACCCGAACATCATCACCATTTTCGACATCGGCGAGCACGAAGGACGTCCGTTCATCGCCATGGAGTACCTGCCAGGCGAGAGTCTGGCCGACATCATCCGCCGGCAGCCTGCCATCGAGTTGTCTCGCGTGCTGCGCTGGATGGAGAATCTCAGTCGGGGGCTGGCGCACGCGCATCGGGCCGGCATTGTGCATCGCGACATCAAGCCTGCCAACCTGATGGTCGATCCCGATGGGGTGCTGAAAATCGTGGACTTCGGCATTGCGCGGCTCGGCGACTCGTCGCTGACGCGAGACGGCATGCTGGTGGGCACCGCCAACTACATGGCGCCCGAGCAGTTGCTAGGCTCTGGCGCCGATCGGCGCTGCGACATTTTCGCCGTCGGTGCGGTGTTCTACGAGTTGCTGACCGCCCGCAAGGCGTTTCCTGGAACGATTGCCGACGGCTTGTTCAACCGCATCTGCCACGAGCCGCCAGAGCCGCTGGCCAAACTGTGTCCCGATCTTGATCCCGAGGTGCAACGTATTGTGGCGATGGCACTCGAGAAGGATCCGGCCCGCCGCTATCAGGACCTGGACACGGTCGCGCACGACATCGCCAACGAGCGACTCGGCTTATTTGGCGGATTGGACGATGCCGGACCGGGAGGACTGGGTTCGCCCGACGCCATGTTGACCAGCGCGCCGACCGCCACGTCGCGCCCGGGCGCGACGCCGAACGCCGGCCGGACCCCGTACCCGGGTTCCACGCCACCGTCCGGATCGGCGCGGTCGCAGGCCACACCCCGGTCGGGCGCCACGCCGGCACCATCGGGCGTGTCGGCCCCGCTGGTCACCCCCGTGCCGTCGGCGTACGGCACCACACCGGCGGCGCGTGGGGTGCCGGGCACCGGCGAAGACGTGCAGACTCAGCGGAAGCGGCGCGCCGAGGTGTTTCTGGACGCGGCCGAAATGGCGCTAGGGCAGCGCGACTTCGCCAAGGCCAAGGCCCTGCTGGATGACGCGGCGCGGTTCGACAGCCAAGCGCCAGGCCTGGTCGAGATGCGCGCGCAGGTGGAGCGCGAGGCTGCGCAGGTGGAAGACGCCGAGCGGCTTCGACGCCAGGCCGATGACGAGCTGCGAACGGCCAGCGGCTGCCTGAGCCGGGGCGAGTTTGCCCAGGCCCGTCAGCACCTGGAGCGCGTGTTGGCCATCGATCCCGGTAACTTCCAAGCGGCGTCCTTCTCGACCCGCCTGCAGCGCGCGGAAACGGCGACCCGCAGCGCACCCTCTCGGCCCCGGGTTCGTAGCCATGCGCCATCCGGCCGCCTGCCGATCTTCTGGATCGTGGGGGGCGGCGCGGTCCTGCTGGCCGCCACTGCGGCGCTCTATCTCGCGCTGCGCTAACCCGGACTATTCATGAATGCTGGCATAGTCCGCCCCCCGTGGTTCGGCGTGGCTCACCACGCCCTGAGCTTGTCGAAGGGCGGGCTTCGACTTCGGCCAGCATTCTTCGGCCTCCGCTCAGGGTTAGCCCTGAGCAAGGCGCGCCAGCGCCGCGTCGAAGCCGGCGCCGTCGAGAAACAGCGACAGCCGGCGCGTTATTCGTGAACGCGGCTGCGTTCATGAATAATGCGGGCTAATGCTAGCGGCTGGGAGACACCATCTGTTCCAGCATGTCGGCGCGCATGCGTTCGTCTCGGGCCACAACGCGCAGCACGTCCGACACGGAGACCATGCCTAGGTAGGCGCCCTCGGATTCGACCACCAGCAGATGGAAGATGTCGTGCTGGTCCATGAAGCGCAGGCATTCGTCGAGCGTCGTGTCGGGACCGACCGTGACGAGATCGCGCGTCATGATCACGGATGCGGGCATGATGGTGGGACACCGGTACTCGGCCACCACCTTGTCCGACATGTCGGCCTGGGAGATCACCCCCACCAATGCGCCAGCACCGTCGAGCACGCCGACCGATCGCACCCGTTTGTCGCGGAGGTATCGTGCCACCTCGTGGGTGGTGTCTGTCTCCCGCACCGAATAGACTTCCCGACGCACGCCGATCAGTTCGGCCACCGTCATGGGGGCCTCCTTGTGGAAGGGGAATACTGGGAAGGATGGTAGCGCCGATGCAGGCCGCTCGCAAGCACCGAGTTGGGGGATCAGTGGTGACGCCTGTGCAGCCCACTCGTCCTGGTGTACCGCATCGCTGATGTTCAGGGAGGGAAACCGTGACTTACGAACAGTGGAAGATGGCGCCGGCCACACGAGCCCGGTTCATCCTGCGGTTGGTGACCCATGGCGCCTGGGCCGCTCTCTTGCTGGTTTTCTCCCTCGGGATCGGCATGGCGGGCTACGTCCACTTCGAGGGGCTGAACTGGGTTGACGCCTTTCTGAACGCGTCGATGCTGCTTGGCGGCATGGGGCCGGTGGACCGTCCGCTGACGCAAGGCGGCAAGCTGTTTGCCGGTGGCTACGCCCTGTATTCGGGTCTGGTGGTGCTCGTCGGGTTTGCCATCATCATGGCTCCGGCCATCCATCGACTGTTGCACTACTTCCACTTGGAAGGAGAAGCCGAAGGCTGGAAATGATCCTGCAGCCGGCGACGGGTGCTACCAGGGAAGCTTCCCATCGGTGGGTGCCGGCGTCCGCGGGCGGGGCTTGATGCCCGGAGGAATCCAGCCGGTGAATCTTTCCCGCGTCAGTGGATCGGTCATCCAGGACGTGTCGGGCAACGGCAGCCGGTCGGCCTCGGCGGCGCCAAGCCAGCCTTGCGGAAGCGCCATTTGTGACGTCGTGCCCTTGCGTGTGATCCACCGCATGACGCGCTGCTCGTCGCAGGCCACGGCCAGGCCCAGCGTCAACTGCACGTCACGCACGCAGTAGTCGAGCACTTCGGCGTACCGCCCTTCGGCCCACAGGGCCGGTGCGCGGGCGCCGCCGACAGCGTGATCTTTCGTGCCGAGACCCATCGCCTGCGCCGCCTTGTCGAGCGCCAGGGGAAACCCGCGTTCGCAGACCACGTGGAACATCATGTCCACGTGTCGCCAGGCCAGTTGCGCGCACTCGGCGGTCAGGCCCGACTCTTCCGATAACACGTCGAAGTCGAACCCTAGGCCGTTCCAGGTCACCAGCGTGTAGCCGGTACGGACCAGATCGCCAAGATCGGCCACCAGCGCGCGAGCCTCATCGCGGCTCAGCACCGGCGCGGGCGTCCCATCCATGGTGCGACCGTACCACGTCAGCGGTTTCGGCAGATCGCTGGCCACCGCGGCGGCGCAACACATTCCGAGCGGCCGATGCGACAGCAGGTCGGCGGTCTCTTCTGGCAGGATCTTGGCGGTTTCGATATCGAAGGCGAGATAGCGTTTGGGCATAGGTGAGATGTCCGCCGAGCTTGTCCTAGTTTGGCCCAGTGTACGTCGACTCCGATAATCGACAGCAAACCGCGAGCCATTCTCGCGCGCAACGCCGTGCGCCGGGATGCGACCGCCGATCTATCCGACCTGGCGAATCCTGCCAACTCGAAGGCCCTTGCCGAACGCACATTCTGCCACCGTGCCGCCATGGGCGTGAGGCAACTAGCGAGGCGCCGCCTCAAACTGCCGATCCCTCTCGCGGGCGCCTTCGTCTTCGGCTACGGCGGCCGGGGGGCGCGGCGGATTTGGCGGCTCGGCGCAAGGGGCGATTGTGGCACCTGGACGCTACCAGGCCGTGCTGGCCCGACTCGATGGCGACAAGGTGACTCCCATCGGGCCGTCGCAGTCGTTCTTCGTGGTGCAGATCCCTCAATGGGGACCCGCGGGATCTCGGCAACGTGCAGGTTGTGCCAGAGCCAGCTTCCGCCGAGTCTGGTTTCGGCCAGCTCGCGATCCGTTCGCAGCCGCCGGATGCGGAGGTCCTGATTGACGGCGAACATTGGGAGGGATCGCAGGAGGAGAACCGGCTCGTGGTCAATCTGGCCGCCGGGTCGCACCGAATCGAAATCCGGAAGGCCGGCTTTGCGACCTTCGTGAAGACGATTCAGGTGAAACCTGGCGAAACCGCGGTCGTGAACGTCAGCCTGACCCCACAGCGTTGAGGAACTGGCAGGGCCGGGGCCGTCCGCCCCGGCCTTGCCAGGGTTCCCGTCTCCCATCTTCCTGTTCAACCTGGCGCTTTCCTGGCCGATGACGCGTGGCCCCCCAGTGCCCGGTCCGGCCGTTTGCACTGCATGCCCGCCAGAGGTAGTATCCCGGCGTCGCTTCTTGAGGAGGAGACCATCATCGTGACTCACCGTTTGTCATTGTCGTCCGCACTGGCCGGTCTGGCGATTGCCGTGGCCGCCATCACGACGCTGTCGGCGCAAGGCGCACAGACGCAGACTCCGCCGCCACCACCGCCTCGCCCGGCGGCGGCGCAGGTGCAGCCGGCTACGCCACGGCAGCGTCCCCCGATTCCCATGGACGAGGCCAGGGCCCGCCGCCTGTACGTGTCGAACGACCCCAAGGACCATTCACCCGGGTACGACTACCAGCGCGACATCGACGCCAAGACCAGCGAGGATGCGCGGTATCCGGAGCTGTGCAAGGGGATCATCGACTTCACGAAGGTGACCTATCGGTCCAGTGTCGGCGACATGGACATCCCGGCCTACTTGTTCCAACCGATCCAGAAGCGCGGTGCGAAAGGTCACGCGGCGATGGTGTGGGTGCACGGAGGCGTGCATGGCAACTGGGGCCTGGCCATGTTCCCGTTCGTGAAGGAGGCCGTCGCCCGCGGATACGTGATCATCGCTCCGGAATACCGCGGCAGCACTGGCTACGGCGAAGCGCACCACCAGGCGATCGACTACGGGGGCTATGAGATCGACGACTCGATGTCGGCGGTGGACTATCTGAAGACGCTGCCGCACGTGGATCCGGCGCGTCTCGGCGTCATGGGGTGGAGTCACGGAGGCTACATCACGCTCTTCTCGGTGTTTCGCGACCAGACGCCGTTTGCGGCTGCCGCCGCTATCGTGCCGGTGACGAACCTGGTGTTCCGGCTCTCCTACAAGGGCCCCGGGTATCAGGCGAGTTTCTCGACGCAGAAGCGCATTGGCGGACTGCCGTTCGAGAAGCAGGACCTCTATATCGAGCGTTCGCCGCTCTATCACGTGGACAAGTTGCAGGTGCCCCTGCTCGTGCACGTGGCCACCAACGACACCGATGTCAACTTCGTGGAGGACCAGCAGATCGTCGACGCGCTCAGATCGAGGAAACCACAGCTAGCCGAAACCAAGATTTACGTGGATCCACCGCCTGGAGCCGCCGGCGGCGGTCACACCTTCAGCCGGCGCGTCGACCGGCAGACGCTCCAGCGGCAGGACACGCCCGAGCAGATCGATTCATGGAATCGCACGTGGGCGTTCTTCGACTGGACGCTTCGGCCGTACGAAGATCGCTCGACACCGGCGGCGAAGTAGCTGCGCGGGAAGGTGGTGACGGCAGGCGGCGGCGGCCGGTCTGACCAGAGGGACCGGAGAAAGTCAAGCGCAGCGAACAAAAATCGAGTATACTTAACATTTGCGTCGCGGATTAGCTCGCCAGCGTTCATGCAGTTCGCCGTCATCGAGGCGTGCGTGTCGACCGGGCCAGCGCAGGCGGCGCGCCGAGCCTGCATGACATCACTTAATCCCGTCCTTCATGTTTCCGCGGAACCCGCGATAGCGCCTGTGTCCTGGCGCATGGCCTGGGGCACAGCCACGCATCCCGGTGAGCCAGCTGATGTGACGAGCGGTTGGTCGACGCGGAAGTTGGATCGAGGGGACTTGTTCTAGTGCGATGGCTGCTGCCACGGGCCGCTCGCACGCGCGTGAATAGTCTGTGGCGCAACAAGTCTTGTCCGTACCCATGAGGGGCGGCGGGACATATCAATCATCGGCGACGGAGGAGACGACATGGCAGCTATCAGCGGCACGATTAAGCGGAAGGTGGGCGACAAGGGATTTGGTTTCATTGCGGACGGATCGGGCAATGAATTCTTCTTTCACCAGTCGGCCTGCACCGGGGTGTCCTTCGACCAGCTTCACGAAGGACAGGCCGTGACGTTCGAGAAGGGGCAGGGTCCGAAGGGACCGCGTGCGGAAAACGTGAAGCCGGCGTAGTTCGGCCAGCGTCGACCCGCCGACGCGGGTGCATTCGAGCATGGGGCGGCGCTCGCGGCGGGCGCCGTCGCCTCATTCCGGGGATCGATGAGTCGGCGTCGATCAGGACGGGTGGCGGGGCGGGCCGAGTGGCCCTTCGGTTCCCACGAACGCTCCAGCGCCGGCGCTCAGCGGTGCTTCAGAAACGTGCCGGCCCGGAACTCGTCGAAGGCCTGCCGCAGCTCGTCTTTCGTGTTCATCACAATGGGACCGGCCCAGGCGACCGGCTCCTGGATGGGTTTACCCGACACCATCAGGAAGCGGATGCCCTGGTCTCCAGCCTGCACCACGATCTCGTCGCCCGAATCGAACACAATCAGCGAGCGGTTGTCGGCGTCATCCGACTGGCGCCCGCCGGCGTCGCCAACGCGTTCGGTCTGGACCGGGCGCGGATCGGAAGCGTTGCCAAACCGGCCAGACCCGGCGAACACGTAGGCGAAGGCATTACGCGACGTCTCGACCGGCAGACTGCGCTTCAGACCAGGGGGAATCCACACGTCCAGATAGTGCGGCTCGGCCGCCAAGCCATCGACCGGCCCCGATTGGCCCCAGAAGTTCCCGCAAATCACCCTTACCTTCGTCCCATCATCGTCGGTCACCTCCGGGATGTCCGCCGAGTGGATCTCCTGGTACCGCGGATCGGTCATCTTGAGCGACGACGGAAGATTGGCCCACAGCTGGAAGCCGTGCATCTGGCCCCGGTCGTTGCCGCGGGGCATCTCCTGGTGGATGATGCCGCTGCCGGCCGTCATCCACTGCACATCGCCGGGGCCGATGGTCCCCTTGTTGCCGAGGCTATCGGCATGATCCACGTCGCCGGCCAACACATACGTGATGGTCTCGATACCCCGGTGCGGATGCCACGGAAAGCCCGCCAGGTAGTCGTCGGGGCGCTCGTTCCTGAAATCGTCGAGCAGGAGAAACGGGTCGACATCGGCCGTCTCACCGAATCCAAACGCGCGGCGCAGATGGACACCGGCGCCCTCGAGGGTGGGTCTTGCCTTGACGAGACGCTTGATTGGCCGAATCGACATGTCTCCTCCGGAAGATGACCAGCCTTCTCTTAGACCCGTTCAAAACCCGCTAGGATCCGCTGCTGAGCGATTTGGGCCATGGCGGACGACACCGACACCAGTGCTGCAAACAGGGCGGCTGCAGTTGTGCGCATGTGCCGATTATATGCGTCTGTGAAGATCCTCGGCTCTCACCGTTCGCTCGTCCGGTCTCTTCCCCTCGTAGTAAACTGCCGCTCTATCCACGATCCACTCCAGGAGTCATTGTGACCATCCGTTGCCGTATCGCCGCCGTCTCCCTGCTGATGACCGCGCATCTGTCGGCCAGCGACCTTCCGCCGATCGAGCAGCAGATTGCCAGGCACATCGATGGGCGTCGCGCGGCCGCCATTGACCTGCTCGAGCGCTCGGTGAACATCCCGAGCGCCACCGAGAACCACGAGGGCGTCAGACGCGTGGGCGAATTGTACGCCGCCGAGTTGAAGCCACTCGGCTTCGACACCACTTGGGTCAACCAGGACGAGGTTGGCCGCGCGGGCCACCTGGTGGCCGAGCACCGCGGTACCAAGGGCACGCGCGTGTTGCTCATCGGCCATCTCGACACCGTGCTGCAGGGCGAGCCGTTCCGGCGCGAGGGCCGGAAGGGCTTCGGCAGCGGCGCCTCCGACATGAAAGCCGGTAATGCCATCGTCATCGAGGCGCTTCGGGCGCTGCACGCCGCTGGGCGTCTCGAGGACCGCCAGGTGATCGTGGTCTTCACGGGCGACGAGGAGGATACGGGCAAGCCCTACGAGAAGAGCCGCGCGGCACTGGTCGACGCCGCGAAACGGAGTGACGTGGCGTTCGCCTTCGAGGGCTACGAGCCGGGCACCGCCGTCGTCGGACGGCGCGGCTTCAGCTCGTGGCGGCTCGAGGTGGCTGGATCGCAGGGCCACTCCTCGACGATTTTCGGCGAAGACCGCGGCAGCGGCGCCATCTTCGAGGCGGCGCGCATCCTGACGACCTTCCACGCGGATCTGCGCGAGCCCTATCTCACCTACAACCCCAGCGTGATTGCCGGCGGCACCGACGTGAAGTACGACGCGCCCACCTTCACGGGGACGGCAACCGGCAAGACCAACGTCGTGCCGCGGTCGGTCGTGGTCGAGGGCGACATGCGGTTCCTCTCGCGCGACCAACTGGAGCGGGCCCGCGTCAAGATGCGGGCGATCGTTGCGCAGAACCTGCCGAAGACGTCGGCGACCATCAGCTTTATGGACGGCATGCCGTCGATGGAGCCGACCGACGGCAATCGGGCGCTGCTCGCCACGCTCGATCGCGTCTCGCGCGATCTCGGCACCGGCCCGATGACGCCGCACGATCCGTCCAAGCGCGGCGCGGGCGACGTGTCGTTTGTGGCCACGCTGGTGTCGGGCCTCGATGGCCTCGGGGCGCTGGGCGCGCAAGAACACGCCCCGGGCGAGTACACCGACCTGGAGGAGATGCCGGCGCTGACCACACGAGCCGCGCTTCTGATGAATCGCGTGATGTGGGCCAATCCGCCCGCGAAGTAACCCGAGCCGCAACGGGCCAGCCGAAGCCGGTCACCGTTCGTGCCGGTGTTCTTGTGTGCGCAGGGCGTCCTCCAACGCCGGGAGGATTGAGAGGTCTTTCGGCCGCCCCGTGGCTTTCTTGCTTTCGATGATGCGGGAGAGGGGAAGCACAGGGATCTCCGCGCGGCCCACGTTTATTCGAATCGCCGTGCTCGCTTCCTGCTCGAACGACCCGAGCCCGTGCATGTGCACAACGATGTCGAACAGTTCGGTACCGGCCCCGCCGATGAGCGGCGGTGTCGAATGGGTCGGAGCGATATAGAACGCCCCAATTCGCTGAAGCGCACGGTAAAAGCGAGGATCGGTCAGATCACGAAGCCAGAGGTCGACATCCTGCGTGACGGCCGGCGCCCCCTGAAGCGCGGCGGCGGCCAGGCCCACGACGAGGAAGTCCACGCCCTCATCGACGAGCGCGTCGAGGAAGGCGATCTCCCTATCGCTGAATGGCGGTGGCGCGTCCACGAACGAGACTCCGGTTGAGTCGGTCGACAGGGGGTTCCTCGAGGAGGATCAGGGTATGCCAGACGTTCTCAAAGGACGCCTGGGGTTCGGCGGCGCAGATCGCTTGCGCCGCGCGCAAACGGACGCGAGCGCGTTCGAGCGCATCAACTGCGGCCGGATCGGGGGCATCCGTGGGTGCTGGCATCTTCGCGCCTCGGCCAGATTATCCCACAAGTCGAGCAGACCGACCGATCCAGCGGTCCATGCCCCGATCAGACGATCAGTTGGACCGAGACCGTTGAGCCGGCCGTACGGGCGGTGATCAGCGCTGCGTCGCCGCCTGGGTGAGGCCCTTCTGCAGCTCCTCGGCATTCATGACGGGTGTCGAGGTAGCCGCGCGCCGGACAGGGCGCCTGAAACGGTTCCGGATCTTGAGATACGCTCACGTTGGTACTCCAAGAACTCTGGTGAGCTTGGCCTCCCGGTTCGCCCATCGGACCGTACAACAATTCTGCTCCGATCTCGATGAGCATCGTGCTCAACTGGACGGCGGGTTTGAAGAAGTGAGAGGTCCTCGCCGTCACCGAACCGGCGCATTGCCGGGGCGGTCGGATTTGGCTATGCTGGGATGCCGTGATGACACTGGATGCCGAACGGGCGTACGTGCGGCGATGGATGGAAACAGGGCAACTGCTGGCCGACCTGCGCTGGCGTGAGCTTCGAGCGCTTGACGCGGCTGATGCCCTTCGCATCTCCGATCACCTGATAGCGGCGGCCCTTCGCGTACCATTGCCGGAGAGCCGCCGTCAGTGGTCCGGCCTCGTCGAGTGGCAGGACCTCCTTCACGCTCCCGCCTCGTCGTGAATGCCCTCTTTGCGGCGGCCGCCGGCATCGAGGCGTTTTGCGTCGCCCGCCGTTGGCGATGTTGCGTGATCGGCGGTCTCGCCGTGCAGCGGTGGGGCGAGCCACGCCAGACACGCGACGTCGATCTCACGCTGCTCACCGGCATCGGGGGCGAGGCGCCGTTTGTCGACGCCATCCTGCTTCAGTACGCGCCGCGGTTTCCGGAGGCTCGTCGCTTTGCCCTCGAACGGCGTGTCTTGCTCGTGGAAACAGGCGATCGGATTCCTCTCGACATTTCGCTCGGCGCGTTGCCGTACGAAGCCCGAGTGATCGAGCGAGCCAGTCCCTTTGAGGTCGAACCCGGTGTCACCGTGACCACGTGCTCGGCGGAGGACCTGCTCATCCTCAAGGCTGTCGCCGGCCGTGTGCAGGACTGGCTGGATGTCGAGGGGGTTATCGTTCGTCAGGGATCGAACGTGAATCGTGAACTTGTGCTTGACGAACTGCGGCCATTGCTCGACCTGAAGGAAGACGAAGAGGCGGAGCCGAGGCTCGTCGCGCTGTTCAGGAAGCACCTCGCGCGACTTCCATAGGGACCCATGTCCTTCGCTCTAATCACGACGCGGATGCTGGAGAAGGCGTTCAATGACTGCGACGTGGCGGCGGACGGAAAGCGGTTCCTGATCGGAACGATGACCGGCGAGTCAACGTCAACACCTCGAACGGTCATCCTCAATGGGACAGCGGACTCGAAGAAATGAGCTGCATCGTCGCGATGCTCGTTGCGGGACTGGTGTTCGCGGCAACCGGCGTCCGCGCCGCCCGCCCCTCGAACACGCTGGCTTCCATCACCGCGTTAGCTTTCGCCTCGACCCTGAGCCTGCTGTTGGCGGGGACGCCTTCGAGCGAGGCCCCGATGAACCCGAGCGCCTCGCCCAACTGGCGCGGGTCCTCCACCGCGTCGTCCTCCTGCGGCAGCCGCATCGTGGCGGTCGAGACGATGAAGGAGGGGAAGAGTTGGGCGTCCATGCCGACGACGGGTTCCCATCGCAGCGCCGCCGCCGGGGCGGGCGCCGCATTCCCTTTCGTGATGCCGCGGGAGTACCGCTTCTTGACGGTTTTGTCGGGCAACTGGGAGGCCTGCCCGCCCTTCTTGACCGCCTGCTGGGCGGCAACCGGCTCTGGGACCGGCGCCATCAGGAGCACCGCCAGCGCCATCCAGAAACACATCTGTCGTTTCGCTGAGGCAGATTCTCGGGACCGTGGCGTTGACCGACCTCGAAGGCAAGACGTAGACGCTCGCCAGCTTCAACTTCACCGAGCCGCTGCCTGGCGGGATCGACGTGACCCTGTCGGTGCAGGACGGCAAAGCGTCGGGTCTGGGCGGGTACAATCGCTACAGCGGCACGATTGCCGCGGGCACCGACGCACGCTCGGTAAAGATCGGACCGCTCACCTCCACCCGAATGGCCTGCGTCCCGCCCCGCGACGCCATCGAAGCCCGCTACTTCGCGGCGCTCGACCATACGTTCCAGTACAGCTTCGTCACCGGGTCCC
>CAYHRK010000005.1:0-28801 GCA_964358795.1 uncultured Vicinamibacterales bacterium
GGTGAACGATGGGGGAGGCGCGGTTTGTCGACGTGCTGATGGAGGAGCATCGCGGGTTCAAGGTGATGCTGACCGTGCTCGAGTCGATCGCCACGCGGCTGGCCAGCTACCAGCCCGTGCCGCCGACCATGGTGACCGACACGCTCGATTTTTTTGAGTACTTCGCCGATCGCCATCACGGCAAGGAAGAAGACCTGCTGTTCCCCCTGTTGGCCAGCCACGGGCTCGGCCCGGACAAGACCGTGATCAGCGCGCTGCTGTCGCAGCACGAGGCCGGACGCGCGTACGCGAAAAAGATGCGCGGCGATGTGCGCCGGTATCTGGCGGGAGAGGAGACGGCGGCCCAGGACTTCACCACGCACGCGTACGGGTATGTGGAGCTGATTCGCGAACACATCCGCATCGAGGACAACTACTTCTATCACCTTGCCGATCAACTCCTGACGCGCGCCGAGCAGCAAAGCGTCATGGCGGAGTTCGGCGGTGTGATCGCGAGCCGGGCCACGTCGATGGAGCGCCAGCGGTATCTGCGAATGCTGGAGGAGTTCCCCGGGGTGGTGGCCGGCTGGGTCTGATCCGGCCGGATCTCCGCACGCCGGACGGCCCCTCGTCTTCAGTCGGTGTCTTTCTCTGGCGCGGCTCGACGTCGAGACTCGACGTCACACGACGCGCTCATTCATGTCGGGACGCCCAGCCTGGGCAGTACCCACGCCTGCAGAATGACCCACACGATCAGAATCACAATCGGGCCGAGTATCTCCATCGGTTATTGTCCAGTTCCGGCAGGCGTGTGCTCGAGCGCCGCCAACGCACGGCGCAGGCGTTGCTCGGCTTCTCGCGCCACATCCTTCAAGGCCGGGCTGCCTCCCACGACGCCCATGGCGGCCACCGGCGCCATGGCGGCGACGACGCTGCGGTCGGGCGCAGTCTCGTACACGATGACGTTGCACGGCAGCAGCAGACCAATCTCGAGTTCGTCCTCAAAGGCGCGATAGGCCAGCGGCGGATTGCACGCGCCGAGAATCGTGTACTTGCGGAAGTCCTTGTCGAGCTTCTCCTTCAACGTCTGCTTGACGTCGATGGTCGTCAGGATGCCGAATCCTTCGTTCTTCAGTTCCTCGGTGGCGCGCAGGACGGCCTGCTCGTAGGGCAGGGCCACCTCCACAGCAATACCGTATCGAGTGTCTCTCATTTGGGTCTCCCTGCCTCCCACCTATTCTAGTCTGGCGGACCGGCGCTTCCGACGGTGGCCGGCACCAGCGGCGTCTGTGGTGGGACATCGGTGCCCACAGTCCCATGGATGCAGATACAGGCCAAATCGTCACAGATCGCGGAAACGGCCTGGTCGGTTCGTGGTTAGACGCAATGCCGTTCAGTTAACACCCTGCCGTCATTCCGGGGCCGCCGAGCGGAACCCGGAATCCAGTCAGGGCGACCACTCTGGACCCCGGTTTTCACCGGGGTGACGATATGTGAACAGTATTGTGCTTAGACGGTACAATTGGCGGCGTTGTGACCAAACGCGCGGATGTGAATCCTTCAGGCAAAGGGCGGGTGGGTGGGCGCGGGACCGACTATGCGGCCCTGGTGATCGCCGCGCAGTCGGGCAGCCAGGCGGCGATGGAACGGCTCCTGATGCAATCGCAGGAAGTCGCCTACCGGTTCAGCCTGCTGGTGTGCGGACATGCCGATGACGCCGAGGATGCCATGCAGGAAGCGTTGCTGAAAACCTACCGGCATGCCGGTCAAATCAAGGCGCCCGAGGCATTCCGCACCTGGCTGTACCGGACCGTTAAGAACGCGTGTCTGGTCAGTCGCCGCCGGCGGGCACACGAACCGGCCCAGCTGGCGTCGCTCGATGAACTGATGCCGACCGCCGACGGGGCCATACGGATAATCGACGTCGAGGACCCGGGTCGTCGTCCCGACCAGGTGCTGGAGAATCGGCGGCTGCGTGGGACCCTGCGAGCCGCACTCCAGAAACTGTCGCCCGAGCACCGGTTGATTGTCTTCCTGCGCGAAGTGGAAGGCCTGTCAACGAAGGAGGTGGCCGGGGTGGTCGGCGTGTCTGAAGCGAACGTGAAGACGCGACTGCACAGGGCACGCCTGTTCCTGCGCCAGCAACTGGAGGCGCCATGAAAACGACTCCGACGAGCCAGGATCGTTGCCGCGCCTTGCTGGAGGAGTTGTCGCGCTTCATCGACGGCGAGTTGACGGGCGCCGAGCGGAGGTCGATGGTCAGGCACCTGCACTCGTGCCCCTGCTGCCAACACCTCGCCCATGGTCTGAAGCAGACCGTGGATCTCTGTCAAAAGGCCGGAGCCACACGGCTGCCGGGCGACCTGCGAACCCGGGCCCGCGCGAGAATCACGATGCTGCTGGCCAGCGGTGCGCCTGCGCGGCGTCGTTCGTAGCGCGGCTGCGGCTGCCGGCCAACCTGGACGCTCGCCCCGCGCCACGCTCCCGACGTACACTGTGCTGGCGTATGTCTGGGGTACCGTCCCGTCGCAATCCCGCTCACGCACACTTGGCCTGGGCGACCGCTCGCGGACTGCGCGCGACGATGTCCGGGATTCTGGTCAGTGCGGTGCTGGCCGCCGTGAAGATCCTGAGTGGTGTCGCCGGCAATTCCTATGCGTTGATCGCCGACGGCGTGGAGTCCACCCTCGACATCTTCAGTTCGCTCGTGGTGTATGGTGCGCTCAAGATCTCGTCGACGCCACCGAACGAAAAGTACCCGTTCGGCTACGGACGCGTGGAGCCCCTGGGCGCCGTCGTGGTGTCGGTCGCGCTGCTGATGGCGGCAGGGGGTATCGCCATCCAGAGCGTCCGCGAGATCGTGATGCCGCATCATCCACCGGCGCCGTTCACCCTGGCGGTGCTGCTGGGAGTGGTGGCGACCAAGGAACTGATGTACCGGCGGTTGCTGCGCGAAGGCGAAGCGATTGGCAGCCGCGCCGTGCAGTCGGATGCCTGGCATGCCCGGTCCGATGCCCTGACGTCGCTGGCGGCGTTTGTCGGTATCTCGGTCGCGCTCATCGGCGGTCGCGGGTTCGAGAGCGCGGATGACTGGGGCGCGCTGGCGGCTTGCCTGGTGATCGGATTCAACGGCATCCGTCTGTTCCGCGCGGCCATGGCCGACGTGCTGGATGCGGCACCACCGGAAGACATCGAGCACCGCATCCGTATGATGGCCGGCGCGGTTCCCGACGTGAAGGGCATCGACAAATGCCGCGTGCGCCGCAGCGGACTTGGCCTGTTTGTGGACATCCACGTGATGGTCGATGGGGCCACCACCGTGCGCCGCGGTCACGACATTGGGCACGCCGTGCAGGACGCGCTCCTCACGTCACCACTAGGCGTGGTGGACGCGGTGATTCACATCGAGCCCGATCCCGACCTGCGCCGTGTCCGCGAGATGAGCTGATCTGTTCGTTTCACGCCATCTGATACGAGGCCAGCACCTTCATGTAATTGGCCCGCTCGAAGGCGGCCGGGCTCGGGCTGCGGTCCAGGCTCATGCTGCCCAACGCCTGCCGCAACGAGTCGTATTCGTGATCCTCGAGCCAGGCCCTCATGCCGTCAACCAGCGTCTTGATGTGTTCCGGTCCGTTCATCAGCAGACTCGATACGGTCTGCACGCCCGATGCGCCGGCCATCACCGCTTTCAGGGCGTCAAGCGGCGTGTGCACGCCTCCGGTCACCGCCAGAGTGGAGGACACCCGGCCGAACAACACCGCCAGCCAGCGCAGTCTCAGCAACAGGTCCTGCGATGACGAGAGATGCAGGCTTGGGAGCACCGCCAGCTCTTTCATGTCGATGTCGGGCTGGTAGAACCGGTTGAATAGGACCAGGCCTTCCACTCCGAGCGCGTCCAGTTGGGTGGCGAGGTGAGCGACCGACGAGTAGAAGGGCGACAGCTTCACCGCGATCGGGATCGCCACCGAGGCCTTCACGGTGCGGGCGATATCGACCACCCGGCGTTCCACAGCGGCTCCCGATTCACGCGGATCGGCCGCGACATGGTAGACGTTCAGTTCAAGTGCATCGGCACCGGCGTCCTGAATCAACTTCGCGTACTCGAGCCATCCTTCAGCGGTCGTCCCGTTGAGCGACGCGATCACCGGGACGGCCACCGTCTGCTTGATCACCCGCAGCTGCTCCAGGTACTGGTGCGGGCCGAGGCGGAACTGATCGCTGGGCGGGAAGTAGGACAGCGCCTCGGCGCTTCCATGGTCCAGCAGCTCCATGTGGTAGACCATGCCCAGTTGTTCGCGGGTGATCTGCTCCTCGAACAACGAGTGCATGGTAATGGCCGCCGCGCCAGCATCCTCGAGCCGCTTGACCAGATCGAGGTGGTCGACCAGGGGTGAGGCGCCCGGCATGATCGGGTGCGCCAGATTCAATCCGAGGTAGGTCGTCGAGAGGTCCATCTCACGTCTCCATGGCCCGATCCCGGACCGGGACCGGGGTGGTTTGTTGCTTGCCTAGCGCTTGGTGACCGGGAACGCCAGCTTCGACAGTTGTTCATAAATGCTGAAGCGCGTCGCCAGATCGTGTTGCGCCCGCCCCATCAAGATCTTGTACCGCTCGGGATCCATCTGTTCCACCACGCGGAACCGCATCTCGTTGGCGGTGTACTTGGACAAGTCCAGTTTCGGCGCGGCCGAATCCAGCACCAGCGGGCTGTCGCCGGTCACCGCCCGGCGCGGATCAAAGCGATAGAGCGGCCAGTAGCCAGTGTCCACGGCCAGTTTCTGCTGATCCAGACCGTGCGCCAGGTCGTAGCCATGCGCGATGCAGTGGCTGAAGGCGATGATCATCGACGGACCTGGGAACGCTTCCGCTTCCTGGAACGCCTTGACGGTTTGGACGTCCTTGGATCCGAAGGCAACCTGGGCCACATACGTGTTGCCGTAGGCCATCGCCATCATGCCGAGGTCTTTCTTGCCGGTGGCCTTGCCAGCCGTCGCGAACTTCGCCGATGCCCCGAGCGGGGTGGCTTTGGACTGCTGGCCGCCGGTGTTGGAGTACACCTCGGTGTCGAGCACCAGGATGTTCACATCGCGGCCCATCGCCAGCACATGGTCAAGCCCGCCATACCCGATGTCGTACGCCCAGCCATCGCCGCCGACAATCCACACGCTCTTACGCACCAGGTAGTCGGCAATCCGTTCGAGCCACCGGGCTTCGCCGCTGTCGATGCGGGCCAACTGCTGCCGGAGGGCCGCCACGCGCTCACGCTGGGTCGCGATGCCGGCCTCAGAACGCTGGTCGGCGGTGAGCAGACCGTCCACCAGTGTCTGGCCAATGCCCGGCGCCAGGCGCGTCAGCAGCTCACGGGCCTGCTCGATGTGCTTGTCGATGGCCAGCCGGTAGCCGAAGCCGAATTCGGCGTTGTCTTCGAACAGGGAATTCGACCACGCCGGTCCTCGGCCGTCCCGGTTGACGCTGTAGGGCGTGGTGGGCAGGTTGCCACCATAGATGGACGAGCACCCCGTGGCGTTGGCAATCATGGCGCGGTCGCCGAATAGCTGTGTCAGCAGCTTCACATACGGTGTTTCGCCGCAGCCCACGCACGCGCCCGAGAACTCGAACAGCGGCTGGAGGAACTGCACGCTCTTCACATCGGCCTTCACCTTCGTCCGGTCGACCTCGGGCAGGTCCAGGAAGAACGCGAAGTTGGCGCGTTCGGGTTCCCGAAGCGGCCGCTGCAGGTGCATGTCCAGCGACTTGTGTTTCGGATTGGACTTGTCCTTGGCCGGGCAGACAACCGCGCACAAGGTGCAGCCGGTGCAATCCTCTGGTGCGATCTGGATCGTGTATTTCAAGCCCTTGAACTCGTTGCCCTTGTAGTCCATCGACTTGAATGTGCCCGGGGCCTCCTTCAGGCAATCCGACCCATAGACCTTGGCGCGAATGGCGGCATGCGGGCAGACCATTGCGCATTTGTTGCACTGGATGCAAATAGCCGGATCCCAGACGGGAATATCTTGAGCGATGTTGCGTTTCTCCCACTGTGCGGTGGCCATGGGCCAGGTGCCGTCCACCGGGAATGCGCTGACCGGCAGCAAGTCGCCCTTGTTGGCCAGCATCAGCGCCGTCACGCGCTTGACGAAATCGGGTGCGGCATCCGAGACGACCGGTGGCAACGTGCGGCTGGCGGTGGCGGCGGCCGGCACGTCCACGGTGTGCAGGTTCTCCAGCGTCTGATCGACGGCCGCGAAGTTCTTCTTCACGACATCCGGCCCGCGCTTGCCGTAGGTCTTCTCGATGGCCTTCTTGATCTGGCCGATGGCCTGGTCGCGCGGCAGCACACCCGAGATGGCAAAGAAGCAGGTCTGCATCACCGTATTGATGCGGGTGCCCATGCCGGTGTCGCGGGCGACGGCCAACGCATCGATCACGTAGAACGTCAATGTCTTCGCGATGATCGCGTCCTGTACCTCGCGGGCCAGCGTGTTCCAGGTCTCTGCCGGCCCGAACGGGCTGTTCAACAGGAAGATGCCTCCGGGAGCCGCATAGTCCAGTACGCCGTACTTGTCCATGAACTCGTACTGATGGCACGCCACGAACCCGGCGCGCTTCACCAGGTACGACGATCGGATCTGTCGTGGGCCGAAGCGCAGATGCGAAATCGTGATCGCGCCGGCCTTCTTCGAGTCGTACACGAAATAGCCCTGGGCGAAGTTGTCGGTCTCCTCGCCGATAATCTTGATCGAGTTCTTGTTGGCGCCGACGGTCCCATCAGACCCGAGGCCGAAGAACACGCTGCGGCGCACCTCGTCTGGCTCGATATCCAGTTCCATGTCGTACGTCAGCGACAGGTGCGTCACATCGTCCATAATCCCGACCGTGAAGTGATTCTTCGGCCGGGTCTTGCCCAGCTCGTCGTAGACGCCCTTCACCATGGCGGGTGTGAATTCCTTGGACGACAGGCCGTATCGGCCGCCCACGACGACGGGATCGGTGGCGAGCGGCGACGTGCCGTCGTCGCGGGTTTCGCGAAGCGCCGCGACGATGTCGAGATACAGAGGTTCGCCAATCGCTCCGGGCTCCTTCGTCCGGTCGAGGACCGCGATCGACTTCACCGTGGAGGGCAGCACCGTGACGAAATGCTCGAGCGAGAACGGCCGGAACAAGCGGACCTTGATCAACCCCACCTTCTCACCCCGGGCCACCATCCATTCCACCGCTTCGTGCGCCACCTCAGCGCCCGAGCCCATCATCACGATGACCTTCTCGGCCTGAGGGTGACCCACGTAGTCGAACAAGTGGTAGCGCCGCCCGACAAGCCGGGCGAACTCGGCCATCACCTGATCGACCGCGCCCGGGCACTCTGCGTAGAACCGGTTACAGGCCTCACGCGCCTGAAAAAAGGTGTCGGGGTTCTGTGCCGTGCCGCGCAGTTGTGGACGATCCGGCGTGAGCGCGCGCTTCCGGTGGGCCGCCACCAGCGCCTCGGGCAGCATCGCGAGCAGGTCCTCGTCGCCGAGCGATTCGATCGTGGCGACTTCGTGGGACGTCCGGAATCCGTCAAAAAAGTGCAAGAAGGGCACACGCGCCCGCAGCGTGGCCGCCTGGCCAATGGCGGCGAAATCGTGGGCCTCCTGGACCGAGCCCGATGCGAGCAGCGCAAAACCGGTCTGACGGCATGCCATCACATCGGAGTGGTCACCGAAGATCGAGAGCGCGTGGGTGGCGACCGTGCGCGCCGACACGTGCATGCAGAACGACGTCAACTCGCCCGCAATCTTGTACATGTTCGGGATCATCAGGAGCAAACCCTGCGATGCCGTAAACGTGGTCGTGAGGGCCCCGGCCTGTAGTGCGCCGTGCACGGCGCCGGACGCGCCGCCCTCCGATTGCATCTCGGAGACCAGCGGTATAGTGCCCCAGATGTTCCGCTGATTTTTGGCGGACCATTCGTCAGACCACTCACCCATGTTCGACGATGGGGTGATGGGATAGATGGCGATGACCTCGTTGGTACGGTGAGCAACGGAGGCGACTGCCTCGTTGCCGTCGATGGTGATGTTCGACCGTGTCATGGGTGTGATATCTCCGAAAAGTGACCGGGCTGGTCCGTGGAACCGCCTAGGGCGTGCACCAGAAACGTCGCCGCTGTCCTCACGTACTGCACGCAACCTCCGTGCCCCCGTGGACAATCGGGAAATCAGCAGTTTCCCGTGCCATCCGTCCGGACGCACCTGTCTGTGCCGGATTTCCGGCAGTGCCGCCAACCAAGGAGGCTGGCCAGCAAGACCGTCAGATGCCCTGTTGGGGGACGCAACGGATGACGAGCCGCGAGGGTGTTGGGGGAGGGAGCCGGACGGGGACCGAGCGCCCACGCAGGCGGATGACCGCTGACGACGATCCCCCAGAGATTACTACGTCGAGATGACTTTGTGAAGATCCGCGCGAACCAGACCGTCGGTGAGCGCCCGGCAGATGGCATCCACCAGCGCCGGCTCCGGTCGCGGCAGATGGATGTGGAGCACCCGCCTTCCCGCCGCGTCCAGCGACGCCACGTCGCCCAGTGCTTGAGCCAGCTCGAGCGTGCCAAACGAAAACCCCTGTCCGGGTATCGCCACATCGGTAACGGGATCGGTGGTCAGCACCAGGAAGACGCCATTCCCGGCGCCGCCTTTGTGCAACTGACCGGTCGAGTGGAGGTAGCGCGGGCCGTAGCCGAGTGTGGTCGCCGCTCGGGTCAGCTCGCGCGCCGACTCGCGCAGCCTGGCGAGCGCCGCGGCCAGTGCGGGATCGGGGCCAACAAACGCCAGAATCGCCAGGTAGTCCCCTGGTTCAACTACCGATAAGAAGCGGCCCGCCCCGCCATCGCCCACCACCGCCTGGGCACAGGCCGAGAGCCAGGCGTACTGGCCCGCGATCAGCCTGGTTGAGGGCGGAGGAGCCAGGTGCCGGTTCTCGGCGTAATGCGCCAGCAGGCGTTGGGTCGCATCCTTGGCCTGCTGCACATTGGGCTCGTCAAACGGATTGACGCCGAGCAGCACGCCCGCGATCGCCGTCGCCAGTTCCCACCGGACGAATTCGGCGGCCAGGGCCTCGGCTTCCGGCAATTCGATCTGCGCGATCGGCATGCCGCTGGAGGCCATCTCGCGGATCTGGTCGCGGATTGCGGCGCTGGTCTGACCGACGAGACCCAGGTGCACCATCACGCGGTCAGGGCCGTAGCTGGAGGCCGCCGCGAGCCGCTCGCCAGCAATCGGCACCACGCCGTGGCCGTGCTTGCCTGTGCTTTCGGCTACCAGTTGCTCGACCCAGAGGCCGAAGCTCTCCAACGGCGGCGGCGCGGCCAGGGTCAGCTTGTCGCGGCCATGCTGCGCACCGAGTGACATGGCAGCCCCCAGCAACATCGCGGAATTGGTGCCGACGGGCCGCCCGGGGCCACACACCCACAACATGGCTCGAGCCCAATCGATCATCGCCGCCACGTCGTGTCCCATCAACGCGGCCGGTACCAGCCCGAAGAACGACACGGCGGAGTACCTGCCTCCGATGTCGGACCGATTCACGAAGATCTCGCGGAAGTGTTCGTCGACGGCGCGCCGGTGCAATGCCGTCCCTTCGTCGGTAATGGCCACAAACCGGTCGGCCCAGCGCGCGACCCCGCGCACTTCGATGCGGCTCCGAAAGTACGCGGCCATCGAATTGGGCTCGATGGTGCCGCCCGACTTGCTGGCCAGCAGAAACAGGGTGTGATCGATGTCGATGGCCTGCTCGATGGCCAGTACCGCAGCCGGGTCCGTGGAGTCGAGCATGTGAAACGCCGGCCATCCCGGCCGAACGCCGAGCATCGCGCGCATCACCTCGGGCGCCAGACTCGAGCCTCCCATCCCCAGCAGGACCACATGGGTGAATCCGCCGTCGCGGATAGCGGCGGCGAATGCGGTGAGACGCGGCACCGACTCGACCATCGAGTCGGGAGACCCGAGCCAGCCCAGTCGATTGGCAATGGTCGCCTGCACGGCGGGATCGGCCGACCACAGGGCCGGTTCTCGCGCGAACAGCCGCTCCAGGACGCGCTCGTGCGAAAGGCGTTCAAGGCAGGCCTTGACGCCATCACTCAATGGTCCCGCCCACAACGCGAATCGTCCGTCGAGTCGATCGGCGAGTGCCAAGACGGCAGGTTCTGCCGGGATGGAGTCGGAGGAGTGCATAGGCTACCTGCTCAAGGAAGCGGAGACGGACCAAGCCACATGTGGGCCAGTTCGGGCAAGGACACAGCCTATAGAATAATGGAGAGAGGGGCTTCGATCTAGATGATGAACGACGGGGTGACATTCCAGGGCATGTAGCGGGCCCGTCTTTGGGGCCAAAACAGACATGCTATGATGGAGTATTCACCGCGACAGCGGTGACGCAGGAGTATGGGCATGTCCGATACGTTCCGTGAAGCCTTGCTGCGCAAGAGGCTCGAAATCCTCTCAACCGGGGGCATTCGTCCGCTTCAGGCGACCATGGAGCACAACTCCAGGCAGGGAGATTTGGCCGACCAGGCCAACGGCAACAACGAAGTCCACATCCAGCTCAAGTTGAAGCAAACCGACGCCAAGATCCTTCAGGCGATCGACGAAGCCATTCAGCGGATTGACAAGGGGACGTACGGCACCTGTCGCGATTGCGGCGAACCGGTGTCGCCAGCCCGCCTGAGTGCGATTCCCTGGACGCGGGTGTGCATCAGCTGCAAGGAAAAGCAGAACACGTGAAACCGGCGGAACTGGTCGCCCTGCTTCAGGATCTTCACCGCGACAAACTGGCCGCGTTCCTGCGCCGCGAGGCCGGGGCGCGCCACGTCGCCAGTTACGAATTCAACAACACCTACCAGTACATCCTGAACAGGGACGACGAGCACCTGTCGTGGATCCGCGACGCGCTGATCGATCTCGGCGCCACGGCCGACGAGTCGGTCGAGACCCCCGCCGTGCCATCCACCGGCAAGGGCGAGGCTCGCGCGATGGCCATCATCGAGGCCGATGCCCGGGACGCGCGTGGATTTCTGGCGCGGTGGCGTCCCCGCATTGAACACATATCCCACGCCCGCCACCGCAAGATGCTCGAGTTGCTGATTGGCGAATCGGCCGAACAGTTGCGGTTTTTCGAACAGGCCCTGGCCGGCCGGCTCGACTTGCTGGGACGTCGCCCGGACGGGGCCGGCACAGGCGGCGGCGTCTTGTCAGCCCGCTGGGTCAACTAGACCGGAGCGTCCGGCGTGGTGCGCGTTGCCATCGCCCTTGGAAGCAACCTCGGCAATCGGCAAGCCCACCTGGACGCGGCGGTCGCATTTCTGCGGTCCATCCTGAAAGACTGGTCGGTATCGTCGTGGATCGAAACTGACCACGTTGGTGTGGGCCTGCAGCCCGCCTTCCTCAATGGTGCCGTGGCGGGTCGATGGGACGGCGAGCCCAGGCCCTTGCTGAATCTGCTCCTCGACGCTGAAGACCAAGCGGGTCGCCAACGGCCGTTCCCGGGCTCGCCGCGCACGCTTGACCTCGACCTGATCCTGTTCGGCTACCGCATCGTGGACGAACCTGGTCTCGTGGTGCCCCATCCGCGCTTCCGTGGGCGCGGATTCGTGCTGGAGCCGCTGGCGGAGATTGCTCCCGACATGGTGGACCCGGTCACCGGCCAGACCGTTTCTGAACTGTACGAGGCATTCAAGGAGACACAGTCGTGAGAGTGGCCCTTGTCCAACACCGGGCTGGTCCGGATCCGGCCATCAACATCGAGCGAGGCCTGCAGGCGCTTCGCGAGGCGGCCGCGGCTGGGGCATCGCTAGTGGCGTTTCCTGAACTGGCCTTCACCCCGTTCTTCCCGTGCTGTCAACCGAGCGGGAGGCCGCCGATCGAGATGGGGGAGCCGGTGCCAGGACCGACCACCGAGGCATTCGGCCGATTGGCGGCCGACCTTGGTGTGGTCGTGGTGCTCAACCTCTATGAGCGGGAGGGCAACCGCGCGTACGACAGTTCGCCCGTCATCGATGCCGACGGGCGTCTGCTCGGTACCACGCGGATGCTGCACATCGCGCAGATGCCGCACTTCTACGAACAGGACTACTACACGCCTGGCGACCACGGCATGCCGGTCTACGCCACCGCCGCCGGCCGCATCGGCGTGGCTATCTGCTACGATCGCCACTACCCGGAAGTGATGCGCAGCCTGGGGCTGCAACGCGCCGACGTGGTGGTCGTTCCTCAGGCCGGGACCGTGGGGGAGTGGCCCGAGGGGCTTTACGAGGCGGAGCTTCGGGTGCCCGCCTTCCAGAACGGTTACTTCACGGCACTGGCAAACCGGGTCGGCGTGGAGTCCGACATGGAGTTTGCGGGCGAGTCATTTGTGTGCGATCCGTCCGGCCGCGTGATTGCGCGGGCGCCGGCAGCGGCTGAAACGATCTTATATGCCGATCTCGATCTTGCCGAACTGCCGCGCTGCCACGCCAGACGGATGTTCTACCGGGACAGACGCCAGGACATCCTCGCTGATCTGCTGCTGCCGAAAACCTGACGTCCCGCGACTGGCCCCAGCGCCCTTGGGTCGCCGTAGCCAAAGGCGAAGGCGCCCGCTCAGCGCGACATGCCGAGCAGGCGCCTGGCGGCCGATCGTTAGCCCTTCTTGAAGACGACCTTGCGGGTCGTGTCGCCCTGGGGTCCACCCGTCCTCGCGGTGACAACGGTCAGCGTGCCATCAGCCTCGAGACTGCGGGTTTCCGTAACCTTCACCGTGGTCTCGCCCATGGTGCGCGAGTACTTGGTGACGAGCTTGTTGCCGTCCCACGTGGTCTTGCTCGTGACCTCGCCACCGCGTCCCATGGCGTTCACGCTGTCGCTGCCGTCCAGCTTGTAGACGGTCTTCTGCGTACCCTGACCCGTCACGCGCTCGATCGCGATCTCGGTTGCCGTCTGGGTGATCGTGATGTTCTGGGGGCCGGCCGGACCGCGGCCGCCCGCTGGCTGGTCGCTCTTCTCCATGTCCTGGACCCACTTCCCGGAGAAGTCGGGCTTCGCCTGAGCGGAGACGAGTGCTGGAACCGCCAATGCGATGGCCAGCAGGAAGACGAGGAACGTGAACCTTCTTGTCATGGACTCTCCTTGTTGGTTATTCGAACCGTAGCGCCTCGATGGGATCGAGCTTGGCGGCCTTTGTGGCCGGATAGAAGCCGAAGAAGATACCGATCATCGCCGAGAACCCGAACGCCAGCAACACGGCGTCGCCGGACACCGCGGTCGGCCACGTCAGAAACCTGGTGACGCCTTCGGAAATCCCGAATCCGAACGCAATCCCGATGGCCCCACCAAACAGGCTGAGCACCACCGCCTCGACCAGGAACTGCAGCAGCACGTCGCGGCCGCGTGCGCCGATGGCCATGCGCAGGCCGATCTCGCGCGTGCGCTCGGTCACCGACACCAGCATGATGTTCATGATGCCGATGCCACCCACCAGCAACGACACGCCGGCGATGCCGGCCAGCAGGGCTGTCATGGTCCTGGTGGTTTCGGTGCGCATGGCCGCCATCTCCTCGAGTGTGCGGACCATGAAATCGTCGGTGTCGCCGGCCATGATCTTGTGCCGAACGCGCATCAGGTTGGTGACATCCTCGGCGACTCTCGTGACCTCGTTGGCCGATGCCGCCGACACCGTAATGTTCTGGATGTGCTGAATTCCCATCAGCTTCTTCTGGCACGTCGTATACGGGATCATCGCGCTGTCGTCCTGATCCTCACCGCCGGTACCCGTCCCCTTGCTGGCCATCACGCCGATCACTTTGAACGGCTGGTTCTTGATCCGGACGATCTGGCCGGAGGGGTCCGCATCTTCGCCGAACAGGTTGGTCGCGACAACCGAGCCCAGCACGACCACCTTGGCGGAGGTGGTGACATCCTGCGCGGTGAAGAAACTGCCGTATTTCTGGGCCCACGAGCGGATCAAGGGCAATTCCACGTCCGTGCCCTGGATACGGGTCTGCCAGTTCATATTCCCGGCGATGATCTGGTTTCTGGTCGATACGCCTGGCGTCAAGTACTGAATCCCCTGCACTTCGGTGCGGATGGCGGTGGCATCCTCGAGCGTCAGCCTGTTGGAACCGCCGGATCCCTGGCTGACACCCATCGCCATGTAGTTGCCCGACATCACAATAATCAGGTTGGTGCCGGCCGACTTGATCTGCGTTTCGATGGACGCCTGCGCCCCCTTGCCCAGTGCGACCATCGCAATGACGGCCGCCACGCCGATGATCATCCCCAGCATGGTCAGCGTCGTCCGCATCTTGTTGCGGTTCAGCGCCTTCAGGGCGACACGGAACGTCATCAGGATTCTCATCATCGCGTTATCTCCCGGGACTGGCCGGTGCGGGTTTCATCACATTCACGTCGGGTGGTGGTAGCGCCGCCATCTCCTCGCCGGCGATGCGCCGGTGAGTGTTCGGCGAGTCGGAGACGATCAGCCCGTCGCGGAACGCGATGGTTCGCGTGCCGTACTCGGCAATGTCGTGCTCGTGTGTAATCAGAAGAATCGTGAGTCCGCGCGCGATATTCAGGCGCTGAAACACGTCCATCACTTCGATGCTCGTCCGGCTGTCGAGGTTGCCCGTGGGCTCGTCGGCCAGCAGGATCGAGGGGTTATTGATGAGCGACCGCGCGATGGCGACGCGCTGCTGTTGTCCGCCAGACAACTGGTTGGGGTGGTGGTGCGATCGGTCGGCCAGGCCCACGATGTTCAGCACGTCCTTGGCCCGTTTGTGACGCTCGCTACCCTTGACGTGCAGCCGGCTGTACAGCAGCGGCAACTCGACGTTCTCGACGGCACTGGTTCGCGACAGCAGGTTGAATCCCTGGAACACGAATCCGATCTTTTGATTCCGGATCTTCGCCAAATCGTCGCGCGACAGCTTCGACACGTCGCTGCCATTCAGGACGTACCGCCCCGAGGTCGGCCTGTCGAGCGCGCCCAGGATGTGCATGAACGTCGATTTGCCCGAGCCGGACGGTCCGGTGACGGCCACGAACTCGCCCGGCTCTACATCAACGCTGACCCCGCGCAACGCGTGCACCTGGATGTCGCCGACGACGTAGGTCTTCGTCAGGTTCTGAACGGAGATGACTGGCATGGCGTTATCGTCCTCCGCCGCCCCTGCCGCCGCCGAAGCCCGGCTGGCCGCCGGGCCGCTGGCCTGGGCCGCCCGGCATCAAGGGCGATCGCGTCGCGGCTGCCGCGGCTTGTGCCGGCGTAATCACCGCCGTCACCAGTTCCTGGCCGGGGCTCACTTCGCCACTCAACAGTTCCGTGTAGGTGCCATCGGTGATGCCCAGACGCAGGCGCACGGCCTTCAGTTGAGCGGCCGCACGAATCCACGCCCGGCCGGACGTTTCCACGACCGGCAGAGGACCAAAGAGCTGATCGATCGTTTGCGCCGCAGGCCGGTTGGCGATCGTCTGCTGGGCCTGTGCGCCCTGCGCGAAGACGCCGGTCGCCATGTCGCCGCTACGACCGCCGCGGCCTCCGCCCCCAAATCCCTGCTCGCCAGAGCCTTGACCCCGCCCGGCGCCAACACCTTGCTGACCGGTTCCCGGACCCTGTCCGGCACCCATGCCGCGAGACGGGGAGGGCGGTGTCTGCCCGGATGTCTGGCTCTGAGCAGGGGTGCTCGTGCTCTGCCCGGGGCGATTCCCCTGAGGTGCGGCCGATGTCGCTGGCGAGGCCGGTCCGGAGGTAGCGGCGCCGATGGCCTGAGGTCCCCCTCCGCGCTGTCCCGTTCCAGCGCCAAACCCGCCGCGCTGAACGAGGTCTGACGGCACCGGCAGGTTCAGCGCGGCAAAGGTGTCCGCGTTGGGCCGGAAGCGCAGGGCGGCATTAGGCACGCGGATCGCATCCACTCGCCGTGCGATCTCGATGGTCACGTTGGCCGTCATACCCGGCTTCAGCTTCAATTCAGGGTTCGGCACATCGATGACGGTCGCGTACGTGACGACGTTCTGGGACACGATGGGTTGGAGCCGTACCTGATTCAGTGTTCCGGTGAACTCCTCGGTTGGATAAGCGTCCACGCGGAAGCGGACGTGTTGCCCAGGCCGGATCCGGCCGACATCCGACTCGTCGACGTTGGCGTTCACCTGCATCTTGGTCAGGTCGGCCGCAATGATGAACAGCGTGGGGGCATTCATGCTGGCCGCCACGGTCTGTCCCACATCGACGTTGCGCGAAATCACGATGCCGTCAATCGGCGCCTGGATCACAGCATGCTGAAGGTTGACCTCGGCCTGGTTCAGCGACGCCTGGGATTGCACCGTTCCCGCTTCTGACGATTTCAGTTGGGCCTCGGCCGCCCGCACCGACACCTGTGAGGCCTCGAGATCCTGCGGCGACAGCAGCTTGCGTGCCGCCAGGCCCTCTGCCCGTTTCAGCTTGTTGCGGGCATCCTCGACGGTGATCCTGAGTCGATCGGCGTCGGCCTGGGACCGAATCAGGTTGGCTCGCGACTGCTCGATCTGGGTCTGCAACAGCGCGGGATCCAGTTCCGCGACCAGCTGGCCCTTGCGCACGATGGAATTGAAATCGGCGTAGAGCGCTTTGATGGTGCCCGACACCTGGGTCCCGACCTGGACGGTGGTGACCGCCTGAACGGTGCCCGTCGCGCCGACCGAGTCGACGATGTCGCCCCGATTCACGGGCAGGGTAGAGATCTTCACCTCGACGTCGTTGTCTCGGTACTTGTAGTAGGCGCCAACAGAACCCGCCACCACGGCGAGCACGATGAGTGTGATGATGAGCTTTTTCATAATCCTTCCGGCGGCAGCGGAGCCGGGGCCAATCACTCCGCTGCCGGTCACAAGAAATTCGTCTACTTCGCCGAAGCCGGCGACGGCGGCTCGTGATGGATGCCGCGCCGTAGACCGGCCCAACCCTCTTCGAACAGCGTGTACACCGCCGGCACAAACACCAGCGTAATCAATGTCGAGGTCAGCAGCCCGCCGATCACCACGCGGGCCAGTGGCGCCTGAATCTCGGACCCTTCGCCAAGCGCGATCGCCATCGGCACGAGGCCCAGCATCGTGGTGAGCGACGTCATCAGGATGGGTCGAAGCCGGGTGCGTCCGGCCAGCTCTACCGCCTGGCGCAGCGGCATGCCATCACGGCGACGCAACACGTTGGTGTAGTCCACCAGCAGGATGGCGTTGCTGACGACGATGCCCGCCAGCATGATGACGCCGATGTAGGCTTGCAGACTGAACGTGGTCCCCGTCAGCAGCAGCGCCCCCACCACGCCGATGGCCGCCAGCGGCACCGAGAACATGATGATGAACGGGTCTTTCAGCGATTCGTACTGCGAGGCCATCACGGCGTAGGTCAGGATCAGCGCCAGCACCAGCATCAGCTGGAGCTGGCTGAACGCTTTGGCCTGTTCCTCGACCTCGTTGCCGAATCCTGCCGAGAAATCGCGCGGCATGCCGAGCGACGGGATTCGGGCCTGCACCGCCTTGACGGCGTCGCTGAGCGCGATCTCGATTTCTGCATTCACGCGGGTGATCCGCTCCTGATTCTTGCGCTCGATCTGGACGGGACCCGTCTGCGCATTGACGGTGAGCAGGCTCTTCGCCTGCAGCACCTGCCCCTGCGGCGTGCTCAGCATCACCTGATTGACGTCATCGACGCGTCCTCGATCCTCCTCGCGCAGCCGGACGATGATCGGGTACTCGTAGCCGCGGTCCCGGAAGTATGCGGCGGTGGTCCCGGCCACGTTCGTGCGCAGGGTGCTGGCCACGTCGCTCTGGCGGAGCCCCAGCAGCGCGGCTTTGGGCCGGTCGATGCGGACGGCCAGTTCGGGTCGCCCTTCCTCGCGGCCAATCTGCGCGTCGGCGATGCCCGGCGTCTGATCCATCAAGGCTTTGGCGCGCACGGCGAGCATCCGGGCGTCAGCCAAATCGTGGCCGCGAATCTCGAGGGCGAGCCTGCCACTGCCACCCCCGGAGAACAGCCGGTTCATCTGGTAGTTCCCACCCGAGGCGCGGGCCCTCGTGATCACGCCAGGGATACCGCTCAAGCGGCGGCGCAGATCCATCGCGATCTGTTCGTTGGTGCGCTTGCGTTCGGTCCTTGGCACCAGCCGAACCGTGACCGAGCCGCGGTGCGTCGACCCTCCCATGAATCCGCCGCCACCGCCATTGCTGATCAGCATGGTGGCTTCCGGCGTCGCCTGCCGAATCATCTGCTCCAGTCGGTTGATGACGGCCTCGGAGCGCTCGATCCGCGTCCCGACGGGCAGCTCCATGTCCACCGTCACCTCGCCCTCGTCGGTCTGTGGCATCAGTTCGAACCCGATGTTGTTGATGAGCGCCAGCGCCAGGATGAACAGCCCGGTGCCCACCAGCAACACCGTGGGGCGGTGGACGAGCGCCTTGTGCAGAATGGCGCGGTACCCCTCGTCGAGGCCGTCCAGGCCCCGTTCGCTCCACGTGTACAGACGTCCCATCAAGCCGCGGCGCTGGTCGACTGGGGTTGGCAGCTTCAGCAGCTTCGAGCAGAGCACCGGCACAAGGGTGACGGCCACGAAGAGCGACATCCCGAGCGAGAAGATCACGACGACCGACAATTGCTTGAACATGACGCTCGACACGCCGGTTAGAAACAGCAGCGGGACAAACACGCCCATGTGCGTGAGGATGGACGCGAGAATGGCCGACCACACCTCCTCGCTGCCCTCAATCGACGCCCGCACGCGATCTTTTCCCAGCTTCTCCATGTGCCGAAACGTGTTTTCGAGCACCACGATGGAGGCGTCGACGATCATGCCGATGCCCAGGGCCAGTCCCCCGAACGTCATCGTGTTCAGGGTGTAGCCCGCGAAGTAGAGCAGGGCAAAGGTGCCGACAACGGAGATCGGAATCGACGTGCAGATGATGATGGTCGATCGAATGTTGCGCAGGAAGACGAAGATGACCAGGATGACCAGCATCGATCCGAACAGCGCCGCTTCGCGCACGCTGGCGATGGAACGGCCGATGTAGATCGAGCTGTCGTCGAGCACCGAGAGCCTGACGGTGGGCACCTCCCGGTTGATCCGTGCCACCTCGGCCCGCACCAGGTCGGCGATCGCCACCGTATTCTCGCCCGACTGCTTGGTGACCCGCATGCGCACGCCAGGCTTGCCGTTGATGCGGGTAAACGACCGCAGGTCTTCGGTGGAATCCGAGACCAGGGCGATGTCGCGCAAGTACACCGGCACGCCGCCGCGCGCGAGCACGACCAGATCGCGCATCTGATCCAGGTTCTCGAACTGACCCTGACTGCGCAGCAGGTACGTGGTGTCGCCCTCGTCGATCTCGCCGAGCGGCGTGTTCTGGTTTTCGGCGCGCAGCAGGCTGATCACCCGGTCGACGGACAGATCCAGCGCGGCGATCTTCTCCTGTGACAGCTCCACGTGGATCTGACGCCGGAGGCCGCCCTCGACACTGACCGCCGCCACGCCGGGCACGCGCTCCAACCTCGGGGACAACTGGTTCTGCGCCACTTCACGCAGCGTGACGCGATCCATGTTGCCCTCGACACCCACGCTCATGATCGGCATGGCCGAGGCGTCGAACTTGAACAGGATCGGGGCATCGGCGTCTTCCGGCAGGCGTCCGCGAATCCGGTCGATGCGGCTGCGCACGTCGTCGGTCGCGGCGTTCAGATTGGTGCCCCAGGCGAAATTCAGGCGCACCGTCGAACTCCCCTCTGACGACGTGGCGTTAATCTGCACGAGGCCCGCCACAGCCGCGACCGCCTGTTCGACGGGGCGGGTGACCAGTTCCTCCATCTCGAGTGGTCCCACTCCGGCATAGCTCACGCGGATCGTGATGCTGGGATACGTGACATCCGGCATCAGGTCGACAGGCAGGCGGACGAGCGAGATGGCGCCGAGCAGTACAATGACGGCACAGATCATGTAGATCGTGATCGGCCGTTGAATCGCTGTGCGAGGGATGCTCATAAGTCCTGTCTCAGTTGAGTGCGTGCCGCGGCCGCCACGTCAGCTCCCGTTGGATGTGCCAGCCCAGTCGGTTCTACCTGCCCGCACTGGATCCCCGTCCCCTGCCGGCCTGCCGCCCCGATCCGTCGCTTCGTCCGGTCTGGCCCGCCAATTGGATGGGGTCGCCGTCTTTCAAGCCTCCAGCACCGGTGGTGACCACGTTGACGCCGTCGGTCAACCCGGAGGCAATCTCCACGATGTCCTGCTGCACAATGCCGACCTTGACCGGCGTGAAGCGAGCCACCTTGCCGGCGGACACAAACACGCCTGGTTTGCCTTCCACGTCAACCAGCGCGTTGCGCGGAATCACCAGGGCGTTGGCACGTTCGGCGGTGACGAACCGGACGCGCGCGTACATGCCGGGCTTCAAGCGGTACGCGGGATTCGGCACTTCCACTTCCATCTGAGCAGTCCGGGTGGCCGGGTCGAGCACTGGAGCCAGACGCGCGACTTTTCCCTTGAAGATCTCGCCCGAAAAGGCGTCCACGTCCACGTCGGCCGACATGCCCACGGTGACCCGCTTCAGGTCCTTCTCGACCAGGTTGGCCACCAGCCTCACCAGGTGAATATCCACGACGGACATCACCGGCGAACTGGGCCCCACATACGCTCCAGGATCGAGTCGGCGGCTGCCGACAAACCCGTTCACCGGCGACACGATGCGCGTGTTCGCGAGGTTGATTTGCAGTTCCTCGAGCCGCGACTGCGACTGCGCGAACTGGGCCTTCGCCAGGTCCACCTGCGCGAGCGCCGCCTCGGAGCGCGCCTGGGCATCGTCGAGCGTCTGGCGCGCGATCAGATTGCGGACAAACAGGCTCTTCGAGCGATCGAGACCCGTATCGGAGAATTTCAGATCCGCTTCCCGCTGCCGCACCGTGGCCCGCGACACCTCGAATGACGCCTCCGACTGGCGCACCTGCTGTTGAATCTCGTTATCTTCGACTTTGGCCAGCAACTGACCTTTGGTGACGCGATCACCGAGCCTGACGTTCACACTGTCGAGCCGGCCGCTGACCTTGGGCACCACGTCCACCGTCGCGGCGCCGATCAGATTGCCCACGACGGTGATGTACTCGGCCACGTGAGCTCGCCTGGCGACTCCCAGTTCCACCGTCATGATCGGACGGAATCCGCCTGCGCCGCCCATGCCGCCGGAACGGCCGTTGCCCCTGCCTGTCGGCGCGGTGGGTGCACCACCAGTCTGGGAGGCCCCTGCCTCGTCGTCGGTGCCGCGCAGGTAGGTCCACATGCCCACGCCGGCGGCCAAGACCACCACGATGGAGAACACGAGTCCTTTGCGCATTACGAGCCTCCGGTGCCGCCGGTCGACACGCTGGTGACCGAGCCGCGGCTGCCGGATGTCTCCTGGACTCGCTGGAATTCCACGAGGGCTTTCTGATAATCGAGCGTCGACCGGAGTTCGGTAATCTGCGCATCCAGCAGATCGCGCTGGGCCTGCACCACGAAGAAGTTGGTCTGCATGCCCACGTCGAACTTGGTCTGTTCGGCCTCCAGCCGCTTCTCGGAAAGCTGCCGGGCCGCTTCCGACGCTTCCAGGCGCCGCTGCGTGCTCTCAACCTGCAGCGCCGCGTTGGTCACATCGGTGGCCACCGTCAGTTCCAGGGCACGGATCTGCGCCTGGGCTTGCTGATACTGCACCTTGGCTCGGGCGTACGACACATCCGCCGCACTTTGGCCCAGCGGATAGCTGAAGGTCATCGACAGTGTCCAGTTGGGGTAATTAAACGACTTCAGGCTCCCCAGCGAGTCCAGGTACCCTCCCGGAACCGCGCCGCGCGTGCCCCCCAGACCGCGCAGGCCATAGGTGACCGCTGCGTCCATGGCCGGCTTCAGCTGATTCCGGAGATAGATGATGCTGATGTCGTTGTTTTCGAGATTCTTGCGAGCCTGGATGACATCGGTGCGCCCGCTGAGCGCCTTGGTGACGGCGGCTTCGAGATCGACCGGCCGCATCTGCAGCGTGACCGCGTCGGTCGGTTCGATTTGCGACTTCCAAATCGGGTCGTCCGTGCTGGCCACGATCAGTCTCTTCAGCGCCAACTCGGTCGTCCGGCGTGTCGCCTGGACCTGGGTGAGCGTCTGACGCCGCGTGGCCGCCTCGGCCTGGGCCTGAATGATGTCGATGGGCGCCAGCGTGCCAATCTCCACCCTGATCTTGTTGTCTTCGACGAGCTTCTCGGCCAGGGCCAGTGACTGCTTGGCCGCCTCGACCGCTCGAATGGAAATCATGTAGTCCCAGTACGCGTTCCGGGTGTTCGCCTCGGTGTTGATCAAGACTGCTCGCAGTTGCACATTGGAGTTGTACTGGGCGATCTGCGTCGAGGCGATCGATTGTCGAGTCGCATCGATCTTGAAGTTGCGCCACAACGGCTGGGTATAGGTGAAGGTGACGAAGGGCTGGTACTGCGGGTTCAACAACGAATTCAGGTTGTTCGTGTCGGTTCGGGTGTTGTTCCACGCCGCCGTCAGCCTGCTTCCGTACCAGGGCAACGACTGAGAGATGTTGGCATTCCAGGCCTGGTTCTTGGTGGTGACTTTTGGTCCGCCGTCCAATTGAGACGTGGTCGGGGGGTTGCTGGCCGACGTACTCGTCACGGCAGTCAGCGTGGGCTTGTACACCGACCTGACCGATTCCAGCTGCATGTCCTGCAGTTTGGGGTTCAGCCGTTCGACCGACAGCTCGATGTTGTTCTGAATGGCCCGGACCACGGCTTCCTCGACACCCAGCCGTACCACCGGCCGCGCTTCGGCGCGTTGCTCGAGCGTGAGCTGCTGCGCCTGCGGATTGGTCGTGGTCTGGCCCCCCGATTGGTTGTAGGTGTCTCGGGCGTAACGCAGCAGTTCCTCAACCCGAGTCTTGTCGACCGCCGGCTGGTTGGCCGATGCCGCCTGCGCCGCCGCCGGGCGGGGCCACGCCGCCAGCAGGATGAATGCGATTAGTGCAACAGTCAGCGCGCCTAGCCTCTTCACGGAATGCCTCCATCGTCCAGCAGTCTTCGCCCCAAGCGCCGTCATCGGCGGTCTCGCTTTCGCCGCTCCTGCTCCCAGCGATCGTGGAGCGCTTTCATCTTGACCCGCTGCTCGGGAGTCAAGATCTGATGCAGGCGGTAAATCATCAGGGTTCGCGTCTTGCCCAGTTCGGCCCGCGCGCCCTCAACCAGGTCGACCAGCTTCATCACGTCGTGTTCGGAGGCCGTGCCCTCCGCAATCACCGCCGACAGCTGCTTCTCGAGCGTATCGAGAGATTGCTTGGCAGTGGTCATGCGCGGGAGCAGGCCCTGGTAGACCGCCTCGAGCTTCCCGCACTGGTCGGCCGTCAGGCTCAAGTCGGTCTTGAACTCGTTCTGCCGCCACCACATGAAGCCCTGAGCATCGGCCAGCGCCGGCAGGGCCAAGGTCAGCACGACCGACCAGACGAGCGTACGCCACTTGTACACGGCGGTCTTCCACCTTTCTGTCGAACTGAACTACGACGGGCGAAAGGCAGGTGTTTACAGGGGGTTAGCCCCAATGCCGTTCAGTTAGCACCCTGCCGTCATTCCGGGGCCGCCGAGCGGAACCCGGAATCCAGTCAGGGTGACCACACTGGACCCCGGTTTTCACCGGGGTGACGATATGTGAACAGTATTGGGGTTAGCCCGCGGCAAACGCCGCCAATTTCAGGATGACGGCCCCAACCAGGTTGTCAGGTGTGGACGCCCCGGCCGTCAGACCTACCGTCAACGGTCCGGAACTCGGCAGCCACCCCTCGGCCGTGATATCGATCTTGGAACCGACGGGTTTGTGGCGAATCTGATGGGCCGACACCAGGCCGGAATCATCGGCCACGTGGTAGGTCGGTACGCGGGCGGCGCAGATGCGAGCCAGGTTCCCGGTATTGCTGCTGTTGTAGCCACCCACGACCAGCATCAGGTCCAGGCGCTGCTCGTCCAGGAGGGCCAGAACCGCATCCTGCCGGTCCTGGGTCGCGCTGCAGATTGTGTCGAACGCGCGGTAGTGGCCGGAGAGCGCCGCCTCCCCGTAGCGGTCGATCGTGGCGGCCTTGAACAGTCCGCCCACCTCCATCGACTCGCTCATCAACATGGTGGTCTGATTGGCAAGACCGATACGCTCCAGGTGGATCTCGGGGTCGAATCCGTCGGATGCGGCCGAACCAAACCTGGCCAGGAACCGATCGCGCGGCCCGCCGTTCCTGATGTACTCGCACACGGCGGCCGCCTCCGTCAGATCGAGCACGACCAGGAAGTGGCCGGCCGGAGGACGCAGAGCCTGCGACGCCGTGGCGCGGGTTTCCTCGTGGTTGATCTTGCCGTGGATCACCGAGGTGAACCCGTCTTCGGCGTACCGCCGGACGTTTTTCCAGACGTTCAGCACCGATCCGCACGTGGTGTCCACCAGCGTGCACCCTCGTCGATCTAGCTGTGCCAGCAGCGACACGGAGACGCCGAAGGCCGGCAGAATCACGACGTCGCCAGCGCCAAGTCTGTCGGCCGACTCACCCGGATCGTCCAGGAAGCGCACGCCGCTGGCCCTCAGCTTGGCGTTCACGTGCGGGTTGTGAATGATCTCGCCCGTCAGGAACACCGGTCGTTCCGGGAACCGCCGCCGCGTCTGATAGGCGTAGTCGACCGCTCGGTCGACCCCGTAGCAGAACCCGAACTCCCGTGCCAGGTGCACCGTGAGGCGATCGGCGCAGTACACGAAATCGGTGGCTTTCAGCTCGTCCACGACAGCGCTGCGGTAATCCTGAGCCAGTTCGGATGCGACGGCGGCCTTCAGGTCGAGGCCCTTTCGGAAGATCAGTGCAGGCATAGTGTGAACATCGGCACGCGTCCGAGCTGGCGCCCTTGCACCATCACCAATTGAGATGAACCCTCAGCCCAGTCCGTATTGTAGCTCGACTTGGGCTAGTGAATACCCGAGCTGGTCTGGAGCGCCGCCGGGTCCACGCCCAGGCGGCGTATCGCCGCTTCCCACATCTGCGCCGGCTTCGTGTCGAAGATGATTGCGGGCGCCACGTCGCTGATGAGCCACGACGATTCGGTCAGCTCCTGATCGAGTTGCTGTGCCCCCCACCCGGCATACCCCATCAGCAGGCGAGCGTTGGCGACCGGAGGACCTTCAATCAGCTTGCGAAGCAAGTCGGCCGATGCCGACACGTAGACTCCAGGACTGACCTCGAAGGCGTCTTCGCCCAATGGTTCTTCGGGCAGCAGAAGGGCGCCTCGCTGTGGTTCCACCGGACCGCCCATCCAGATCTCGATGCCACTGTCGCCCTTCAGCGACGGCGTGAACTGCACGACGCTGGCGGCCGTCTTGCCGGTGGGACGATTCAGAATCAGTCCCCACGCGCCGTCATCGCTGTACTCGCAGAGCAAGATCACCGTGCGGCGGAAGTTCGGATCCATCAACTGGGGCATCGACAGCAACAGCGCCGGTGCCAGAGTGGGCGGCTGAGGTTCGTCATCGTCCATACGCAGATGATACGACAGGAAGGAAGGCTACAGACAGTGGCGCCTCTCGTCAGACGTCTGTGGGCGAGAAGCCGTCTACCGACGGGTTGCGAAGATAGATGTCGATGGCGCGGGCCGCGCGGCGTCCGGCCCCCATGGCGGAAATCACGGTGGCCCCGCCAGTCACGATATCGCCGCCCGCAAACACGCCCGCTTTCATCGTCGCTCCGGTGTCGTTGTCGGCCACGATGTTGCCCCACTTGTTGACCGGCAGATCCGGCGTCGTGTTGCGAATCAGCGGATTGGCGCCCTGTCCAATCGCGAAGACCACGGTATCCACGTCGAGGTCGAACTCGGATCCCTTCAACGGCACCGGGCTGCGGCGCCCCGAGGCATCCGGCGCGCCGAGTTCCATCCGGATGCATCGCATGGCGCGCACCCGGGATCGCTGGTCGGCCAAGATGGCGGTGGGCGCGGCCAGCATGATGATCTTCACGCCCTCTTCCTCGGCGTGATCGATCTCCTCGGCGCGGGCCGGCATCTCCTGTCGCGTGCGGCGGTAGACCAGATAGGCGTTGTCGGCACCGAGCCGCAACGCCGTGCGCACGGCATCCATCGCCGTGTTGCCACCGCCGATGACGGCCACGTGCTTGCCCCGAATCGTCGGCGTATCGTACTTCGGGAATTGGTACGCCTTCATCAGGTTGGACCGCGTCAGGTATTCATTGGCCGAATAGACGCCGATCAGGTTGATGCCCGCGATCTTGGGAAAGGTCGGCAGTCCCGCGCCTGTGGCGATAAACACGGCTTCGAATCCGAGTTCCGTGAACAGCTCGTCCACGGTGAACGTCTGTCCAATGACGTGGTTGGTCTTGATGTCGACGCCAAGGCGCTTGAGGCCATCAATCTCGCGTTCGACAATCGACTTCGGCAACCGGAATTCGGGGATGCCGTACACCAACACGCCACCCGGCTTGTGCAGCGCCTCGAAGACGGTGACGCCGTGGCCCATCTTCGTGAGGTCGGCGGCCACCGTCAGCCCCGCCGGCCCCGAACCGACGACGGCGACTCTGTGCCCGGTTGACGGCGCAGATGGCGTGTCATCGGTAAACTTCACGAGGGCCGCGTAGTCGGCCACGAACCGTTCAACGCGCCCGATGGCCACCGGTTCGTTCTTCACTCCAAGCGTGCACTTGGCCTCGCACTGATCTTCCTGAGGACAGACGCGGCCGCACACCGCAGGCAGCACGTTGTTGTCCATCAGCGTCTTGAACGCGCCCTCGAAGTCGCGATTGCCCACTTGCTGCAGAAACGTTGGAATGTCGATTTCCACCGGACAGCCGGCGATGCAGGGGTAGTTCTTGCACTGAATGCAGCGCTGCGCTTCCAGTACGGCGAGATCGACCGGATAGCCGAGCGACACTTCTTCGAAGTTCGACGCACGCGCATGGGCGTCCTGCAACGGCATCGGCAGCTTGGTTTTCTGGATGATCTTCTTGGCCATGGCCATCACGCTCGTCAGGTGGTCGGCATCAGGGTCAGGTACTGACGGCCTGGCACGCCATGCGTTCGTTGTAGAGACGCAGCGATTCGAGTTCCTGCTCGCGGTAGGCCCGAAGACGGGCGGCCAACTCGTCGAAATCCACCAGATGTCCGTTGAATTCGGGCCCGTCGACGCACACAAATTTCTGCTCGCCGTCCACCGACACGCGGCAGCCGCCGCACATGCCCGTGCCGTCCACCATCAGCGGGTTCAGGCTGACCGTGGTGGGGATGCCGAGCGGGCGAGTCACGTCCACCACGGCCTTCATCATCGGAAGGGGACCGACGGCCACGACCTCGTCAAAGACGTGGCCCTCGGCGATCAGGGACTTGAGCGCGTCGGTGACCAGCCCTTTCGTCCCGTACGACCCGTCGTCGGTCGTCACGATGACCCGATCGACGGTTGCCCGGAGCTCTTTTTCGAGGATGACGAAGTCGTGCGTTCGCCCGCCAATGATCGCCACCACCTGGCCCTGCAGCGCCTTGAACCCGCAGGCGATCGGGTACACCACCGCCGTGCCAATGCCGCCCCCGATACAGCAGACCCTTCGGCCCGGATGCAATTCGGTCGGCTTGCCGAGCGGTCCGGCCACATCCATGATGGCATCGCCTTCATCCAGGCTGTTGAGGACCTTGGTCGACTTGCCGACACCTTGGATCACCAGCGAGATCGCGCCTCGTTTCTTGTCTACATCGGCAATGGTGAGCGGGATGCGTTCGCCTTCTTCGGTCGCGCGCACAATGACGAACTGCCCGGGTTTTCGTTTTCTGGCGATATGGGGGGCATCCACCCAGAAACGAACCACATCGGGCGCCAGATGTTCCTTGCTCAAGATTCGATGCACGGGCGTAGCTCCGCGAAGAGTACTGGATGACGGGGCCCCGAGACTGCCGAGAAGCTGGCGGTCAGCCCGGACCTGCAAGAGACAGAGCAAAGACGGTACCAACCTTTACGAGGCTGCCGGCACCTGCCGCCGACGGATTCCCGTCAGCTCGGCGACCGTCCACCTGGAGTAAGATGCCGGACGGCCTCTCGGTCAAGCCGGGACGCCCACATCCTGATGTCCCTGCTGCTTGCCTGGATTCGTTCTCTCGCGGCCTATGTGTTCCTGTGCCTGTACATCGGGCTTCTCGGTCCACCGGCCCTGCTGGTGACGACGGTGACGGGCCGGATCCGTCACTTGTTCGTACTTGGTGTCTTCGGGGCGCGTACGGCCAGACAACTACTGGGCATTCGCCTGCGTGTCGAAGGCCTCGAACACGTGGTGGGCGAACGTGCCACCGTCTACTGCATGAATCACTGCAGTAACGTCGACGCCGTGCTGATGGAAGTCCTCTATTCGCGCTGCCCCCGTCTGCGCGTCCTCTACAAGGCTGAAATGGGGAGGCTCCCGATACTTGGGCGGGTGTTGCGCATGGCGCGGTTTGTTCCCGTTGAACGCGCGGATCGCGACCGGGCCATCCACGCCGTGGACGTGGCGGTCGAACACCTGGTGGCCGGCGATTCATTCCTGGTGGCCCCCGAAGGGACACGCAGCTCGAACGCCGACATGCGTCCGTTCAAGAAGGGCGGATTCGTGATGGCCATCAAGGCGCAGGTTCCCGTGGTGCCGATCGGTGTCGTAGGTACGTCCCAGGCCATGCCGAGAGGCCAGTTCTTCGTCAAGGCGGGGGTGGTCCGCATTCGCATCGGCGAGCCGGTGCCGTGCGCAGGGTTGGCGTTCGACGATCGCGATGCGCTGTCGGCCGACGTGAGGGC
>CAYHRK010000005.1:28901-38356 GCA_964358795.1 uncultured Vicinamibacterales bacterium
AGGCGGCTGGAACATGGCCGTCCGCCAGGAACACCAGCGACTGGTGACTGGGCACCTCGAAGCGTCTCCGGCAGGTGGCGCACACCACGACGTCGTCGGTCCGAACCATGTAGTTCCGGAGCTTCGGAAACTGGGCGCGGTCCCGCTCGTCGGCGCCAGCAGGCAGGCGGTCCTTCTTGGTGCGTGTGATCCACCGGACCTGGTACTCGTTGCGGCGTTTGCAGTGGGGACACGCGTAGGTCGCGGGCTTGGTTTCGGGCTTCTCGTGGTAGAAGTCCCGTTCTTGTAGCGCCATCCGCTTATCATAGACCATGCTTCGCATCGGCATCGACCTGGGCGGCACCAAAATCGAGGGCGTGGCGCTCGATCCGGCAGGCCACGCCGTGGCCCGACGACGCATCCCGACGCCGCGGGATGACTACCAAGGCACGATTCGAGCCATATCCGATCTTACCGGTGCGCTGGAGCGCGAGGCTGGCGAGCGGGGCTGCGTGGGTGTGGGGATGCCGGGCACGGTGTCACCAGCAACGGGACTGGTCAAGAACGCCAACTCGACCTGGTTGATTGGACATGCGTTCCAGCACGATTTGTCCGAGGCTCTGCAGCGGCCCGTTCGGCTGGCCAACGACGCGAACTGCTTTGCCTTGTCGGAGGCCAGCGACGGGGCTGGCGCAGGCAAGCAGGTTGTGTTCGGCGTCATCATCGGCACCGGGACCGGGGGCGGCGTCGTCGTGCGGGGCCACGTGCTGACGGGCCCCAACGCGGTGGCTGGAGAGTGGGGGCACAACCCGCTGCCATGGCCCAGGGCCGATGAATGGCCTGGCCCCCTGTGCTATTGCGGTCGGCTGGGCTGCATCGAGAGTTTTCTTTCCGGTCCGGGGCTGTCTCGCGACCATGCCGCGGTCAACGGCCAGGCGCTGTCCAGCGAGGCCATCGTCGCGCAAGCCGCTGCCGGGGTTCCGTCGGCCAATGCGTCGCTCGCGCGCTACGAGGAGCGGATGGCGCGAGCCCTGGCCAGCATTATCAACGTCCTGGATCCCGACGTCATCGTGCTGGGTGGCGGCTTGTCGAAGCTGACGCGACTGTATACAAACGTGCCGCTTCTCTGGGGGAAGTGGGTGTTCAGCGATCGCGTCGACACCCGGCTGCTCCCACCCGTGCACGGTGACGCCAGCGGTGTGCGTGGCGCCGCGTGGCTGTGGCAGCCCGGCGAGGCATGTTATATGCTTACATGATGCCGTCCCGGGTTGTGGGCCCCGCGCTCCACCCGGATCCGCGCCACTGACCTCCGCGCATCGCCCCCGTGCGTTCTCTCTATCGTGGCCTTCGGGAACCGCCATCACTTCAAGGATTCCTATGATCACGGATCTCGTTATTGGCATGGCCGGCTCGGGTGGAGACGGCATCGTCGCCGCCGGCGAATCCCTGCTGACGGCTGCCGCCCTCAACGGTTACCACGGTGTAATGACGAAGAGCTTCGGTCCCCAGATCCGCGGAGGCGAATCGAGCTTCAAGCTTCGGCTGTCAACCAGGAAAGTGCTGAACCCTGGCGGTACCCTCGACATCGCCGTCGCGCTGAACTGGGACGACTACCTCAAGTTCGGGGGTGAACTGCCAGTGGGCGGCAACACCACCGTCATCTACGACACGAAGAGCGGGGTCGCGGCCGACAGGATTCCGCTCGTCGGGGTGACACCGGCTGAAGTCATCGCGGTCCCGATCGAGCAGATGGCCAGGGACACGGGAGGGACCGAGCGGGCCAAGAACACCGTCGTGCTCGGACTGATGTCCGGCTGGCTCGGCATCGGCCGCGATCATGTCATCGCCGGCATCCGGAAACGCCTGGCGAAGAAGGGCGCGGATCTGGTGGAGCGCGCAGAGAAGGCGTTCCAGGCGGGTCTCGAGTGGGCCACAGCCCACCCGTTGTCGGCCACTCGCGCGATCGCGGCGCCCGAACAGAGCGGGGCGAAGTTCGTCGTCGATGGCAACGACTTGTGTGCCGCCGCGGCCATCGCGGCAGGCTGTAACTTCTTCAGCGGCTACCCGATTACGCCATCCACCGAGATCATGCAGTTTCTCGGGCGCGAAATATGGAAGTACGGCGGCACGATGATGCAGGCCGAGGACGAAATCGCGGGGGTGGGCGCCGTGGTCGGGGCATCGTTCGCCGGCAAGAAGGCCATGACGGCCACCTCGGGCCCCGGCATGTCGCTGAAGACCGAAATGCTCGGACTGGCTAGCATTGCCGAACTGCCGCTGGTGTGCGTCAACGTGCAGCGGGGCGGACCGTCGACCGGCATGCCGACCAAGGCCGAGCAATCCGATCTGTTGCAGGCGGCGTTCTCGGCGCACGGCGATGTGATTCGCCCCGTGCTGGCGCCGGTCAGCGCCGAGGACATGTTCGGCATCACCATCGAGGCCTTCAACATGGCCGAGCACTATCAGACGCCGGTCATCATTCTCTCGGACCAGGAGATTGGGCAGCGTAAGGAAACCGCCGAACCGATCGACGCCAGCCGCCTGTCGTTGATTGAGCGCCGCAAGCCGGGCGACAAGGAACTCGAACACTATGTCCGATTCCGGCTGAGCGAGTCGGGCATCAGCCCCATCAGCCACCCGGGCATGAAGGGGGGCAACTACCTCGCCTCCGGCATCGAGCACAACGAAGCCGGCGCGCCGACGGCCAGCGGCGAGATGCACGCGAAGATGAACGAGAAGCGTCTGCGCAAGTTCCTGCCGCTCAAGGCGCGCCGCGACTTGTTTCTGATGGACGGTTCGCCCGACGCGCCGGTGGCGCTGATCAGTTGGGGCAGCGTGGCCGGCGCCGCCATCGAGGCGCTCCAGATCGCGCAGCGGAAGGGTCTGCGAGTCAAGCTGCTCGTGCCTCGGCTCCTGTACCCCGTGTCGGAGGAGGTCTACCAGGACTTTTTCCTGTCGGTCAAACGCGGCCTGGTCGTCGAGCAGAATCACCAGGCGCAGCTGTACCGGCTGATCCGGATGTTCGTGGATGTACCGCGCGGGATCGAGACGCTGGCGAAGAGCGGTTCGAATCCGATTACGCCCTTGGAGATCGTGGATCGTCTGCGGCAGATCACGATGGCCCTTCAACAGGCCAAGCATCAGGAACCCACCCTCGGATAGCCGTGACGGTGGAGACGTAGAGAGGACCAGAGGTCATGAGCACGCTGGCGACGCGACCCATCGAGGACTACACCGCAAAGGACTTCAAGAGCGACCTGAAACCGATCTGGTGCCCGGGTTGCGGCGACTTCGGCGTGGTCCAGGCCATCTACCGGGCGCTGGCCAACGTGGGACGACCCCCGCACGAGATCGCCTTCGTGTCGGGCATCGGCTGTTCGAGCCGGATCCCGGGCTACACCACCGCGTACGGTTTCAACACCGTGCACGGCCGGGCGTTGCCCATCGCGCAAGGCATCAAGCTGGCGAGCCCGGAACTGCTCGTGCTGGTGGCCGGAGGCGATGGTGACGGCTTCTCGATTGGGGGAGGCCACATCGCTCACGCGATCCGCCGCAATATCGACCTCACCTACATCGTGATGGACAACCAGATTTACGGCCTGACCAAGGGACAGTTGTCGCCCACCTCGCGCCGTGGGTTGCAGACCGTCACGTCGGCGCACGGCGCCATGGAAGGCCCCGTCAATCCCCTGCTCTACGTGTTGGGATACGGTGGCGAGTTCGTCGCGCAGGGCACACCAGCCGACATGAATGGCCTTGCTACCATCATCGAAGCCGGCATCCGATTCCCCGGTTTCGCCTTCATCAACGTGCAGTCGCCCTGCGTGACCTACGGACAGGAAGATCAGCAGCTGAAAGCGCAGAAAGCCCTGATGCAGAGCCTGGACGCCCTCAAGCACGACCCCGCCGACCGCCTGGCGGCCATGGCGCTGGCACAGCAGTACGGCGAGAAGCTCTACACCGGCGTGTTCTACCTGAACCCTGCCCCTACACCTACCTTCGAGTCGAGCGCCAAGGCGCGCCACCAGGCCATGGGCGCCGCCACCCGGTCTCGGGCAGATGTGATGGACGTCTTCAGGCTGATCAAGAAGTAGCGGAGGCTAGTCCACCATGACCTTCTTCAGCCATATCGAGTAATGCCGCACGCGCCGGGGGGCATGCGAGCCCACCGACGCGACGGCCAGCACCCCCAGCAGGATCCACACGCGCTCGTCCCAGAACACCAGGATCAGGCAGAGCAGGGCGAGCTTCACGTACACGAACAGCGCGCAGACTTGATGTGCCCAGTGCGCCGACGGGTAAACCTCGAGGAACACCAGCGCCGCTCCCGTGGCGATGGCCACCCATAACAGGGCATAGAGTTGCTCGGCAGGCACAGTGAACACGTGTCCACCGAGCAGCACACCGGTGGCGGCAAGGTGAACCGTACGCGCGGCAATGTTCCACCACCGGCTGTGGGGCAGACGCCGGGGCGGCTCCGGGAACAGCATCGACTGGACCGATGACATCACGGCTCCTGTTCGTGCGACGCCACGGTCTACCGCGAAAGACTTCCAGACGGCAGACAATCACGCTGTGCGATTATAGTTGACAGCCATGAAGCCTCCACGAGCAGTGATACTGGCCCGCGGCCTGGGTAGCCGCATGCGACGGACCGATGCCGCCGCCGCCGCCGGCGACGATCAGGCCCGCGTGGCCGACACCGGCGTCAAGGCGATGATCCCGATTGGCCGGCCGTTTCTGGATTACGTGCTCAGTGCGCTGGCCGATGCAGGGGTGCGGGAAGTATGTCTGGTCATCGGGCCCGAGCACGATGTCGTGCGCGACTACTATACCCGCACGATGCCGCCCAAACGGGTGCGGGTGGACTTCGCCATTCAGATCCAACCGCTCGGCACCGCCGACGCCGTCGTCGCGGCGGCGCCGGTGGTCGGCGGCGATGACTTCCTGGTGTTGAACTCGGACAACTATTACCCGGTTGACGCATTCCGCGCGCTGGTGGCCATGACGGGAGCGGGCCTGGTGGCCTTCGACTGGCGCGCGATGATTCGCGAGAGCAACGTGCCGCCGGACCGGATCCGCCAGTATGCACTCGTTCGTATTGGCGAGGGCGATCGTCTGATCGACATTGTGGAGAAACCCGACGAAGACACGGTGGCGTCGTGTGGAGACGACGTGTTCATCAGCATGAATTGCTGGCGCTTCACGGCTAGCGTGCTCGAGGCCTGCCGCCGGGTCACGCCATCGCCGCGGGGTGAACTCGAACTCCCAGACGCGGTACGTCTGGCCCAGCGTGAGGATGGCACCACCTTCTCGGTGGCGCGGCTGATGGCTGGCGTGCTTGACCTGTCGAGCCGGGGCGACATCAGTCAGGTTGCGGCATGGCTGGCCGGTGTGCAGGTCGACCTCTGATGCTGGTGCCGGAGGCCTCCATGGGCGATCTCGGGCTGAGCCCGACGCGGGTCGCGTCGCGGCAGACGGCGTTTGGGTTCGCCCTGGCGGCGCTTCGTGGCACCGGCGTTCACCCCGGCGAGATGCTGGCATTCTTCGTCCCGGGGCGAATCGAGGTGCTCGGCAAGCACACCGACTACGCCGGTGGCTGCAGCCTGCTCTGCACGACGGAGCAGGGGTTCTGCGTGGTGGCCCGGCCGCGCCGCGACGCCACCGTCACGGTGATGGACGCGGCCACATTGGAGGTGGTCCAGACGTCGCTGGCAGCGCCCGTGGAACCGACGCGTGGGCACTGGGGCAACTATCCCCAGACCGTGGTCCGTCGGGTAGCCCGTAATTTTCCAGATGCCCGGGTGGGTGCCGACATCGCGTTTGGCAGCGATCTGCCGCCGGCAGCGGGCCTGTCCACGTCGAGCGCCTTCATGATCGGCGTATTCCTGGTCGTGGCGCACCTCAACCGGCTCGACACCACCCCGCGTTTCACAACCGCGATTTCCAACCCGGAAGCGCTCGCCGGGTACCTGGCCACCGTGGAAAACGGCCGGAGCTTCGGAACGCTCGGCGGCGATCGTGGTGTGGGGACGTTTGGCGGCAGCGAAGATCACACCGCGATTCTCTGCTGCCGCCGGGGCGCGTTCAGTCAGTACCGGTTTGGGCCGGCGGTGTTCGAGCGCAACGTCATGATGCCGGCGGGCCACACCCTGGTGGTGGCCGCCAGTGGCATCGTCGCCGAGAAGACAGGATCGGCGCTCGAGGCCTACAATCGTGCGGCGCGATCGGCGGCGCGTGCGCTCGACCTCTGGTGCCAGCAGACCGGACGGGAGGATCCGACCCTGTCAGCCGCCGTCACCAGTGGGCCTGATGCGCGGCTCCGGATGCACCGCTTGCTCGAAGCCGCCGACCTGGAACAGTCTGGCGAGACCGCGCTCTGGGCGCGGGTCGAGCAGTTCTGCGTCGAGAGCCTCGATGTGATTCCCGCGGCTGGCGATGCCCTCGCTGCAGGTGATCTCACCCGGTTTGGCGTCCTCGTCGACCGGTCGCAGGATGCCGTTGAGCGCTGGCTTGGAAACCAGGTGCCAGAAACCATCACGCTGGCCCGGACCGCTCGGGACGGCGGGGCCGTGGCCGCGTCGGCCTTTGGCGCCGGCTTCGGCGGCAGCGTGTGGGCGATGGTGCGGTCTGATTGCGTGGAGGGCTTCCGGCAATGGTGGCCCCGACGCTATCACACGATGCACCCGGCGGCGGCGGCGCGGGCGTCGTTTTTCGAGACCCATCCCGGGTCGCCCGCTGTGCGCCTCGATCCCGCCGAGCTGGGCATCTGCTAGGACACGGGTGGGGCGTAGGACGACTTGAGGGTGCGATAGTCGGTCTTGCCCGTGCCGAGCACCGGGATCTGCTCCACGTCGATGACCTGTCGCACATTGTGCAGTGGGCTCAGACCCGCCTCTTTGATGAAGGCGTTCACCTGAGACCGGTCGGTGTGTTTGCGCGTGAACAGCACGATGTCAGGGCTGTCGGGATTCCCAATCGCTTCCACCGCAATCACCGGCCCGTCGTCGGCCTCCCCGAAATGACGTTGCAGCACGGATTCGATGGCGGGCAGCGAGATCATCTCGCCTCCGAGCTTGATGAATCGCTTCAGGCGGCCCTTGAAGTAGATCGTGCCGTCCGTCGTAACGCTGACCAGGTCGCCGGTGCGGTACCAAGACCTGCCCTCAAACTCCACGAAGGGCGACTCGCCCGAGTACTTGAGATAGCCCGCGAAGATGCTTGGCCCCCGCACCAGCAGCATACCGGTGTCGCCGGGCGGAATCCGCCGTCCACCTTCGATGTCGACGATCACGCCCTCGACGTGTGGCAGCAGGCGCCCAATGCTGCCGCGCACAGGCGCGTCCATGGGGGTGACCGACACAACGGGGGAGCACTCGGTAATCCCATAGCCTTCCAACACGATGCTGTCCGGCACGCGCGCGCGCAAGGTCTCGTACAGCGCATCGGGGCATTTCTCGGCGCCCGTCACGGCCAGCCGCAACGTGGCCAGTTGACGGTCTTCAGCCGTCCTGACGATGCCCGCCAGGAATGTCGGCGTAGCGAAGATCACCGACACGCGGTAGGCGTCCATCGCGCGCGCCAGTAGCGCCGACTCCGTCGGGTTGGCGTGATAGGCCGTGCGCATGCCCACGCAAAGCGGGAGCACGATGTTCGCCGTGAGTCCAAAGGAATGGAACGGCGGCAGCAAGCCGAGCAGCACATCGCCTTCGATCAGACGTCCCATCTCCAAGATGTCGTTCACGTTGGTCAGCAGATTGACGTGGGTTAGCGGAACCGCCTTCGGCACGTTTTCCGATCCGCTCGTAAACAGCACCACGGCGACCGGGCGTGGCGTCACCCGTTCGAGCGCCGACCAGCGCAGGCGGGCGCGCACAGCTGCTGACAGTTTCTTCATAGTGGTCACGCCCGCCACCAGATCCTCGATGTACAGAAACCGATCCTGCAGTTCACCCAACTCGATGTCGAGCGACGCCAGGTGCGTGACAAGCGCGTTGGCCGAGACGATGGTGTGCACGCCCAGCGACTCGAGCGAGTGACGAATGGTTCGGACACCCGTGGTCCAGTTGATCATTACCGCGGTCTTGCCGGCGAACATCGTTGCCAACAGGAGCACCGTGGCGCCGATCGAGGCTGGCATCATGATGCCCACATACTCACCCGGCAGCCGTTCGATCAGGGGCTTCAGCACGAAGATCGCCGTCACGAGATCGCGGTAGGTGCGCATCCCGCTGGGCTGATCGGCAAGGATGGGTTGGCCAGCTCGCGCGGCCGCTTGGCGTAGAAACACCTGGGTCAGCGTCGATCCCGGTGGCAACGCCAGCCGCTGGTCAGGATGGGATCTGGCGAACCAGCGCGGTGGCACCGGCTTCAGATCCACCACAAACGCCGACGTGCCCTGGCCGGCAGCGGCCCGCACGACGTCTCCAACGGTGCGCAGACTCTCCGGAGTCCCCACCGAGAAGCCGAACTCCGATTGAACCCAGGCCACCAGTTCCGCTGCCGCCAGGCTGTCGAGCCCAAGGTCGGCCGACAGCTGGTGCGTCATCTCCACGTCGTCTCGTCCAGACGCCGTGCGCAGATGATCGATCACCAGTTGCTGGGTTGCCGGAGCCACCGGCGCGTCGTCGTCGTGTCGCGAGGCCAGCACCGGATCGGGCAGTGCCCGTCGTTTCCGCGACTCCCAGAATCCATACGGCACGTAGGTATTGGGAGCTACCGTGGCGTTGTAGAAGTCCTCCAGATAGCGATTCATGACCGCACGCGAGGCAGCACGAGGGAAATCCTCCGCCTCCACGAACTCGATCGTGACCCGTCTGCGCGGCATGAAGAACACCCCATTCAGCAGGAGGTCCTTGATGCCCCTGACCATCGCCGCCCCGAAATCGGGCATTTTCCCCTCGAACGCGGTGCTGAACCTGCTGCCCCACAGGCCGGCATGTCGAACGAGCACGATTCGCGTAGATGAGGCGCCCTTTACAATGGTCTCGACCCCGCTGGCAACGCCGACAATCTCGCGCGACTGCCATGCCAGCCGGCCCGAGGGATAGAGCAGGATGTTCTCGCCCGAGGCCAGGTCTTTGACGATCCCGTCCAGCGCGGCACGCGTGCGGTCCCGCACCCCGGCGCCTTCTCGCTCGAAATTGGGCAGGATGCGGGCGCCAAACAGGGCCACCACTTTGCCGAACGCGGTTCGCGAGACCTGGTATTCGTCGGCAAGGGGGCGTGCCTGGAACGCGGGAAAGATGCGGGACGTGATGATGATCGGATCGATTAGCGCCGCGTGGTTTGGCAGAAACAGGATGCCAGCGCGACCGCGTGCGCGAATCGCATCGAGACCCCGCACCTCGATGTGGTAACGGAGCGCAATCAAGGGACGCGCCATGAGCGCGGCCAGCCGAGTCAACGCCGACAGGACGGGGCCAAGCATCGGTCCTCCGATGGAATCTGACAGACCGTACCTCCGGACGGCGTTC
>CAYHRK010000006.1:0-37712 GCA_964358795.1 uncultured Vicinamibacterales bacterium
TCCCGCATCCTTGGGCCGCCGTAGCCGAAGGCGAAGGCGCCCGCGGGAATGACGATAGCAGCGCTACTGCAGCGTCTCCCGGACCAGTTCGCATACCATGCGCCCCACGGCGAGGCAGGCGGTCAGACCCGGTGAACTGATGCCCGAGGCCTGCACCAGCCGCGGGCACTGCGTGTCGCGGCGGATCAGGAAGTCGGCGAAGGTGACGCCCGGTGGATTCAGATTCGCGCGAATCCCGCTGCCGCCCAGCCGTAACTGGTCCAAGGTAGTTCCAGGAAGCAACTGACGCGTCGGCTCGAGGAAGGCATCGACATCCAGTCGGCCGTTCTCATAGTCGTCCTTGCTCGACTGGTGATGGACGGTCGGGCCAATCAGGACGCTGCCCCAGGTGGTCTTGGTCAGGTGCACGCCGAGGCCATGTCCCGAGCGGTGGGGCAGCGGATACACCAGCGCGTTCACGTGCCGTGCGGCTGCCGGCGTCAGTTCGGCGTACTCCCCGCGGCAGGGATAAATCGTGAACGACTCTCCGCCAAGCGCGGCAGAGACGTCGTCGGCGTGCAGACCGGCGGCGTTGACGACGGCCCGCGCCAGGATCTCCTCCCGATCGGTGCGCACCACGAGGCCTCCTGAGGTGGTCTTGCCGCCGGCGACGCGAGTGCCTGGCAGCAGATACCCCCCACGGTCCTCGACCAGGCGGGCCAGCGTGTGGGCCAGTGCTTCAGGTTCGACGATGCCGGTGTTCGGCGAAAACAGGGCCGCGACGCCGGCGGCATGGGGTTCGCGGCGGCAGATGAAATCGCGGTCAACCAGCGTCAGGCCTTCCACGCCATTGGCCTCGCCGCGCGATTTCAGTTCGACGAGCTCCCCGGCTTCGCGATCGTCCAGGGCCACAATCAGCTTGCCGCACCTGGCGTGTGGGACGCCGTGCCGGTTGCAGAACTCGTACAAGAGCCGCGCACCCTCGACGCAGAGGCGCGTCTTCAGCGAATCTCTGGGGTAGTAGAGGCCGGCATGGATCACGCCGCTATTGTGCGTGCTGGTGTCCATGCCCGGCTTCGGGTGCCGCTCGAGCACGCACACCTCGAGGCCAGATTCGGCAAGTGCCAGCGCCGATGCCAGGCCGGTGACGCCTGCTCCAACCACCACGACGTCGACCGATTCCATGGCTGCGCCTCAGTGTCTGTGGGGAGACAAGGCCTGGTCCGACCTTGATTCCATGCGTCTGAACCTCATAAGATCGATCGATGTTTCCCGACGGGACTGAGGAACCAACACATGGCGAAGCGCGCAATCATCACGGGCATCACAGGGCAGGATGGATCCTACCTGGCCGAGCTGCTGCTCGAGCATGGGTACCAGGTGACCGGCATCATCCGCCGGTTGAGCCATCCCAACTATGAGCGTATCGAGCATCTGCTCGATCGTATCAAACTCCGCCCGGCCGATTTGCTCGACGAGCTGTCCCTCATCCGCGCCATCGAAGAGGAGCAGCCCGACGAGTTCTACAACCTGGCCGCCATGTCGTTCGTGCCGGCGTCGTGGGAGCAGCCTCTGCTGACCGGCGAGTTCAACGCGCAGGGTGTCACCCGCGTGCTGGAGGCCATTCGCCACGTGAACCCGAAGATCAAGTGCTACCAGGCTTCCTCCAGCGAGATGTTCGGCAAGGTGCGCGAGGTGCCGCAGACCGAGCTGACGCCGTTCTACCCGCGCAGCCCGTACGGCGTGTCGAAGGCCTTTGGCCATTACATCACGGTCAACTACCGCGAAAGCTACGGCCTGTTTGCCTGTTCGGGCATCCTGTTCAATCATGAGTCGCCGCGGCGAGGCCTGGAATTCGTCACACGCAAGGTGACCGATGGGGTGGCACGCATCAAGCTTGGCCTGGCCAACAAGCTGTACCTCGGCAATCTCGAGGCGCATCGCGACTGGGGCTTTGCCGGCGACTATGTGCGCGCCATGTGGTTGATGCTGCAGCAGCCGACGCCTGACGACTACGTCGTGGCGACAGGCATCAGCCATTCGGTGAAGGACCTGGTGAAGATTGCCTTCGCCCATGCCGGTCTCGAGTGGGAGTCCCACGTGGAGATTTCCGCAAGCCTGCTGCGGCCCGCCGAGGTGGATCACCTGATCGGCAACGCCGCCAAGGCCCGCCAGACGCTCGGGTGGGAGCCGTCGGTGGACTTCCCGGGTCTGGTCGGCATGATGGTGGACGCCGATCTGGCGCGGCTAGCAGCCCGTAAGTAGAGGTAGACGATGACATTGCTCGAGCGTATTCATCAGAAGGACTGCAAAGTCGGCATTATCGGGCTTGGCTATGTCGGTCTGCCGCTGGCGGCCGAGCTGGCGCGGGCGGGATTCCACGTGACGGGCTTCGACGTGGACGCGTGGAAGGTCAGCGAGTTGAATGCCGGACGCAGCTACATCCCCGATGTGGCGACCGCCGATGTGGCCGAGGTCGTGCGGTCGGGGCACTTCAAGGCCACCACGGACATGTCGGCGCTCGCTGAGATGGACGTCATCGACATTGCCGTGCCGACACCGCTGCGCAAGACGAAAGACCCCGACATGTCGTATGTCGTGCAGGCCGTTGAGGCGGTGAAGCGGCACCTGCGCCGAGGGCAACTCATCAGCCTGGAATCCACGACGTATCCTGGAACCACCGACGAGCTGGTGAAGCCGATGCTGGAGGAGACAGGCCTGAAGGCCGGCAGCGATTTCTACCTGGTGTTCTCGCCGGAACGCGTGGACCCCGCCAACCCGCAGTACCAGACGAAAGACATTCCGAAGGTGGTGGGCGGCATCGATCTCTACAGCACGGAACTCGCCTGTGCGCTCTACGGCCAGGTGGTGACCAAGACCGTGCCGGTCAGCTCGACGGTGGTGGCCGAGATGGCCAAACTGCTCGAGAACACGTTCAGGTCGGTGAACATCGGCATGGTGAACGAATTGGCGCTGATGTGTCATCGGATGGGCATCGATGTGTGGGAAGTGATCGACGCCGCCAAGACCAAGCCGTTCGGATTCATGCCGTTTTACCCGGGGCCAGGCCTCGGGGGACATTGCATACCGATCGACCCGTTCTATCTGTCCTGGAAGGCCCGGCAAAGCGGTTTCGAGGCGCGTTTCATCGAGCTGGCCGGCCAGGTGAACGGCTCGATGCCCGAGTGGGTGGTGACGCGCGTGGCCGACGCCCTCAACTCCGTAAAGAAAGCCGTCAACGGCTCGCGGGTTCACCTCTACGGCGTGGCGTACAAGAAAAACGTGGGCGACATGCGCGAGTCACCCGCGCTCGACGTCATCGAACACCTGATGCGCCGGGGCGCCCTGGTGAGCTACAGCGATCCGTTCGTGCCGAAGTTCGCGCATGGCGGGCATGAGTTTCGGGCGATCTCCACCGAGGCGGCGCTCTCCACGACGCCTGATTGTGTCGTAATTACGACCGACCACGACGCGTTCGACTATGCCGAATTGGTGCAGAAAGCATCGCTCATTCTCGACAGCCGGAACGCGCTGAAAGGTGTGACGTCGGCGAAGATCGTCAGGCTGTAAGTACCTGCTTGGCGCGCCTTCGCGACAGCAGCAGCAGATTCTTCGTCACCCCTGAGCGAGCGGGAATGACCGGAGGGCGGCCCTTCGTTAGAGGCGCTGGCCGATGATGGCGTAGTCGGTGTACGAGAACATCGCCGCGTTCAGCTTCTCCACGTTTTCATTGAACGTCTGCGCCAGGTTCACGAGGCCCAGCGTCGTGGCGGCAGGCGGGAGGCGGCACGATTGCAGCTTGGCATCGGCGGGGTAGGGAGAGAGCCAGCGCACCTCCACCCGCTGGAACCCGGACGCGAGAACCAGGTACTTGAGCGTGTCTGGATGCAGCGGCCACGCGTGCGTGATGTCACGGATATACGCCTCGAAGAACGCCACCCAACACGCCGGGTTGAGCGTCTCGAGCGCCATGCGCGATCCAGGCCTGAGCTTGTGGTAGGCGGTATCGAGAAAACGCAGCAGGTACGGCGGCGGGAAATGCTCGACCACCTGTGCGGCCATCAGGCCACCCAGTGACCCGTCTGGCAACGAGTTCAAGTACCCGATCGCGTCGCCCTCGCGCACGTCGAGGCCCCGCGCCTGGCACACCTCCACCATTTCGTGATTGATGTCGAGGCCGTGCGCTTTCACGCCGTGCTCGGCGAGCAACGCCAGGAACTCGCCGCGTCCGCAGCCCAGGTCGAGCACATCGCACGCACCTTCAAACAGCGTCACGTACCCAAGTTGCCGCTCTCGAATGTCGGCCTGCGAGCCGCGGAACTTGTTCTCGAATCCCACGTACTTGTAGGCGTTGACCGGATCGCTCACCGCGTTGGCGGATGGCGAGGGGAGTGTGCCGGTCGGAACAGCCACCGATGTCGAGACCGCCGGCGTGGCTGCGTGAGTGCCGGGCTGAGGCAGCGCGGCCGGACCGGCCAGCAGTCGTTCGAGTTCACGTTTCAGGGTGAATCCGGTTTGCTGCACGCCCGCGATGCTGGTTCTCAGTTCGTCCACGGCGGCCACGTACCGCTGCTCGCGCGCCACCATCGATTCCCACCGCTTCTGCAGCTCGGCCGACACGCCATCCACGCCCGACGAGAGTCCATGCACGATGAGCGCAAGCGCCTCGCCCCGATCCTTGGTGTCCACATACAGCGTGATGGCCTGCAGATACAGAATCAGCCTGGTGTGGAACTCCTGCAGCGCCTCCAGTTGGCCGCGCACCATCGCCAACGTGCTCTCGATGGACTGCCGCGTGGCCCGGTGCACGCCCACGTTGCGATTGATGTGATCGACCAGGGCCGCGTTGAAGGTCTGCTGACGCTCCAGCACCGGGGCGACCAGCGCCCACACAAATGACGCGAGCCGGCGGCGCCACCCCGAGAACGGCGCCACCGGAGAATCGGCCAGGGTGTTCCACCGCTCATTGATCGGCGTGATCTGATGCTCGTCGTAGCCAGGTGGCGGGTGGGGAAGGTCGCCGACCGGCGGGACAGCCAGATCGAGGGCCGTCAGCGCCTCGTTGTAGCGGCGGTCCGCGTCCCGGCGTTCTTCACCAAGCCGATCGATCTCGTCGCGGTTGAGCGTGCGCCCGAAAAACATGATCCTCTCCTACCAGTCCAGCGAGATCCCGAACCGTGTGCTGATGGCCCGCGCCTGTCGGGTGCCATCTGCCAGCAGGTGGGCTGGCCAACCGGCCCGATTCGGATCGGGCGCAGCGGCGGTCTGCGCCAGCGCCGTGTCGTAGTCGGTCACCATCACATCCAGACTGGCTTCGGCGGCCCAGTAGCGACGCGCAGCGGCGCCCAGCCTCGTGCGCAGCGCCGCATCTTCGGCCAGGCGTCGAAGGCATATTCGCAACATGTAGACCTCGTCGAGCAGCTCTACCGCGACACACACAGGCACGGTCACACCGGGCGTGGTGCACTTCACGGTATTCGATCGGAGATCCAGGCTGGGCACATCCGTGGTGTGCGCGAGATCGGTCACGATGGTCGGCTTGCCCGCGGCCAGGCATCTCAGCCACGCTGCCGAGGTCTCTCGGGAGGTCGGCCACCGCAAATTGAGGCAGATATCCACGGCGGCCAGGTACTCTGGCAGCCGGTCGTCCTCGACGTAGCCGGTGACAGCCACCCGATCTTCCACGCCCCGCTGGCGAGCTTGGGCCATCACGTCGTAGTGGCTGTCGGCGCCACCCACGACGAGCAGACGCAACAGCGGAACCGCATCGGCGAGCTGAGCCAGTGCCATCAGCGCGTCCGACAGACCCTTCTCTGGCGTGACCCGTCCAAACGACCCCACCACGATCGAGTCTGGCGGCACGCCGTGACGCGCGAGCACCTCGGCGCGCGATGCCCGGACGTCCGCACTCGGGTCAACGACCCCTGGACGCACACGGATGACGGTGCTGGCCGGATACAGACCGGCGATTTCCCGTTCCAGCCACGCGTTGTGCACCGCCAACACTCGGCCGGCCTCGACAGGCACCCTGAGCATGGGCCACAGATAGAGGAGGGAGCCGCCGAGCCCGGACACCGTCAGGTCGGCGATGCCCCGCACGGCGTCGGGATGGCAGTACTCGAACTCCGCCCGATAGTCGTCTGCCCGCAGGTCGCCAATCAGGCCCTTCGCGCGGGCCTGGTGCACCTGGCCGTCGTGGAGCACCACCAGACCCGGGTACCGCACCATGTACGGCCACATGTAGTGATGGCACACGTCATTACCGAGCTGGAAGACCACCACGTCATACGGCTGGGTCGCGTGCCGCCAGGGAAAATCGTGAGCGCCGAAGACCGTCACGCCGGCCACGGCACCCGTGCGGGGCGAGCGACCACCATGGCCCTCGTCGACAAACGCGTGAATCTCGTGACGCGCCGCCAGCCTTGGCAGCAGCTCGGCGCTGTAGGCCGCGATGCCCGACCGGCCGGGCGGCAGGGGACTGAACCAGGCCACGCGCATGGGGTTTCACCGTATCACAAGCGCGGACGGCCGGTTCACGCCGTTGAGCCTTAACGGGCTGTTAACACTTGCCCGTCCTCCCCTTCGTCCATTAGCATGGGTCTGACTTATGCAAGGCTGGTTCTCGATTGTCATCCTGGCTCTCTTGGGTGTCGCGTTCTCGCTGGGCTCGATCGTCCTCGCCAGGTTCGTCGGCCCGCGCAAGCCGACCGCCGAGAAACAGGCTCCGTACGAGTGTGGCATGCCCCCGGTTGGTGATGCCCGCGAGCGCCACTCGGTGAAGTTCTACCTGGTGGCGATGATTTTCCTGCTGTTCGACATCGAGGTGGCGTTTCTGTACCCGTGGGCCATGTCGATTCGAGACCTGCAGTGGACGGGCTTCGTGCAAGTCGTAGTGTTTTTTGCCATCCTGGTGGCCGGCTACGCCTACGTCTGGAAGAAGGGCGCGCTGAACTGGGACCGGCCCTGATTGACGTGACCCTCTCTAGTGTTCCCCCGACCCCTGTCGGCTCGCTCTCGGAGCGGGCGTGTGTGACGGATACACGATGGTTCCTGAGAACGACATCCCGGTATTGACGACGACCGTGGAGAAGATGGTGCAGTGGGCGCGCCGGTCGTCGATCTGGCCGGTCACGTTTGGCCTGGCGTGTTGCGCCATCGAGATGATGTCGATGAGCGCCTCGCGCTACGACATTGCTCGGTTCGGCGCCGAGGTGTTTCGCGGGTCGCCGCGCCAGTCCGACCTGATGATCGTGGCCGGCCGGCTGTCGCGAAAGATGGCGCCGGCGCTGCGCCGCATCTACGACCAGATGCCCGAGCCCAAGTGGGTGATCTCGATGGGTGCCTGCGCATCGTGTGGCGGCGTGTTCGACAACTACGCCATCGTGCAGGGCGTCGACCAGGTCGTGCCGGTCGACGTGTTCGTCCCCGGCTGTCCCCCGCGGCCGGAAGCCCTGTTGTACGGCATCATTCAACTGCAGAAGAAGATCGACAAGCAGCGTGCCTTTGCCTGAAGGATGGTTCGCTGACGTACGGGACCCATGGATAGAGCCGCTATCGTAGCCGCCCTGGAGGCGCTTGTGCCGGGCGCTGGCGTTCGCGCCGTGCCGAGCATCGACCAGCCGACCATTGTCGTGCCGCCGGCCCAGTTGCTGCCGGTATGTACGGCGCTGCGCGACGCGCCAGGCCTGGCGTTTACCGCGCTGGTCGACGTGATCGGCGTAGACCTGCTCCCGCGAAGCCCGCGTTTCGAGGTGAACTACCACCTGGTGGCGCCCGACATCCCCGCCCGACTGCGTGTGAAGGTCCTGCTCGGCGGTGACACTCCCCGCGTGTCGAGCGTGACGGGCATCTGGCCGTCGGCCGGTTTTCTCGAACGCGAAGTGTGGGATCTCATGGGCGTAGTCTTCGACGGGCACCCCGATCTGCGGCGGTTGCTGACGCCAGACGACTGGGAGGGGCACCCGCTGCGAAAGGACTACCCGGTGCAGGTCAGCGTGCCCGTGAAGTTCCACGAACCGCTCCAACTGACCGAGCAGCAATTCCGCGCCAACCTCGAACGCGACCGGCGCGTCAGGAGTACAGACGTGTGATGCCCAACGATTTCGCGGCCATCGTCAGCCGCACGCTCGCCGAGTCGGCACGGCTCCACACCGAGTCTCAGGCCACGGCGGTGGTCTCGAGCGTGGCGGCGGTCGAGGCGATGATCGCCGCGTTGCGGAAAGGCGGCAAGATCCTGGTGTGCGGGAACGGGGGCAGCGCGTCCGACGCGCAGCACTTCGCCGCCGAGTTGGTCGGCCGCTTCGAGAAGGAACGCCCGGCCCTGGCCTCCATTGCGCTCACCACGGATACGAGCATTCTGACCGCGATCGCCAACGACTACTCGTACGAACGCGTGTTTGCCCGGCAGGTGGATGCCATCGGCCGGCTGGGCGACGTCTTGCTGGGCATCTCGACCAGTGGCGGGTCTCAGAGCGTGCTCGAGGCGATCACCGTGGCGCGGGCTGCCGGGTTGACGACCATTGCGCTTACCGGCCGGTCGGGCGGTGTGGTGGGCGCGGCGGCCGACATCCACGTGAATGTGCCGGCGTCCTCAACGGCCCGCGTCCAGGAAGTGCACCGCACGCTGCTGCACGCGATGTGCGCCTTGATCGAACGGGAGCTCTATGCCTGAGCTGCGCACCGAGACGATGACGGTGAACATGGGGCCGCAGCACCCCTCGACGCACGGCGTGCTGCGCCTGGTGCTGACGCTGGACGGCGAAACCGTACTCGCGATTCAGCCGACGGTCGGCTACCTGCACACCGGCATCGAAAAGACGGCCGAGCAGAAGAAGTGGCAACAGGTGATTCCGCTGGTCGAGCGGATGGACTATCTGAGCTCCCACTCGAACACGCTGAGCTACGTGTTGAGCGTGGAGAAACTGCTCGGCCTCCAGATGCCCGACCGCGTGATATGGATCCGCGTACTGCTGGTCGAGCTGCAGCGGCTGAACAGTCATCTGGTCTGGCTGGGCTCGCACGGCATGGAACTGGGCGCCGTCACCGTGATGCTCTACACGTTCAACGAGCGCGAGCGCCTCCTGAACGTGAACGAGCTGATTGCCGGTTTCCGGATGTTTCCCAGCTACATCCGCGTCGGCGGCCTGCGCGAGGACCTGCCCCCCGGCTTCCACGACGCGGTGAGGCAGATTCTGGATCGGCTGCCTGGCAAGATCGACGAGTTCGAGGACCTGTTGACGAAGAACGAGATCTTCGTGCGCCGCACGCGCAACGTCGGGGTGATTTCCAAGGCCGACGCCCACGCATGGGGCCTGGTAGGCCCGAACGCCCGCGGGTCGGGTTCGATCTACGACGTGCGCAAGGCGTTCCCCTACTGCGGGTACGAGACGTTTGACTTCGATGTGCCGGTCGGAGCCAGAGGCGATGTCTTCGATCGCTACCTGGTGCGCATGGACGAGATGCGGCAAAGCGTCAGCCTCTGTACCCAGGCGCTCGAGCGGATTGGCCCGCGCGGCACCTTCGCGGCCGACGACCCGCGCGTGGTGCCGCCGCCGAAAGACAAGGTCTACACTGAGATGGAAGCGCTCATCCAGCACTTCCTGATCTACTCGCAGGGATTCACGGTGCCCGCCGGCGAAGCCTACGTGCCCGTCGAGGGGCCGCGCGGCGAGCATGGCTGCCACGTGGTGTCTGACGGCGGTAACCGGCCGTGCCGCGTGAAGATGCGTTCGCCGTCGCTGATGGCCTGCCAGGCGCTGGAAACGATGGTCAAGGGTGGGCTGATTGCCGACGTGATCAGCGTGATTGGCTCGATCGACGTGGTGATGGGGGACGTGGACCGGTGACATTCCACCCGACGATGCCATACGACACGGGGCTCCACCGCTCGGAGCGCCGTCTGCCCGAGCAGGGCGAGCCGTTTGCCTACACGCCCGAGAACCGCGCGCGCCTCGAAGAGATGGCCAGGCGCTACCCGCCCGAGCGGCGGCGGTCGGCGCTGTTGCCTGCGCTGTACCTGGTGCAGCGGCAACAGGGCTACGTGTCGGCCGAGGCGATGGAGCACGTGGCCGGTGTGATTGGGGTGACGCCAGCCGACGTCGAGGACGTCGTGTCGTTCTACACGATGTTCTACTCGAAGCCGGTTGGGAAGTACGTCCTCCAGGTCTGCCGCACGCTGTCGTGCGCGCTCAATGGCGCCGAGTGCGTCACCAAGGAGCTGGCCAACAAGCTGGGCATCAGGCCGGGCGAGACCGATCCGACGGGCACCTTTACGCTGCTCGAAGTGGAGTGCCTGGGCGCTTGCGATCGGGCGCCGGTGGTGATGGTGAACGACCATTGGCACGAGTGCCTGTCTCGGGAGGCGGCCGTGCGGCTGGTGGACGACCTGCTGGCGCGCGGCCCCGAGGCGTTGAGCGGGTGTCACCTGTGCGTGGAACGAAGGTAGCAGGGTAGATGTTCGAACCTGTCCTCACCAGTTTCGTTCGCGAGCCGAACAGCTTCACGCTCGACGTGTCCCTGCGGCACGGCGCCTACGAAGGGCTGCGCCGCGCGCTGGCCATGCCGCCCGGCCAGGTCATCGACATCGTCAAGGCGTCGGGGTTGCGCGGCCGTGGCGGCGCGGGCTTTCCCACCGGCATGAAGTGGGGCTTCGTGCCGAAAGGCTCATCCAAACCGACGTACGTCTGCTGCAACGCCGACGAAAGCGAGCCCGGCACGTTCAAGGATCACGTGCTGATGGAGCGCAATCCGCATCTGGTGCTCGAAGGCTGCGCGATCGCGTGCTACGCCATCGGCGCGAAGGTGGCGTACATCTACATTCGTGGAGAGTTCCACCACGTGGCCGACGTGCTGGAATCGGCCATCGCTGAAGCCCACGCCGGCGGGTACCTTGGACGCCAGATTTTCGGGAGCGGCTTCGACTGCGACATCTACGTGCACCGTGGCGCTGGTGCCTACGAGGCGGGCGAAGAGTCGGCGCTGCTCGAGTCGCTCGAGGGCAAACGCGCCCAGCCCCGGTTGCGGCCGCCCTTTCCGGCCGTGGTCGGCCTGTACGGGTGCCCCACGATCGTCAACAACGTGGAGACGCTGGCCAACGTGCCTCCCATCCTGCGCCAGGGCGCCGAGTGGTACGCGGCCCTTGGCCCGGAGAAAAACGGCGGGCCGAAGTTGTTCTGTATCAGTGGCCACGTGACGCGCCCCGGCGTGTACGAGGCGTCCATGCGGACCACGCTGCGTGAGCTCATCTATGACTACGCAGGCGGCATCCGTGACGGGCGCGCGTTGAAGGCGGTGATTCCGGGCGGATCCTCCACGCCCGTGCTGCTGCCAGACACGCTCGACACCGAGGCCAGCTTCGACGGAATCGCGAAGGCCGGCTCGATGCTGGGCTCGGCGGCGCTCATCGTGATGGACGACTCGACGTGCATGGTCTGGGCCGCCGAGAATCTGATGCACTTCTACGCGCACGAGTCGTGCGGCAAGTGCACACCGTGCCGCGAAGGCGCCGACTGGATGCTCAAAATCCTGCAGAAGATCGAGTCCGGCGCGGGCGAAATGCGCGACCTCGACCTGCTGCTGAGCGTGGCCAACAACATCGCCGGCAAGACGTTGTGCCCGTTCGGCGACGCCGCGGTGGCGCCGGTGCTGAGCACGCTGCAACACTTCCGGCACGAGTACGAAGCGCACATCCGCGAGGGGCGATGCCCGCTCCACGCGCCCTGGCGGTGCGGACACGCATGATTCCCGTCTATTTCGCCCAGGTCGGTATCATTTTCGCCACCTTCGGCCTGCTGCTGCTGGCGGCGGCCATCATGGTGTACTCCGAGCGCAAGGTCGCCGCCATCATCCAGCAGCGCTACGGCCCCTACCTGGTCGGGCCCAAGGGCATGCTGCAGCCGATCGCCGATGTCGTGAAGCTGATCTTCAAAGAAACGCTGCGGCCGCTTGGGGCCGATCGCCTGCTGTTCATGCTGGCGCCGCTGATTTCCGCCACGGCGGCGTTTGCGGCCTTCGCCGTCGTGCCGTTTGGCGCCAAGACCACGCTGTTCGGCCTCCTCGACACGCCGATGTCGCTGCAGATCGCCGACGTCAACGTGGCCGTGCTGGTGATATTCGCCATCACGTCGGTGAGCCTGTACGGCATCGTGCTGGCCGGCTGGAGTTCGAACAGCAAGTACTCGTTGCTCGGGGCGCTGCGATCCGTATCGCAAATGATCAGCTACGAACTGTCGTACGGGCTGTCGCTGGCGTCGGTGATCGTCGTGGCCGGTTCGCTCTCGCTCACCGACATCGTCAACGCGCAGGCCGGCACCTGGCTCGGCTTCATCCCACGGTGGTTCGTGTTCCTGCAGCCGGTGGGGTTCGTGATCTTCATGATCGCCGGCATCGCCGAGACGAACCGCGCCCCGTTCGACTTTCCCGAAGCGGAGCAGGAGCTGGTAGCCGGCTACCACACCGAGTACAGCAGCACGCCGTTCATGATGTTCTTCCTGGCGGAGTACATCAACATGGTGACGGCGGCGGCCGTCGCCACCGATTTGTTCCTCGGCGGCTGGCATGGCCCGTGGCTGCCCGACTACCTGGGCTGGATCTGGTTCTTGATCAAGATCGGCGCGATTCTGTTTTTCTACATCTGGATGCGCTGGACGCTGCCCCGATTGCGGTACGACCAGCTGATGACCTTCGGCTGGAAAGTGCTGCTGCCGCTGGCGGCCGTCAACCTGATCGTGACAGCAGCGGGGGTCATTTACTTTGGCTACTGACGTGGTGCTCTTCTACCTGTTCGGCACAGTCGCGGTGGTCGCGTCGCTGCTGGTGGTGCTGCAGCGCAACCCGATGCACAGCGTGCTGCTGCTCATCGTGTCGTTTGCGGCGCTGGCGGGCCTCTACATCCTGCTGGACTCGCCCTTTGCGGCCGTCATCCAGATCATCATCTATGCCGGCGCCATCATGGTGCTCTTCCTGTTTGTGGTGATGCTGCTCAACGCGCACAAGGAGGACGATCCGCCGGCCGGATCCCTGACCGCGGGCGGTCCCCTGCGTATCGGCGCCGTCCTGGCCGTCGTGCTGACCGCGGAACTGATCTGGGCGCTTGTCCGGGCCGAGGGGACCCGCGACGGACTGCTGGCGGGTGGCGCGGGCGCAGACCCGGGCACCCTGGGTTCGGTGCGCGAGCTGGGACGGGTGCTGTTCACCGACTATGCCTTTGCGTTCGAAGTGACGTCGATCCTGATCATCGTGGCCATGGTGGGCGCCGTGGTCCTGGCCAAGCGGGAGCTGTAGCGCGATGGTTCCTCTCGAACACTACCTGACGCTGTCGGCCATCCTGTTCGCCACGGGCACCATGGGCGTGTTCCTGCGGCGCAACGTGATCACCGTGCTGCTGTCGATCGAAGTGATGTTGAATGCCGTGAACGTGGCGTTCATCGCCTTCGGCCGCGCGCTCGGCTCGGCTGACGGGCAGGTGATCATGTTCTTTGTCGTCACCGTGGCGGCGGCCGAAGCCGCGGTGGGGCTGGCGATCGTGATTGCGCTGTTCCGCCACCGCGAGACGCTTAATCCGGACGTGTTCACCAGCTTGAAGTGGTGAGGGGATTCGTGCTGCGCTTCATTCCGCTGCTGCCGTTTCTCGGGTTCCTGATCAACGCCTCGTTCGGGCGCCGTCTCCCGAAGGCCCTGTCGGGCGGCGTGGCCTGCCTGCTGATGTTCGGCGCGTTTCTGGTGTCGGCCGCCGCGGTCTGGTCGCTCTCCGGGATGCCCGCGGCCGAACGCGGCATGGTCGACCACGTGGGGACTTGGTTCGAGTCGGGCACGCTGTCGGTCCCCATCACGCTGCGGCTCGACCCTCTGGCGGCCGTGATGATCCTGGTGGTGAGCGGGATCGGCTTCCTGATTCACGTGTACTCGACCGCCTACATGCACGAGGAGCGCGACAGCGAATACGCGCGGTACTTCTCCTATCTGAACCTGTTTGCGGCATTCATGCTGGTGCTGGTGCTCGGCGCGAACTTCCCGGTGATGTTTGTCGGCTGGGAAGGCGTGGGTCTCTGCTCGTACCTGCTGATCGGCTTCTGGTTCACCAAACGCTCGGCCTCCGACGCCGGCAAGAAGGCGTTCATCGTGAACCGCATCGGCGACTTCGGGTTCCTGCTGGGCATGTTCCTGGTGTGGGTGCAGTTTGGCACCCTCGACTTCCAGGGCGTGGCCCATCTGGCAGGGCAGGTGCCGCCCGAGGCGGGCTTCGGCGTGATCTCGATCGCCACGCTGTTGCTGTTTCTGGGGGCGACGGGCAAGTCGGCCCAGATTCCGCTGCACGTATGGTTGCCAGACGCGATGGAGGGCCCGACACCGGTGTCGGCCCTGATCCATGCGGCCACGATGGTGACAGCCGGTGTGTACATGATCGGGCGCAACGCCGTGCTGTTCGGGCACGCGCCCGAGACCATGGCGATTGTCGCAGGCATCGGTGTGGCCACGGCCCTTCTGGCCGGCACGATCGGCCTGGTGCAAAACGACATCAAGCGGGTGCTCGCCTACTCGACCGTGTCGCAGTTGGGCCTGATGTTCGTGGCGATGGGCGTCGGCGCGTTTGCCGCCGGCATCTTTCACCTCTACACCCACGCGTTTTTCAAGGCGCTGTTGTTCCTCGGTTCAGGCGCCGTCATCCATGCGCTGGCCGGTGAACAGGACATCAGGAAAATGGGAGGGCTGCGGCGCGACCTGCCCATCACATACTGGACGTTCTTGATCGGTGCGCTGGCCATTGCCGGCGTACCGCTGCTCTCTGGGTTTTTCAGCAAGGACGAGATCCTGTTCCGCGCCTACGCCGGCGGACACATCCTGATCTGGGGCATTGCCGCGGTCACGTCGTTGCTGACCGCCATCTACATGTTCCGGCTCGTGTTCCTGACGTTTCACGGGGAGCGGGCCGTCGCAGGAGGCGGGGCCGGACACGACGTTGGGCATCGGGCCGCACACCAATCCGGCGGGCATGCCATAGCCGGGCCTGGCGGAGGCGGCCATGATGCTCCGAAGGCCATGGCCATTCCACTCGTGTTACTGGCCATAGGGTCGATCGTCGCTGGTTACGTCGGAGTACCGGCGGCGGTTGGCGGGAGCAACCGCATCGAGCACTTCCTGGCACCCAGCTTCGCGGTGCCCGGAATCGAGGCCGCCGCCGAACACGCCGCTGAACCGGCGGCGGGCGAAGGGGCTATCACGTCCGGACGGGTTCACGACGAGCGCGCGCTGGAGCTCGGCCTGATGGGCCTGTCGAGCGGCATTGCCGTCGCCGGGATCGGGATTGCGGTGTTTTTCTTTGTCCGAAACCGCGCCGCCGCCGACCGCCTGGCCGGAAGCCTTCCGAGGGTGCACCGGCTGCTGCTGAACAAGTACTACGTCGACGAGGTCTACCACGCCACCATCGTCGAACCGATCAGACGGTTCTCCGAACGTGGGTTGTGGACGATGGTCGACGTGGGCGTGATTGACGGAGCCGTCAACGGCACGGGGATGGTCGTGACCGGCTGGAGCGCGATGCTGCGGCGCCTGCAAACCGGATCGATGCGGGCGTATGCCCTCTCGATCTTCGTGGGCGTGGTCCTGATTCTCGGATATTACGTATGGCGGTAGTGCCCATGCTGTCTCTGCTCATCGCGCTGCCGCTGGCCGGCGCGGTCCTGCTGCTGCTCGTTCCCAACCGCGAGCACGGGCGCGACCGCCTGATCCAGTGGCTGGCGCTTGGGATCTCGCTCCTGGAGTTCGCCGCGACGCTCCGGCTGTGGGCCGGCTTCAATGCGATGTCGGCCGATTTCCAGTTCGTCGAGCGGGTGGATTGGATTCCCGCCTTCGGCATTCAGTACGCGGTCGGCGTCGATGGCATCAGCCTGTTTCTCGTGGTGCTGACGGGGTTTCTGACGCCGCTGGCGCTGTTGTGCTCGTGGGAGTCGGTTCACAAGAAGGTGAAGGTGTTCGCCTTCTTCATGCTGGCGCTGGAAAGCGCGATGGTGGGCGTGTTCCTGTCGCTGGACATGTTCCTGTTCTACATCTTCTGGGACGCGATGCTGATCCCGATGTACTTCCTGATCGGGGTCTGGGGGTACGAGCGCCGCATCTACGCCGCCGTCAAGTTCATCCTCTACACGCTGGCCGGCAGCGTGCTGATGCTGGTGGCCATCCTCAGCCTGGCCTGGATGCACAGCGTGGCCACCGGGGCCTACAGCTTCAGCTATCAGGCCATGTTGGAGATGAGCATCCCGCGCCACCTGCAGACCTGGTTCTTCCTGGCCTTTGCGCTGGCGTTCGCCATCAAGGTGCCGCTGTTCCCGTTTCACACCTGGCTGCCCGATGCCCACGTCGAGGCTCCCACCGCCGGTTCGGTGATTCTGGCGGGCGTGCTGCTGAAGATGGGCACGTACGGCCTTGTGCGCTTTGCATTCCCGCTGTTCCCGGATGCGGCGGTAGCCTTCGCGCCCTACCTGGCGTCACTGGCCGTCATTGGCATCGTGTACGGCGCGCTGGTGGCCATGGTGCAGCCGGACATGAAGAAACTGGTGGCCTACTCGAGCGTGAGCCACCTGGGCTTCGTGGTGCTGGGCATCACCGCGATGAATGTCCAGGGCCTGCAGGGTTCCGTCTACCAGATGCTGAACCATGGAGTGTCCACCGGCGGTCTCTTCCTGATCGTCGGGATGCTGTCCGACAGACGGCACACGCGGCTCATCAGCGAGTTTGGCGGCCTCAAACACGTGGCACCCAGGCTGGTGGCGGCCTTCTTCGTCGTGACCTTGTCGTCGATTGGCCTGCCCGGCCTGAACGGCTTTGTCGGGGAATTCCTGATCCTGTTCGGCGCGTTTCGGTGGGACCCGCGTTTTGCCGCGATCGCAGCCACAGGCGTGATTCTGTCCGCGGTGTACATGCTCTGGATGTTTCAGCGCGTCAACTACGGTGCGGTGACCAACCCGAAGAACGAGGGCATGAAGGACCTCAGCCCGCGTGAGTGGGCGATCCTGGTGCCGATCGTCGCGATGACCATCCTCATGGGTGTCGCGCCCTCGATATTCCTGAACCCGATGAAGCCCGCCGTCGATCGGCTGGTGGCCAGGATGGCCGAGGCCCAGCCGCGACGGATGGTGCAGCTGACGCCGACGCCGGCCAGCCGGTCCGCCAAACAGGTTTCGCCGCACGCTGCGGCAGTGGCTGCCAGGTGAATAGCGTGTCCATGATTGGTCCAGCTCTGAACGCCGTCATTCCTGTTATCTGCGTCACGCTGGCCGGCCTGACGTGCATGCTGGCCGAGGCCTTTCGCAAGAAGGGCGAGCGCATGCCCATCGGCGGGCTGGCCATCATCGGACTGCTTGGAGCCGGCGTCTCGTCGGTGCTGCTGTGGGGCCGGCATGCCGAGAGCTTTGGCGTGGTCGTGGCCGACGATTTCGGCTTGTTCGTCGGCCTCGTGTTGGTGATGGTTGGCGTGCTCACGGTGGTGTTCTCGTCGAGCATCCTCGAGCGCTACAAACTGCCGGTCGGCGAGTACTACGCACTGATGCTGTTCGCGCTCGCCGGCATGATGTTGATGGCCATTGCCAACGATCTGCTCGTGATCTTCCTGGCGCTTGAGGTGTTCTCGCTGGCCGTCTACGTGCTGACCGGCCTGCGCCGCGAGTCGTTCGCCTCGACGGAGGCCGCCTTCAAGTACTTCCTGTTGGGCGGGTTCTCGAGCGCGTTCTTCCTGTACGGCATCGCGTTCACGTTCGGCCTGGTGGGCAGCACCAGACTGGATCGGATCGGCGGTGCCATTGCGTCAGGATCGCTGGACGGTCATCCGCTGCTGCTGGTGGCGATGGGCTTGTTGCTGGTGGGTTTCGCGTTCAAGGTGTCGGCAGTGCCCTTCCACATGTGGACACCCGATGCCTACGAAGGCGCACCGACCATCGTCACCGGATTCATGTCAACGGCGGTCAAGGCCTCGGCGTTTGCCGCCTTCGCCAGGGTGTTCATGTCCGCGTTTGGTCCGATGCGGGAGGACTGGGGTCCCGTCATCTGGGTGATTGCCATCTGCACGATGGTGCTCGGAACCGTGGTGGGCGTCGCGCAGACGAATCTGAAACGCATGCTGGCCTATTCCAGCATCGCGCACGCGGGCTACCTGCTGGTGGCCCTGGTGTCGGGCAACGATGTCGGCAAGGCGTCCCTCCTGTTCTACCTGCTGGTGTACGCGATCACCAACCTGGGCGCCTTCGCGGTAATCGCGATCGTGAGCGAACCCGACACCCCGCGCGAACAGCTTCGGGACTATGCCGGCCTGTGGTACACGAATCCGTTTGTGGCCGGTCTGCTCACCGTGTTCCTGCTGTCGCTAGGCGGATTTCCGCCCACGGCGGGATTCATGGCGAAGTGGTACGTCTTTACGGCGGCCATCAGCGCCGGCCAGTACAGCCTGGCGATCATCGGCGTGTTGACCAGCGTGGTGTCGGTGTTTTTCTACCTGCGCGTGGTCGTGGTGATGTTCATGTCAGAGCGCTCGAGTCAAGCGGCTCTGCCGAAGCCCTCGCCGGCGGCCATGGTGGCGCTGGCGGTCTCCGCTGCGGTGTTGTTCTATCTGGGCGTGCTGCCCACCCGACTGCTCGATCTGGCCGCCAGTTCCGTCGCCTCGATCTTCTGAACTCGCTCATCGAGGGTTCGGCGCCTTAGGCCCAATGCCTTTCAGTAAGCGCTCTGCCGTCATTCCGGGGCCGCGCAGCGGAACCCGGAATCCAGTCAGGGTGACCACACTGGACCCCGGTTTTCACCGGGGTGACGGTATGTGAACAGTATTGGCCTTAGGCCAGGGTACAGAGGGCGCGGGCCAGGACCTCGTCTTCATCCTCGAAGACGGTCCGCAGATCCAGCACCACGCGATCGTGTTCGATCCGAGCCACGACGGGTGGATCGAGACGACGAAGCGCGTGTTCCAGCCGATCGGCCGACCATTCCTGACGGGTTAGTGCCAGCAGCCGCGTCGGCAGCGTCATGCCCGGCGTCGTGCCGCCACCGATGGTGGATTCGCCGTCGACGATGTCGGTGGTGTAGAGCCCCGACGACGCAAGCCGATCCGCCAGTTGCCGCGCCCGCGCTTCGATCCCGGCTGGCGTGCGCGTCAACATCCCGATGACGGGAATCGTCGCCGCGGCTCTTCCGGTCAGATACTCGACCAGCGTGCCGCTCAGCGCGGCGTAGGTCATCTTGTCGACGCGAAGCGCGCGCATCAGTGGATGGTGGCGAATGCGCTCGACCAGGTCCAGCCGCCCGATGATGATGCCGGCCTGCGGGCCGCCCAGCATCTTGTCGCCGCTGAAGCACAACACGGCGGCGCCTGCAGCTAAACTGCCCACCACCGTCGGCTCTCCGCGCAAGACGCGATCGAGGCCGGGCACCTGCTCCAGCCGTACGCCCGCCAGTTCGCCGGATGACGCCGCTTGCTGCACCAGATTCCCGCTGCCGAGGTCGTCGGCCACCGGCACCCCGGCCTGGTTGCCAACCGCGACCAGTTCCTCGATCGAGGGCTGTTCGGTGAATCCCTCGATCCGAAAGTTCGACCGGTGCACCCGCAGGATCAAGGCCGTCCGTTCCGACAGCGCGGCGGCGTAGTCGGCGGCGCGCGTGCGGTTCGTGGTGCCGACCTCCTTGAGGATCGCCCCCGACTGCGACATCACCTCCGGCACCCGGAAGCCGCCGCCAATCTCGACCAGTTCTCCCCGGGAGACAATCACCTCCCGGCCCGCGGCGAGCGCCGTCAACATGAGCAGGGTGGCCGCGGCGTTGTTATTGACGACGACGGCAGCCTGCGCTCCGGTCAGGCGGGTGAGCAACTGCTCCGTGTGGCGGTCGCGGTGGCCGCGACCGCCCTGATCAAGATCGTACTCGAGCGTTGAATACCGTCGACCGACGCTGACGACCTGCTCGAGTGCCGCCGCCGACAATGGCGCGCGTCCGAGATTGGTGTGGATGATGACGCCGGTCGCATTGATCACCGGCCGGAGCGTAGGGCTGAAGACGCCGGCGAGCCTGGGCTGAAGTCCGGTCTCGATCAGGGCCGCGGCCGCTTCGGGGTCTGCGGCTGCGTCGCTCTGCCCGATGGCCAACCGGCGCCGCAGCGCCTCGGTTTCTTCCCGCAAGGCCTGCACCACGGCGGCGTGGCCAAAACGTTCGACCAGCGCGCGTATCGCCGGGCGCTGCCGAAGCTGCTCAATCGATGGAATCACACGCAGGTCGGCCATGTTGCAGTTGTTCGCGCTCTCAGGATACCATCAGCCAGAATCCCGCGCCGATGTCCGCGCGGCCTGCTGACGCCCGGTCGATGGCCGACTCACCACTGAACCCGACGCCGTTCGTGCCCGCTGCTGGCGCCGCCCCCGACCAGGCGCCACGCTTTCGCCCGCGGGACCAGTTCTGGCCCTATGCCGATCTGACCGAAGAACCATCGGACGAAGAACTGGCCCGACTCGACCCCGATCTGCAGGAGGCACTCTTCGAGCACCCGATAGCGCGCCCGTTTTCGTACACCATCGTCTTTTCGCCGTTTGCCGGAGCCGAGTACGCGATAGCCGTCGATCGGGCGAAGGCGACTGGCGACTACATCGAATCTGGTGCCGGAGACAGTCTTCGGCATCGCGCACGCTTCAGACCCGATCAGGTCGAGGCGCTTCGGGACCTCTGGCGGCTGGTCGGGCATGTGGACACCAGTGAGGTGCTCATCGACGATCGGCCCGTGCCGTACGCGCGCGAGCTGTGGCTGCCTCTGCTCTGGTACCTTCTGCCACGCTAGCGCGTTGACGCCAATCCTGGGAATGGCACCTTCCGTCTATCCCGGGATTTCCGGGCGATTGGCGCCGGCACCAATTCCAGGTCCGGACGCCGACGAATTCAGGCAAATCGCACTGGTAGAAGGACTTGTCCCAGGTCGGAATGGCGGCAATAATGCCCGCGAGTGGTGGATGGTTCCCAAGCGCGAGCGGAGGCGCACCGGGCGGCTGACCAGCAATTGACTCCATCCACCTATGTGAAGTTAGACAGCATGAAGAGAACTCGGGATGGAGACAAGGTCGTCGACGAGCGGATCCGGACCTGCGGACGCAGGCGCCTCGCGACATGTACAGGCATGGTTCCTGCTCGTCGCGGCCCTCGCAACGCATGTGGTTGACGAAGCTGCGACCGATTTCCTCGGTTTCTACAACCCGCTGGTGCTTTCGATCCGCGCTCGCGTCCCTTGGTTTCCGATGCCGACATTCACATTCGGCATCTGGCTCGCCGGCCTCGCTCTCCTGGTGATCGTACTGGCGTTGTTGGGTCGGACGGTGCGTCAGGGTGCCGTGGGTACTCGGCTGGCCTCATGGGTGTTGGCTGTCATCATGTTCCTGAACGGCGTTGGCCACTTGGGCGGCTCACTGTTCTTCCAACGATGGTTGCCAGGCACGACTTCGGCGCCCTTGCTGGTAGGGGCGAGTATCTGGTTGGCGCTCCGCACTCGGGATCGTGGGCAGCTCGCTTCTTCGGGGTGGAAGCATGCTGTCTAACAGGCACTGGAGCCGACGGCGCATGGGCATGAGAGCGCCGCGGCTCAGCGCCGGGCGTTAGGCACCCCATCCTCGTCTTTGTGTCATTCGTGCCCGCTGGGAGGATCACTTGCGCTCAACGGGCCGTTCGCGACCGTAGTCAATGCCCAGAAACGGTACGAGGAGATGAACATGTCGAAACCACGTGAATCCAAGGGATGGGCTGGCCTCTGCAGCTTCCTGATACTCGTAGGCTTTCCCCTCACCATCGCGTGCATGATTATCTTGGTTGTGATCGGAATAGGTGGAGGTTACATCGCCTGGGGCGACGGATTCTTCGCCAAGGGCTCGGTGTCTCCATCAATCCTCGATTCACCCGGATTCAGATGGACTTTCAGGATCTGGCTCATTGCTTCACTCGCGTTCGCCGTGGGCGTGCACCTCAACCGCTGGGACCAAGGTAGAGGTATACTCAGCGGGACGCCGAAAAGCGCGCAACCAGAACCACCGAGTACTCTTCGCCGAGGTCTAGTTTCCCTGGTTGTCGTTGTCGGACTCGTCATCGTCGGGCTAAAGCTATCCACTCTCTTCTTCGCCCAATTCCGGGGCGAACCCATCGAGCAAGCTCTTGCGCGAGGTTGGTCCGAACCACCGCCGACCAAACTGCAGGAATTCTTTGCCGTAACCGTCAGACAGTGGGAGGCCCAGCAGCGAGAGCACCGGAAAGTAGGCCAAAGGATTCCCGACCCAAACTTCGACGACCTGAAGGCGATACTATCGCATGCAGTCCGATCCGCGAAGAGCGCTTGGGGCGCCCAGGATGAGACGCTTGCGGAACTTGACAAAATCTACTTGGCTAACGGTTCTAGGGTGCTCTACGCCGGCGCCCTGCTACAGTACCTTGTTGACAAGGCTCCTTCGGGGTGGGTCGAGAATGAGATTCGCCTCGCTGTTGCGGCCGTTCAAGCTAACCCACCAACTCGTTCATCTTCAATATCAACGAGGACGACACCATGACCAAAATGGAGCAATTCCTTCTGCTTACTGTTCTGGGATTCGTGGTGGGTACGTGCTTGCACTGGATTCTGCAGAGGATGGTATCGAACATTGGAGAACAAAGAACCGTCACGCACGCGGTGATCCGAACTGTGTTCACTGTGCGCGGCTGGCGGAACGTCATGGCATCATTGACGGTGGTCTGCTTTGTCGCTAATTGGCTGTCTCCAACGAAGTCCCTGCTCAGCTGGTTAAGCGATGAACCAACAAATCCATATCCATCCTTTTGGGACCAATTAGGAGAGTGGCCATGGCTTAGCCTTTTTGGTCTCTATCTGCTTCTCACTATTGTCCTTGCATGCATGCTCGCGCCGGATGCAGTTCAAAGGGCCTGGGATAAAGCTCAGAACGCCGCAAGGGAGCGATCCTCCGGAGCGGGTGCAGTCGTGTCGACCAACACGTCGTTGTTCATCGCGTTCATCACCGCATTTGTGGCATCGCTGTTGGCAGGTATTGCGACAGGCCGGAAGGGGTCGTGATCACTAAGCGCGCCTCGAGTGAGCAGCCAGGGACCCGTAGGTGCCTAACAGCCGCTGCAGCCGACGAGCGGCGGGAAGATCACGGTAGAGTGAAACATCGATCTCGCCGCTCGCGGCTGAGCGGCAAGCGTTAGGCGCACGCAGGGCTGGACCGGCGAGGATCGAGAGACGGGTTCAGGCACACTTCGGATCCGGTGACGCATGGCGATCGAAGACGAACACGCTGACGTTCTCCAGAACATCGAATTCGCCATCACATCGGTTCACAAGAACGAACCGAAACTGCTCGACTTGGACGTCATCGAGGCGTTGGACGCCCTCGTCCGGGGGTACGGTCTCGACGAGCAAGGCCGATCCTGGCCGCTCATCCCACTGTCCGATCGGGCAGGGCTCGTGGTTGAGGCGTGCAGGCGGGTGTGCGAATGGCGGTTGGGGCGGGCGTCGATGCCGTCTTCGGCAGGGCGTGGCGTGGCGCCGGCCCCGATCCCTGTCGCGGCAATCGTGCAGTGTCTGAAGCGGCTTCGAAGATCTGCACGACTTTGGAACCAGAGAAACGGCCGCCAGGGCTACCTGGAGTACGTCGAGCAATTTCTGCCCTAACGACAGGGACGGCGCCTAACACGGCATTGCACCCGACGCCGGCCAGCTGTATCGTGGGCCGGCGCGGGTGAACGCCAGCCGTTGGACGGACATTCGGGAGGTCGAACTATGCGTCGATTAACCTTGTTGATTCTGTTCCTTCTGGCGCTGGCCTTCAGGAGCGATGCTCAGGTTGGTCCCGCTGAAAGCGCGACCGATCGAGGGATCGTTGAGGTCAGCCGCACACTTGCGGCTCGCGTCCTGATCGACGGAAAAACCGCTGCCGGCTCTGGCTTCTTTCTGGACAATCAGCATGTTGCTACCTGTTTTCACGTCGTAGCTCGTAAATGGTCAGCAAAGGCGGACAAGGGTGTCGTTAAGGACGTCAGTTTCGAATTGGCGCCAGACATTCGCGTCATTTCAGTTGACGGGCAAGAGATCGCGGCCGAGGTCGTCAGCCTGCCGACGGACGCAAGTCCTGAGCCCATGCTGTTCGACTTCGCGATCCTTCGCTTGGCCAAGCCCCTTGTCGGCAAGCTGCCTCCGGTTCGCTTCTACGCCGAGGGCAGCGCACTTCATGTCGGAGATCCCATCTTCTTTTCCGGGTACCCACTTGACTCACCCCTCATGCTTACTCATCGCGGTTGGCTTGCTGGTATCCTGGCCGCCGAAGGCATCCTCGGGTTGCAGGCACCCGTGAACAAGGGTGTGTCGGGTAGCGCATTGCTCGGAGCGGATGGAACGGTGCTTGGTATTGTCAGCATGCGTCTCGGCGGCATCGGAAAGGGCCTTCTCGAGTTGCGGCAGCAGATCGACGCAGGAGCTGCAGCGGGCTCAGTCCGCATTATGGGCGTCGACCCACTGCAGGCCACCAAGGGTGTCATCGACACCATGGACCTGACCATCAGCACAGGAATCGGGTATGCGAGATCAACGATCTATCTTGAGAAGTACCGAAGAAGCATTGCACCGCGATAAGGGGCCGTCCAACACGCGCTGGAGCCGTCGCGCCTGACGGTCTGGGTGCTATTCTGTCGCTGCGGCGCGCGGCTCAGCGCGGACGTTGGGCTGACCGATGTAGGGACTCGCCGTCTACGCCAGACGGCTCTTCCAGTAACCCGGCTTCCGCCGGTCATGCGCGATGGCGAGAACTCGGAGTGCGTCAGGCGTGTCGAGGTAAACGACGTGATATGGGAAGCGATTCACCGCAAGTCGCCTGACGGGCAAATGTCGGGGGACTCGGGGAACTGGCGCGCCGGCGCGCGGGAATTCCACAATCCGGCGAAGAGCGGCGTCAACCGCGTCGAAGAATTCAATACCCAGACCTGCTCGACGGCTCTCGTACCAGTGGCCCGCCTCGCGAAACTCAGCGTCGGCCTCGTCCTCAAATCGAATGCGCGGGATCACTGCTTGCGCAATTCAGCTTCGGCGCCAGCACGGACGTCCTCCCACGGAATGCCCTGCGATTCGCCGGCCATCACTCGGCGCGCTCGTCGCTCAATTTCGGCGGCCCAAGCCGCTTCAACCTCCGCGTGCTCCTCAACACCAGCCTCGTCAAGACTGGCCAGAAGTTCGGCCGCGACATCGGCGCGTTCGTCAATCGGCAGCGTCAACGCTTCTCGAAGTAGTTCTTGCGCTCTAGGGGTCATGAGGAGATTCTACACCGGGACGGAGCAGCCCAACCACGCGCTGCACCCGGCCGGCGTTGGTGGTATCGTGAGTGCCGGCGGGTGAGCGCGGAGCGTTAGCCAGTCAGTTTACCGCCGCGGGAAGCACAAAGCGATACACTGATCTTGTGCCGACGATCCATCGTGAGGGCCCGTACCGGTTTTTCTTCTACTCGGCAGATCGCAGCGAGCCACCGCACGTCCACGTCGAGCGGGACACTCAGCGAGCGAAGTTCTGGCTCGACCCGGTACGGCTGGCTCGTAGCGGCGGCTTTGGTGCTGCGGAACTCCAGCATCTTGAACGGCTCGTCATCGCACACGAGCAGCTATTTCTGAGGACATGGAATGAGTACTTCACTATCACCGATTGACGTCAGCCAAGCGCGGGCGCAGAACGTGTCATTGACAGAAGCCGCGCTCGTGGTGGAGATGATCGATGGTCGCACGATCACGGTTCCTCTGACCTGGTATCCGCGACTCGCACACGGTACCCCTGCCGAACGAGCAAACTGGCGGCTTATCGGGGAGGGCGAGGGCTTGCACTGGCCCGAACTGGACGAAGACATCAGTGTCGAAGGTCTTCTTGCCGGGCGACGTTCGGGCGAAACCCAGGCGTCATTGCGCCGCTGGTTTGAAAGCCGAAAGGCTGGCTAACAACGCGCTGGAGCCGTCGGCGCCGATGTGACCGAGAGCGCCGCAGCTCAGCGCGAAGCGTTAGCTAGGTCAGACACACGCCGATCATCATGAGAGACGAATTCACCCGGGACACGGTCGACGTTCTCGCGAAGCGGGTCGGCGTACGCTGGACGAATCCCTCATGCCGACGTGTGACGACCGGACCTCGTTCGGACACTCAACGCATCGTAAACATTGGCGTGGCGGCTCACATCACGGGTGCCGCGGTCTCGGGGCCACGATTCGACGCTGCCCTCACAGCCCAACAGCGGCGGTCCGTCGAGAACGGCATCTGGCTGTGTCAGAACTGCGCAAAGCTCGTCGACAACGACCCTGGCCGTTACTCGGTTCAAGTGTTGAGCGCCTGGAAGACTCGGGCCGAAGCATCAACGCTCGCCGAGATCGAAGGACAGGTGGCCGGCGGCAGGAGTCCCGAGGATTCCGCGGAACTGGCGTTGTCCTATAGAGAGCTCCGCATCAACTCCGAGCGACACGACTATCGTCTCGACGTTACGCTCGCGAATCTTGGCAGTGAGCCGATAACGAAATATCATGTCGATCTCGAGATGCCGGCGCGGATTGCCGAGCAGCCGCGTGCGAGCGTGCTCTACGTTCCGGAGCGCAGTTCATCGGACATCGCGTTCTTCCGTATTTCGGACCGCAATCACCGTGAACCGATATATCCCGGCGACACCAAGTTGGTCGGAACGTTCGAGTACTTTGTCGATCACGACATTTTCTGGAATCGTGGCAACCACTTCGATCGAAGCATCCGTGCGACGTTGTACAGGCCCGGTTTTCGGCCGGTCGCGGTCGAGAAGTCTGTTGGCGATGTTCAGGTCTTCTGATGACTTGCTAACATCCAAATGGAGCCGACGCGCCCGAGGTCGTGTGCGATCATGTCGCTGCTGGCGCGGCTCATCTGGGACGTTAGCCTGGCTACTACGATGACCGACACTGCCTGGGGCCGAGACACGTGGTCTGAAGTGAGGGGCTGCGAGAGGTGTGCGAGCATGCCGAGGAGGTTCAGACGTGGCTGACGACAAGGCCGTCTTGTTCGTCGACCTACTGGGGTTTTCGGTCTTGACTCAGGAGTGCCGGGTTGACGAGGGGGATTTCGCCGTTCTCGACAGGCCGAACCGCAACGACTTCCTCGGAGTCCGTCTCGAGTCCGTGGGCAACAACAGGTTGATCAAGAACTACACGAAGTTTCACATGGCGCTGGACTCAGCGGTTGAATGGGAGCTGCTTTCCGACACACAGGTGACGGCAATCGCCTTCTCGGACTCCGCCTTCATTGCGGTCGATTGCGTGTACACGGCGATCTCCATGGGCAAGGCCATCATGGTGGCCCTGATGCGCGACAGAATACCTGCACGGATCGGTGTGGCCTGTGGTTCCTTTGTCGTCCTGCGGTTTCGCTCCGACCTGAGTCTGCGAGCAGGCACGCATGCGGCGCAATTCGTTGGCACCGGAGTGGTTTGGGCACACGCCGCAGCGGAGTTGTCTGGCATCAAGGGCCTCAGGCTTCTGGTACACGGCTCCGCAGCGGATAGGATCAACGACGGCGACATCGTGAAGACGGCGCCAGAGTTGGCTCATCGCATCGTCCCGTTAGCGGCGGCAGAACAGGAAAACCGTGCGAACGTGATGTTCGAGATCAATCACTTGAACCCTGGACCGAACAACTGGGACGAGGACCTGTGGGCGGACGTCCAAGCGATGCGCGCCGAAGCGCCGCCATCAGCGCTGCCGCACTACGTCGCGACCCTTGAGTCCATCACCCGCATGAGAGCACAGTTCGGCAGGGAACCACTGGCGGTGTGAACCATGGACACGTAAGGCCGGCTAACCAGCGCGTGCACCCGACGGCCGCCGGAAACTGACGCCCCGCGGCCGCGGGTGATGCGCGGTCGTTAGCCAGCTCAGAGAGACTGCGTTCCTGCAATGACCGATGACGACCGAGCGCGCCGTGCTCTGCCGACACTTCGCGAGAACCTGCGTGCACTGATGGATCTCGCTGAGCAGGTATTCCCTCTGGACATCGGCCGAGGGAGCCACATGCGCTTCATGTTGGCATCCTGCCTTCCGCTCAGTCGCCGATCGGCACCTCCCGCGCGATCGCCCACAGGAACGCGAGGATCTCTCGCGCGATGGCCGTCACGACCACGTTGGGGTTCTTCCCGCGCGCGACCATGCGGCGGTATCGCTTGCACAGTCGCACCTGCGCCTTCCACGAGATGTCCTGGATCGGCTTCGGACACCGCTCGATCCGCCGCTGCAGGTGCGCCGACACCTTCGCCGGATAGCGATAGGCCCACGCGGCCTCGACGGGTGCGCGGCGCGCGTGGCCGTTGCCGGCCTTCGTGATCGGACCGAGACGGCGCGACGCACCGGTTGAGTACTCACTCGGGATGAGCCCGACGAACGCGGCGAGCGGTCTCGGGTTGTCGAATCGGGTGAGGTCTCCCAGCTCCGCGGCGATGATCACGGCCGTGTGGCTCTGCACGCCGCGCATTGACTGGAACGCGTCGATGATCGGACGCAGCCGCCACGTCGCGGCGATCTCCACGAGCTCGTCCTCGAGCCGGCCGACTCGCGCTGTCTGCTCGCTCACGGCGCGCAGCGACTCCTGACAGACGATCTGCTGCGCCGGTGTCGGGCAGACGACCTTCGCCAGGTACCGCAGATGCGCCTCGTTCCAGGTCGCCCGGCCCGAGTAGTTCAGCCCATGGCGAAGGAGAAAGGACGTCAGGCGCAGCTTCGCGTCCTTCAACACGCCGATCGCCGCGTCGCGCGCCCGCGAGAGATCACGAACCGCTTCGTCTTCGACGGTCGGCACGTAGACCGACGTCAGATCGCCCGAGCGAAGTAGACGCGCGAGCTGGGCGGCTCTGGCCCGAGGAAGGCTAACCCGCGAAACCGGCGGAGGTCAGCCTCATTGTTCGCACTCAGCAGAAGTCATACTGTCTAGGCGACCTGGGGCAGATCGCAAACATCGCTGCGTGTACGTGAGAATCCGACATGGCCCATGAGATCGCGTTTGCCGACTCCGTCAAGACGCATCTTCAGGCATTGACGGCCGGACAGCGGGCATCAGTTCTTGACGCCATCGAACGCCACCTCCCGAATGAACCTCTTACCGAAACGCGGAATCGAAAGCCGCTCCGGCCAAATCCCGTCTCGCCGTGGGAATTGCGTGTCAGGACCTTGCGAGTGTTCTACGATGTCAGTGAAGGGCCACCGCCGACGGTTCGAGTGCTGGCGGTTGGCGTCAAGGATCGGAACGTCTTGCGGATCGGCGGGCAGGAGATACAACTGTGAAGACCATCAAGCTATCGCAGGCGTCCGACGCACTGGCTGAATACGCTGCCGGTCGCCGCGACCAAGTTATCGTGCTGACAGTGCGGAACAGGGCGGTGGCGGCGCTCGTGCCGCTACGACCGACCGATCGGGAATCCTTGACCTTGAGTGGCCACCCGGAATTCATCGACCTCATCGAACGATCCCGGGCTGAGTTTCGCCGAGGCCAAACCATCTCACTAGAGGACATGAAACGGGAGTTCCCGCCGCGGCGGTCGCCTAACAGGCGCTTGCAGCCGACGAAGGCGCGCCGAACGCCGGCGGCCAAGCGAACAACTGGGAAGCGCCTTCGCGGCTGAAGCGCAAGCGTTGGGCCGACCAGCGACGTTGGGCGGGGAAGGGCAGCCTTGCCATCCAGTCATTACCGTGGTAATGTACTGCATATGCCAATCGCACGATCGCGGGTGACGGCTCAAGGTCAGGTGTCGGTACCCGCCGAGGTGCGCCGGAAACTTGGTGTCGGGCCGGGTTCCCTGTTGGAATGGAACGAAGAGGGGAACGCGGTCGTGGTCCGGCGGTCTGGGCGGTACAGTTCCGTGGAGATTCACCGGGCACTCTTCGGGCACGAGAGCCCGCCACCACGAGGGCTGAGCGAGCTGAAGGAAGGCATCCGGAGGCACGTCCGGGCACGCCATGCGCGCGGTTGATACCAATGTCCTCGTGCGGTTGCTGACGCGGGACGAGCCGAAACAAGTGGCGGTTGCCGACGCGTTCGTGCAACCGGGCGCCTGGGTGTCGGTGCTGGCCCTTGCCGAAGCCATGTGGGTGTTAGCGGCGGTCTACGACCGCGACGCGGCGCAGGTTGCTAGGGCGGTCGAGATGCTCCTGAACCATCAGCACCTCACGCTCCAGGAGCCGGAGGCGGTGGCGGCAGCACTCGAGACGTTTCGGCGGCGACCCACACTGGGGTTCTCCGACTGCCTGCTCGTCGAACTTGCGCGAAAGGCGGGACACCTGCCGCTTGGCACATTCGACCGGGATCTCAGCAAGGTGGAGGGGGCCGCGAAGCTGTAAGCGATGGGAATCCTCAATGAACGGCCCAACAAGCGTGGCGGCGCTGAAGATAGCCATCAGTCGTGCGATTACCTTCCAGTAGCCGCGTCGTCGCTCACAGATTTCTTCCGGGTTCCGAAAGACTCGCCGCTTCGCACACAAGAGGGTGTCTATGACGCCCGCGTGTTCGGACCGGTTGGCAAGAGGGCGCAGATCGTCCTGTTGGACACCAGGTACTTCCGCAGCGCCCTCAAACTGCGCGAGCCTCCAGACCCGCGACTCGGTCGGTACGTGGCGAACACTGATCCGTCGTCCACGATCCTGGGTGAGGCCCGACTGTGACAATCTCTCACGGCCGGGCACTCCCCTTTGATCGTTACAGCAGCGGCCGTACCTTGATGTTCCGGAACCAGACCTTGTTGCCGTGGTCCTGGAGGCCTATCTTGCCCTTCTTGGCTTTGCCGTAGCCGGGGAAGTCCTTCCATTTCCCGGTCGCGCGGAGCGTCTCCCACTCAGGCGTCCACAACTGGTACTCGACGGTCTTCACGCCGTTCAGCCAATGTTCGACGTGCCCGCCGTTCACGACGATGCGCGTGTGATTCCATTCGCCTACGGGTTTCGCCGGATGGGCCGAGGGCGGGTGCATCGCGTAGTTCGCGCCGCAGCGCTGCCAGTCCTCCAGCTTGTCGGGCCACCCTTCGTCATCGATCAATTGGTACTCCGGCCCGGTGGCGTAGATCCGGTCGTAGCCCTGCTCGACGACGTTGAAGAAGATGCCGCTGTTGGCGCGGGGCGAGAGCTTCCAGTCGACGACCAGCTCGAAGTTCTCGTAGTCCTCGTTGGTCACGATGTCGTTGGCGTGATCGCCGCCCTTGCCCAGGGCGATCAGCGTGCCGTCGGCGATGTCCCAGCCCTCGACCTTGTCGCGCCCGAATACGTGCCAGCCGGTCGTGGTGGTTCCGTCAAAAAGAAGCCGCCAGCCTGCCGCCTTCTCGGCGGGCGTCAGCGTATTGGGCGCCTGTGCCACCGGTCCCGTGGCTAGCAGGCAGATGACGAGAGCGGTCAAGAAGAGAGGGGCCGCCAGTCGGTGCAATCGTGCCTGTCTCATCACATCCTCATTCCTGGTAGAAACAGCAATAATCGGCAGGCGCGCTATTTCGCAGCCTGGACCACCTTCATCGCGACCGGGTCCCAGTGGATGGCGCGCTTCTCGTAGTAGCTCTGGTTGCAGGCCAGGGCTGGCGCAGCGGCGCGGTAGCCGAAGACCGCATCCTCCACGATCGACGAACCCGTACGAATCGCCGTGAAGAAGTTGTTGAAGTGGTCGTAGTGCGCGCCCTTGTAGCCCTTTTCGACCCGGTAGACGATGTTGGAGGCCGGCACGATCTCCTTGCGGGCATCCGGTTCCGGGTCGTGCATGTACTCCTTCTGGATGGCGCGCAACGGATCCCACCGCTTGGCGTATTTCACCGTTACATCGTCCCAGGTGACGTCCATCGCGCCGTCGCTGCCGACCAGGCGGAGGTAGGTGCTCCCGGACGTGCCGTCCACGAAGTTGACGCGCAGCGAGAGGTTGAACGACGGATGCGCGGCCGTTTCCGGATAGTCGAACATGCCCAGCATGATGTCGGGGGCATCGCGGCCGTCCTTCCAGTAGCGCAAGCCGCCCGAGGCCATGACCGTCGTCGGGCCGATCGAGCCGGTCACGAAGTGCAGGCTCGAGAAGAGGTGCACGAACAGGTCGCCGCTGACGCCCGTGCCGTAGTCCTTGTAGTTGCGCCACCGGAAGAACCGGAACGGGTCGTACGGGCGCTTCGCGGTGGCGCCCAGGAACCGATCCCAGTCGACGGTCTGTTCGGACGCGTCCGTTGGTATCGGATACTGCCAGGCGCCCATGGGGCTATTGCGAGCCCAGAAGCCCTCCGCGTAGTTGAGCTTCCCGATGGCACCGGCAGCAAGCAGCTCTTTGGCCTTCTCATTACCGAGAGAGCTGAGACCCTGGCTTCCGACCTGGAACACGGCCTTCGAGGCCTTCTGGGCGGCGATGATGGTTTCGCCCTCGCCCAGAGCCTGGACCATGGGCTTCTCGAGGTAGACCGACTTGTTCTTCCCGAGTGCGTCGACGGCAATCTGCCGGTGCCAGTGATCCGGGGTCGCGACGATGACCGCGTCGACATCGGTTCGATTGATCACCTCGCGGTAGTCGCGCGTGGTGAACAGGTCCTGGCCCCAGCGCCGCTTGGCGTCCGTCAGTCGGCCGTCGTAGAGGTCGCACGCCGCGACGAGCTTGATACCGGGCACAGTCAGGGCCGTGATGGTGTCCCCGGTGCCCTGGATCCCCGCGCCGATCAGCGCGAGCTGGATCTGATCGTTGGCGGCGTACGACCGATCGCGGTCGGGCAATGTCAGTTCGCTGGACCGCGGTGACGCGGCCATCCGGACGGTGGCTGCCGCCGCTGCGCTGCCGGCCAGTGTGCCGAGGAACCGGCGACGGGTTGTTTGGGTCTTCCGATTCATGCTGAACTCTCCAATGACATCCCAAATGAGACGGGAATGAGAAATTGTGCCTGACCCCTTTTCTGACGGGCGGTGCCCTCCCCGGGCGTGTTCGGGAGGGAGTCTAGCACGGATTCGGCCGGCGTATTCCGGCCTCGCTGGGCGAACTATTCTGCGTCGGTCTCCCTCCAATCCTTGTGTCGCGGTCTGCGCGCCAATCCGAGGCTGTGGCGGCCCGGGTGTCCGATCACGGGCGTTTCGTTCCGCACCCGCGAGCAGTTGGGGAGGGGCGGCCGCACGACCCCATTCCATGGGCTCGGGCAATTGGGGCCGCTAATACGGCCTCTCCCCGACGCGTGGTGCTCACCCCAATATCGGTCCGACATCCGCTCGTAATTCGTCACTCAGAGGGCAGCCGACTGACCGTTTGGCCAATCCATTGGCCGGTGCGGGAAAGACGTTGACGTGTCCGTCTATCGCAGTAAGAATGGCGCCGCTCCCTCCAAGAACATGGCAGCGCCGGGAGGACTTGATGCGATTGGGTTTGAGGGTTGTCGCTGTTGTCGTTTCTGTTGCAGCGTTTCCGGCGTTCGCCGCATCGCAGACCACACCCCCTGGCGTCTGCCGGGCGATTCCTGTAACAGGGGTTCAGGACTACGTGATCGATGCGCGAACCGGCGCAGCCAGCGGGAAGCGACGCTACAAGCAGAGCGATCAGACCCGCGTTGTCCTCGCCAACAAGAATCCGTATCTTTTCGCGTACCGCTTGTCGGTCGAAGACGCCCCGGTGGCCGGCCCGTCGCCGGCGGACTTCTGGCGCTGTTCGGCGTCAGCTTCAATCCGGATCTCGAGATCTGTAAGTTCGTGGTGGGACTTACCCGCACACGCAAGAAGTGCACTCTGATTCGCACCCGGAACTTCGCGGGCAAATGCAAGACGCCGTCCGCCTTCGTCTCGTGGATTGACCCTGCTCGTCTGGAGTTCATCAAGGTTGATGCACACTATTGGAAGCAGCAGGCAGAAGAGGCATCGAAGAAGTAACTCGCAAGCACTGCACGTCGGTCCAACAAGCGGATCGAGCAGACGCCGCTTCGCGGCGCAGCCCATCCGTCGGACGTTCGGCCGACAAGCGACATTGGGCGGAGAAGGGCAGCCTTGCCATCCAGCCATTACCGTGGTAATGTACTGCATATGCCAATCGCACGATCACGGGTGACCGCTCAAGGTCAGGTGTCGGTACCCGCCGAGGTGCGCCGGAAACTTGGTGTCGGGCCGGGTTCCCTGTTGGAATGGAACGAAGAGGGGAACGCGGTCGTCGTCCGGCGGTCTGGGCGGTACACGTCCGCGGAGATTCACCGGGCGCTCTTCGGGCACGAGAGCCCGCCACCACGAGCGCTGAGCGAGCTCAAGGAAGGTATCCGGAGGCTCGTCCGAGCACGCCATGCGCGCGGTTGATACGAATGTCCTCGTGCGGTTGCTGACGCGGGATGACCCGAAACAAGTGGCGGTTGCCGACGCGTTCGTGCAACCCGGCGCCTGGGTGTCGGTGCTGGCCCTTGCCGAAGCCATGTGGGTGCTAGCGGCGGTCTACGACCGCGACGCGGCGCAGGTTGCTAGGGCGGTCGAGATGCTCCTGAACCATCAGCACCTCACGCTCCAGGAACCGGAGGCCGTGGCGGCGGCACTTGAGACGTTTCGGCGGCGATCTACACTGGGGTTCTCCGACTGCCTCCTCGTCGAACTTGCGCGAAAGGCGGGACATCTGCCGCTTGGCACGTTCGACCGGGATCTCAGCAAGGTGGAGGGGTCCGCGAAGCTGTAAGCGATGGGAATCCTCTGGCTCCGGTCGTTGAAGACGGGCACATCGGCGGACAACGGGATCACCGGGTCGATCCCCTCTGTTGGTCGATCCCCTCGGTGCGCGTGTTCAGCGACCTGCTAGTATGAGCCGTGCGAGCCGCCACTGAACTAGAAACCGACCTGCGCGAGCTGGAAGCCCAGCTGCGCAAGCTCGAAGCCGAATACAACATGTTCTTCGCGGGGCAGTTGCCCCGGCCGCCTTGGGAGACTCGTAGCGCTGTCGAGCAGGCGTTGAAGCGTCTCGATCGGCACGCCGCGACCAAGGGATCGTCGGTGGAGCGGTTTCGCCTGCAGACGTTCCGATGGCGCTACCAGACATTCGTGGATCTGTGGGACCGTGGCGTCAGGGCCCGCGAGGAAGGACGACCTGGTCCGTTCGCCTCCCGCGGGCGCGTGCCTTCGAAGGAGGTCCAGGCTTCATCGGACCGCATTGTCTACGTGACGGTGTTCAATGATCCGATGGACGAACTCGACAAGCTCCAGGAGCTGTACGAACGGCTGACCAACCTGCGCCGCGAGCTCGGGAAACCACAGGTGCCGTTCCACAGGTTCGCCGGGTTGGTCCGTGATCAAGTGAAGACGCTCAAGGAACACGGCGCACCCGAAGTGGCGTTTCGCGTGGCCGTGTCGCACGGGAAAGTCGTGTTCACGGCCCGTGCACTGAAGGGCTCGGCGACACCGTGAAGGTGTGGAGCACGCGTCGCAGCGGGGAGTCTGGCGGAAAGCTGCCCGGGGCCGCCCGTCGACGGCCCCGAGCGATGTCAGGAAAGGGAACTAGACTTTGGTCACGTTGCCAGCCTGAGGTCCTTTCGGGCCGTCAACGATCTCAAACTCGACGGCCTGGCCCTCTTCGAGGGATCTGAAGCCGTTGCCCGAGATGGCGGAGTAGTGGACGAAGACGTCGCTGCCGCCTTCACGCTCGATGAATCCATACCCCTTCGCGTTGTTGAACCACTTCACCTTGCCTGTAATGCGCATTCGTGCCCTGCCTTGCCTCTGCGCGGCGCCGGACGCACCGCTCGTCTTGCCCACCCCCAGCGTCGAGGACGTGGAGTATTTCTAAGACCGCTCATGCGGCTTGCGGCACTGGCCCTACAGCGCCGTTCGCTCATGGTAGCGGCCGACTTCGCGGGGTGTCAAGGTCTCGTCGCAGCTGTTGTCGCAGCTGTCTGCGTTCGATCGTGGGGTCATCGCGAATTGGGGGATTGGGACCGGCGCGGCGCCTTCGGGTTGACACCCTCGGGGTTTGTAGCAAGAGTACGGGCGGCATCGCCGGCAGATCGCCTGGCAGCCGCCGGCCAGCCATCGGCCAGCCCCAACCGTGAGCGTGATCCATGCGTGCGTTGCTCAGTGTGTTCGACAAGACCGGAGTTGTTGAGTTCGCCCGTGGACTTCTGCGCCACGGCTGCCAGGTGGTGTCAACCGGCGGCACGGCTCGCGCGCTGACCGATGCCGGAGTCCCGGTGACGCAGGTGTCCGAGATCACCGGCGCACCCGAGATGATGGACGGCCGCGTGAAAACGCTGCACCCCGTCATTCACGGCGGCATCCTCGCCCGTCGTCGTCATCCAGGCGACCAACAGGCTCTCAATCGTTTTGGCATTGCGCCCATCGACATCGTTGCCGTGAACCTCTACCCGTTTCGGGAGACGACGTCCAATCCGGCGGCCTCGTTCGATGCGGTCGTCGAGGACATTGATGTTGGCGGACCGGCGATGATCCGCGCTGCAGCCAAGAACTTCCGGGACGTGCTCGTGGTGGTCGCACCCTCTGACTACGAACGGGTGCTCCAGGCACTGGACGAACCGGGAGGCGCTCCCGTCGACTTGCGCCTGGCACTGGCCAAGAAGGCGTTTGCGCACACCGCATCCTACGACACCGCCATTGCGGACGAACTGGAAACCGTGTCGGTGGTGGATGACACCTGCGTCCGTGCACACGCGCGAGGGTTGCTCCCCGAGCGTCTTTCGGTCGTGGCGCGAAAGCTCCGCTCATTGCGGTACGGCGAGAACCCGCACCTGCTTGGGGCCTGGTACGTCCCTGCCGACGTGGCCGCCGCCGATGTGCCGAGCGTGCTCCAAGGCAAGGAGCTGTCGTTCACCAACCTGCTCGACCTGGATGCCGCCTGGCGCATGACAACCGAGTTTGACGAGCCGACCGCCGTCCTGATCAAACATACGAACCCGTGCGGTGCAGCCACCGGATCCACGCTTGTCAACGCCTACCTGTGCGCCCGCGATGCCGATGCCCTCTCGGCGTTTGGCGGCACCGTCGGCTGCAACCGCGAGATTGATGAAGAAACGGCACAGGCGATCGTTTCGACATTCATCGAGGCGGTTATTGCCCCAGCCGTCAGTGAGTCCGCCAGACACGTGCTGGCGGCGAAGAAAAACCTGAGGGTGGTGGTCGCTCCCGTCGCGTGTGATGCGGTGGCAAGCTTCGGCCGCGGCGCCGGCCAGCTCGATCTTCGCACCGCACTTGGCGGGCTGCTGGCGCAGGAACAGGATCGCGTGATCGAAGCCCGGCAGCCGTGGCCGGGCGCAGACGGGCCAGAGGTGGTGACCAAGCGGCTTCCGACCGATGCCGAGTGGCGGGGGCTCCGCTTCGCGTGGCGCGTGTGCGCACACGTGAAGTCGAATTCGGTGATCTTCACCACCGAGGATCGTACGCTAGCGGTGGGAGCCGGCCAGATGAGCCGGGTGGATGCGGTGAAGGTCGCGACGCTCAAGGCTGACGGGTCGGGCGTGTCGCTGGTCGGGTCGGTGGCCGCTTCCGATGCGTTCTTTCCGTTTCGTGACGGACTCGACGCAGTGGCACAGGCCGGAGCCACGGCGGTCGTTCAGCCAGGCGGTTCGGTGCGAGACGCCGATGTCGTAGCCGCCGCCGACGAGCACGGTCTGGCCATGGTCTTCACGCGGCGCCGACACTTCCGTCATTGACGCGCCATCGAGACGGATGAAGCAGGTTCCTCGTCACCCCCCCGTCTGTCACCCCCGCGAAAGCGGGGGTCCAGGCTCTGGATTCCCGCGTTCGCGGGA
>CAYHRK010000007.1:0-21667 GCA_964358795.1 uncultured Vicinamibacterales bacterium
CGTCCTCTTCTTGGCCTGCGACCCGGGCGTCGTCACCCCCGCGCCCCGTGTGTCACCAAGGCGCAAAGCCTGCCCCGTACTTGATGCGGGGCGGGGGTCCAGGCTCTGGATTCCCGCCTTCTTGGGCGGCCGTAGCCCGAGGGCGAAGGCGCCCGCGGGAATGACGAAACTTACCGCCACTATCGCCACGACCGCCACCACCACCGCGGATCGCATCGTCGACATCATGTTCATTCCACGGTGCGCTCGAGCCGTTTGAGTTTTTCTACGAGGGTGGTACGCTTTAGGTTCAGCAGCTTGGCGGCGGCGCCTTTGTTGCCGCCGGTCTTGTCGAGGGCGCGCGCGATCACATCGCGCTCGAGCTTGTCGATGTAGCCGGGCAGGTCGAAGCCTTCTTCAGGAATCGGCATCTCAATGGGCGCGATGGAGGCGCCGGCGGCTTGGATGGGTGGCGGCAAGTCGCGCACCTCGATCGTGCGGCGGCCGCCGGTAAACGCCACCGCGCGCTCCAGGGCGTTCTCGAGTTCGCGGATGTTGCCAGGCCACGAGTGCGCCATGAGGTGGCGCAGGGCTTCCTGCGAGATCTGCAGCGCGGATTCGGCCGGCTGAACCACTCCCGCACTACTCCGGGAGTGGTTCTCGCGGCCTGCCGACGCCGAAGACGTTCGGTCGTCGCGCACGGGAAGCTCGGCGGCGAAGCGTTCCAGGAAGTGCTGCACCAGAAGCGGAATGTCGTCCTTGCGTTCGCGCAGCGGCGGCATCTGGACGGGAATCACGTTCAGGCGGTAGTACAGGTCTTCGCGGAACGTGCCTTCAGCCACCATTTTCAACAGGTCGTTATTGGTGGCGGCAATGATGCGCACATCCACCTTGATGGAGCCCGTGTCGCCCAGGCGCTGCACTTCGCGACTCTGAATCACGCGCAGCAGCTTCATCTGCAGCGCGGGCGTCATGGTGCCGACCTCGTCGAGAAACAGGGTGCCGCGATTGGCTTCCTCGAACCGTCCGGTGCGCGTGGCCACGGCGCCTGTGAACGCGCCTCGCACATGGCCGAACAACTCCGCCTCGAGCAGCGTTTCGGGAATGGCGCCGCAACTGATCGCCACAAACCGCTGCGCGCGCCGCGGACTGTTGTGATGAATCGCGCGGGCCACCAACTCCTTGCCCGTACCGGTTTCGCCGGTCACCAGGATCGTGCTGGCCGTTTGCGCCACGGTTTCCAACAGCTCGAACAACGCCCGCATCACGGCGCTCTTGCCGACAATCCCCGAGAAGTGATACCGCTCTTCGAGTTGCCGGCGCAAATAGGTGTTCTCGGCGCGCAGCCGCCGCTGCTCGAGCCCCGAGTTGACCACGTGCAACAACTCGTCGAACTGAAACGGCTTCTGGATGAAATCGGTGGCGCCGCGCTTGATGGCTTCGACGGCATCTTTCACCGTGCCGAAACCGGTCACCATGATGCCGATGATGTCGGGGTAAAGCGCGCGGGCTTCGTCGAGCACTTGCGCGCCGTCGGCGCCGCTGCCCAGCCGCATGTCGCTGATGACGATGTCGAAGGCGAATTCGCCGAGGCGGGCAATGGCCTGGTCGCCTGAGGCCGCTTGCTCCACGTGAAACCCGCGGTCGGTCAACTGCTCGGCGATGACCTCGCGCAGGGCGGGCTCGTCTTCCACCAACAGAATGTGTTTTTCCGCCACCGTCAGGATTTTGACGCATGCGGGCCGCCGCGTCAACCACCCATTGGTGCTAACCCGGCGGACGATGGCCTATCACGTCGGTTGCGATGCGCAGCAGCTCGTTCAGCCGGAAGGGTTTGGCCAGCCAGCGGCATCCGCTCTCGCCCAGGAAGCGCTCGGCATCGGTGCCAATCACGTCGCCCGTCACAAAGATGATGCGCGCGGCCATCGCAGGGAACTGCTGTGTGAGGGCGCCGAAAAACTGAATGCCATCCATGTGCGGCATCTTCAGGTCGCTGATAATCAGGTCGTAGTGCCCGCCATCAAGGCAGCGCAGCGCCTCTTCGCCATCCCCGGCACGGTCCACCAGGTACCCGGCATCGGTCAGCGATTCGGCCATGGCCGTCGCCAACGCCGTTTCGTCTTCCACAATCAGAATCGCCTGGCTGTCGAGCCGCGGCAGAGCACCGCCGGTTCCATCCAAACTGACCAGCGGCGGCGGATGAATCTGCGACGCGGCCGAACCGGCACCGCCGGAACCGCTACCACTGCCATTGGACTGCCAGGTGCCCGAGGCCGGCGGCCCCGTGGCGGGGCGTAGTTTTCCGCCGGTGGCCGGCAGTTCGATATAGAACGACGCACCGCGCGCCGGGCTCGATTCGAGCCACAGTCGGCCGCCGTGCTCCTGCACGATGGCGTAGGCCACGGTCAGGCCGAGGCCGGTGCCCTTGCCCACATCCTTCGTCGTAAAAAACGGGTCGAAGATCTTCGTCTTCACCTCTTCGGGCACACCCGGCCCATCGTCATTCACCTCGAGCACGATGGATTCGCGACTCACGTCCTGCCAGGTGCGCACCACGACCGTGCCGCGGCCGTTGGCCGTCAGCATGGCCTGTTCGGCGTTGATGATCAGATTCAACAGCACCTGCTGCACCTGGTGAGGGTCGGCGAAGATCTGCGGAATGCCGGCGGCAAGCGCGTCGATGACGGTGATGTTCGTGACGCGCTGTTCGTAGGCGCGCAGGGCGAGCGTTTCGCGCACGACCTGGTTGATATCGACCATGGTGCGCGTGGTGTGCCGCTTACGCGCGAAGGTGAGCAGGTTGCGCACGATGCGTGCGGCGCGCTCGGCTTCGCCCAGGATGGTTTCAAGACCGCGGCGCGATTGCGGATCGATGTCGCGCTGCGTGAGGCGCTCGGCCCAGGAGAGGATGGTGGCCAGCGGGTTGTTCAGCTCGTGGGCGACGCCGGAGATGGTGGTGCCCAAGGCGGCCATTTTCTCGGCCTGCAACAACTGGTGATACACGTCGCGCGACTGGTCTTCGAGCTTCTTGCGATCGCTCACATCGCGCAACAAGGCCTGGATGTGAAGCGCATCGCCGGTGTCGGTTTGCTCGGCGTGCGCGGTCATCTCCACCCAGATCACCGCACCATCGGCGCGACGCAGGCGCAGCAGGTAATTGGTGACGGCGCCTTCGCGTGCCAGGCGATCGATGAAGACCGTACGCGCGCCCTCGTCGGTGAACCGGTCGGGGTCGAACGGGCAGAGCGATTCTTCGGGAATCTCGGCGGGGTAGCCGAAGATCAGGCGCAGATACGGGTTGGCCGCCAGCGTAATGTTGCGGCGCGCATCGAGCAGGCCAATGTAGGCGCCCTCGTGCACCGCGTCGAACAGCCGCGCAAACGCCTCGTCGCGAGGAGTGTGCAGTGTCGATGAAAAGGGCACGGGGAGATTATATAGCCGAGGATTAGCGATTCGAGGATGAACCACGCTCGGTCTACTCCCGGAGGGGGTTTCCATTCCCGGTTCTGGATTCCCGCTTTCGCGGGAATGACGTAAGGAGACTCTGTCACGCCCGCACCCCCTCCGTCACCCCCAAGAAAGCGGGGGTCCAGGTTCCCGCATTCGCGGTACACTATTAACCAATGCGTATCTCGTGCGATCTGGATGGGGTCGTGGCCGATATGGACGGCGCGCTGGCCAGGCTGGCGGAGCAGGAGTTCGGGGACGCCGAAGCCACAGGCGAACGCGCCCGAAGAGACGCCGAAGCCAAGGGCGAAGGCGCCCAATTTCCAATCCCCTCCGCGCTGGAGGCGGTCGAAGGCACGCCGAAGCCATGGGCGAAAGCGGCAGAACTACCGACGGCAGCCACGTTGGGGCGGCTGACCGCGCGGCAGCAGAATCGCCTCTGGGAGCGAGTGCGCCAGACGCGCCATTTCTGGGAATCACTCGACGAATGCGAGCCCGGCACCATCGGACGCCTCCAGCATTTGGCGTACGACCTGCGATGGGACGTGCTGTTTGTGACCCAGCGTCCGAGCACCGCGGGACCAACGGCCCAGGTGCAGTCGCAGCGCTGGCTGCACCGCCATGGGTACGACCTGCCTTCGGTGTACACCACGCAAGGCACGCGCGGGGACATTGCCGCGGCGCTGACACTGGATGCGCACATCGACGACCGCCTCGAGCACTGCGTGGATGTGGCCACCCGGTCCACGGCGTGGGCCATCCTGGTCTGGCGTGAAGCCGACTCGTTCGAGCGCGTGACCGCCGGCGCGTCGAAAATGGGCATTGCCGTGGTCCGCACGGCGAACGAAGCGCTCGACAAGCTCGAGCAGGCCGATCGCGCCGCCCCCGCCGATGGCCCGGACACGAGCGGCTCGTCGCTGCTCTCACGCCTGAAGCAGGCATTCCAGTAGAGCTGACAAAGCCCCGTAGGCGCGAGTCTGTCACCCCCGCAATAGGCTTGCCCCGCACTTGATGCGGGGCGGGGGTCCAGCCGTCCTGGATTCCCGCCTTCTTGGGTCGCCGTAGCCGAGGGCGAAGGCGCCCGCGGGAATGACGAACAGGGCTTTGAAACCGCCGCTAATGTCCAGGCCGGGTGCTGCCGATAGAAAAGGACGGAGGACTGCCCGTCGGGGCCCGCATGCGTCTCTACAGCCGTAGCGACCTGGTGCTGATCGGCGGACTGAGCGCCGCCGGGTTCGTGGTGTTTTCCGGGCCGATTTCGAGAGGCATTTCCATGGCCAGCGAAATCGAGAAATCCTGGGGCCTGAACCTGATCCCCGGTCTCCTTATCCTGACCGCTATCCTGATCGTGCACACGCAGAGCCGCCGGCAGGAGTTCCGGGCGCAGTCGCAGACGGCCGGAGCCGAGGCCCACCAGGCCCAGGAGCGGGCGGCCGAACTGGAACGACTGGTGTCGTTCGGCTCGTCGCTGTCGCACGCGCTCGACATTGCGGCGGTCCGCAACGTGGTGCTGCGAGGCCTGCCGCAATTGGCGGGCCGCGACGATCTGTGGGTGGTGGCGCATTCCAACGGCCACTGGGAAACGCTGGTCGGAGCCTCTGGCGCCGACCAGGATCTTGTCGACTCGGCCCGTGAGAAGGTGGTGGAGCACCGTGTGTCGGGCGCCGTCACCGATCTGACCGACGGCAAGTGGTTCATGCTGGACGGCGAGTCCTGCCTGCCGCTGATGGCCGGCAATGCCGCAACGGGCGTCATCGGTGTGCCCAGAGAGGCCCCGCCGCTGTCCGACAGCCAGCGGCACGTGCTGGCCGCAGCCGCCGCCATTCTGGCCATCGCGCTGCGCAATGCGGACCTGTTTCGCGAGGTGCGCGAAAACGCGTTGCGCGACGGCCTGACCGGCTGCTTCACCCGTACCCATGGCCTCGAGATGTTTGCCTCGGAACTGCGTCGCGCCCGGCGGTCGAAGCTGCCGATTGCCGCCGTGATGGTGGATCTTGACCACTTCAAGCAGGTGAACGACCGCTACGGCCACCAGTGTGGCGACGCGGTGCTGGCGGCGGTGGGCCGGCGGCTGCGCGAACTGCTGCGCAGCAGCGACGTGAAGTGCCGGTATGGCGGAGAAGAATTCCTGATTGTGCTGCCTGAAACGCCGCTGGAAGGCGCCGAGCGCGTGGCCGAATCGCTGCGCCGCGAAGTGTCGAACCTCATCGTGCCGTGGGGCAGCGAATCGCTGTCCATCACGCTCAGCCTTGGCGTGGCCCTGGCCGAGGGTGAGGAAACCGATCCGTCCCCGATCATCGCACGAGCCGACGTCGCCCTGTACCGCGCCAAAGAAACCGGCCGGAATTGCGTTCGCGTCGACGCCGGCAGCTCGACGCGCGCCGCGTAACCCGAATCCCTACTCCCGTCGGTCCGCGCCTTTGCTCCCCAGCGAGAACGTCATCGTGCCTTCGGCGGCCACCTCGCCGTTGACGCGGGCGATGCCGTGCAGCCAGCCCATGCGGCTGCGCAGGCGCTTCACCGTGGCTTCAATCACGACCTGGTCGCCCGCATACACGGGCCGCCGATAGCGCACGCGTTCGATGCCCATGAAAAAGATGAGCTTGTCGCGGTTCTCCGGCTTGGCCAGGATCATGATGGCGCCGACCTGCGCCACCGCTTCGGTCAGAATCGTGAACGGCAGCGAGGGCGTCTGGCCGGGCTCGGCCGACAGCACCTTCTCGTTGCGCGACACGTTCTTGATGCCGACGATGCGCTTGTCGGGCTCGAATTCGGTGATGCGATCGACCAGCAGGAACGGATAGCGATGCGGCAGAATCCGCTGAATCACCGACTGGTCGAAGGGCAGTTGATAGTCCATGGTTAGTCGCGCAACGCCCCGTGGCGCCGAGGCTGTCGCGATCCATCAAGTATAATCGCCTGGTGACCGAACCGCTCGATCTGAACATGTTTTCGGCCAGCGACCATGGCCAGAGCACGGTGGCCAAGAGCGACCGCCAGTTGCTGACGACCCTTTTTGCGCTGGGTCGCGAGGTGACCTCGGTGCTCGATCTGGATGAGCTGATGCGCAAGCTGCCCGAGCTGATCGGGCGCATCACCGACTTCCACGCCTTTGGGATCTACCTGCTCGACGACCGTCAAGATGACCTGCGGCTGGCGTTTTCCACCGGCTACCCCGACGGCGCGACCTCGATACGCCTGAAGCTGGGGCAAGGCCTGGTTGGTGTGGCGGCGCAGGCGGGACGGCCGCTGCTGGCCAACGACGTGGCCGAGGATCCGCGCTACATCGAGGCGGTGCCCGGCACGCGGGCCGAGCTGGTGCTGCCGCTTCGGCGCAAGGGCCGCACCATTGGCGCGCTGAATCTGCTGAGCCGCAACGTGGGTGAATTCACGCCGGTCGAGGTGGAAACCCTGCGCAACTTCGCCGCCGCGGTGGCCGTAGCGTTTGAGAATGCGCGGCTGTTCGAATCGGAACGCCGATACTCGGACACCCTGGAAACCCTGTCCGAGATCGGACGCGATCTGGCGTCCACGCTGGATCTCGACGAGCTGCTGAAGCGCATTGCGCATCACGTGAAGCGCGTGATCGACTACCGCACGTTCGGCGTGTTGCTGGTGAACACCAGCACCAACGAAGTGGAGCTGAAGCACGCCGTCCGCTACGGCGAGCAGGTTCTGCACAAGCGCGTGCCGATTGGCGAGGGTCTGGTCGGACACGCGGCGCTGCACAAGGAACCGGTGCTCGTGTCGGATGTGACGCGCGATTCGCGCTACATCAAAGTGGTGGAAGACGTGCGGTCGGAGCTGGTGATACCGCTCTTGGTCAAGGACCGATGCGTGGGCCTGTTCGATCTCGAAAGCCCCGAGCTGAATGCGTTTACCAAGGCGCACATCGAGCTGCTGTCGCCGCTGGCGGCCTCGGCTGCGGTGGCCATCGACAACGCGCGGCTCTACGAAGAGGTGCGCAGCAACGAAATCCGGCTCGACAAGGAAGTCCGTTTCGCCCAGCGCGTGCAGCAGGCGCTCTTGCCAACCGAGCTGCCGAAACGGATGAAAGGCGTGGACGTGGCGTGGCGCTTCGAGCCGGCGCGCGAGCTGGGCGGCGACCTGTACGACTTCCTGTCGCTCGAGCCGCACACGCTGACCGTGGCGGTGGGCGATGTGTCGGGCAAAGGGGCCCCGGCCGCGCTCTACAGCGTGTATGCGGGCGAGTTGCTGCGCTCGCGCACCTACCGGCGCCGCTACACCGCGGCCCGGTCCAACCCGGCGGATGTGCTGGCGTCCATGAATCGCATTCTGCACGAGCGGCGGCTCGAGGAGTACTACTGCACGCTCTGCTACGCTCAGTTCGACCTGAAGCGCCGTCATGTGACGCTGGCCAACAGCGGCCTGCCGTACCCGATACACTGCACGGCCGACGGGTGCAGCCAGATCCAGTGCCCGGGCGTGCCCCTGGGATCGTTTCCCGAGATTGTCTACGACGAAGTGACGCTGGGGCTGAGCGTGGGTGACGTCTTCGTGTTTTGTTCGGATGGCATCTTCGAGGCGATGAACGAGGTGGGCGGAGAATTCGGCGCCGAGCGGTTGATGGAGGTGATCCAGCGGACGCGGACGCAGCCGGCCACGGCGATGACGGACGCCATCTTTGGGGCCGCCATCGAGTTTCGCGGCGATGCGCTGCAGAACGACGACATGACGGCCGTCGTGCTGAAAGTGACTGCGTGAATGAGCCGCGCCGAATCGCCCTACTAGACGGGGAGGTGATGCCAGCGCCTGCCTGTAGTTGACCCACCCCGTTGATTCGACGCGGCCTGTTCTGACAGGTATCAAGACCCGTGCCGTGTTCGTATCTCTCACTTTTCGGGCGTTTCGAGCCGATACAGACAAGAGCGTCCTGGGTGGCGGACGCTCGGGTGACCTCTCGGGGGGACGAGCGCCTCCCGGGCGCGCGACGTGGGGAGCATTTCGAACCGGTTCACATGTCCAAGCAACTCGAAAACATGCTTCGTCAGGCGGGCCTGCTGACCGACAGCCAGATCCGCCGCAGCGCGGAACAGGCCAGGAAGCGCAACGTGCCGTTGCTCGACGTGGTGTTGAAGGACGAGCGCCTGTCGGAAGAAGCGTTGGCCGAAGCCTTCACGACCCGGCTGAAGATACCCCGCGTGCGTATAGCCGCGTCGGTACCCGATCCGGAAGCCCTGGCGAAGGTGTCCGACAAGCTGGCGCGCAAGCACATGTGCCTGCCGCTGTCGATCGAGGGCAAGGTGCTGGTGTTGGCCATGGCCGATCCCACCGACTTCCACGCCATGCAAGACATCGAGTTCGCGTCGGCGCTATCGGTGAAGCCGGTGGTCGCCACCCGCACCGAGATCCTGGATTCGCTCGAGGAGCGCTACGACGCCGAGGACCGCATCGGCAGCTTTCTGGCCAACGTGCCGGATGTCACCGACCTGCAGATTGTCGGCGACGACGCCCAGCAGGATCTGTCGGTGGACATCGTGGCCGACTCGCGCACCGCGGCCCAGGTGGCGCCGGTCGTGAAGATGTGCAATCTGGTGGTGCACGACGCGATCAAGGCGGGCGCCAGCGACCTGCACATCGAGCCCGCGCTGCACGATGTGAAGGTGCGCATGCGCGTGGACGGCGTGCTGCGCGACTACACCCAGGTGCCCAAGTGGCTGCACAATCCGCTCGTGTCGCGGCTGAAGATCTTGGCCAAACTCGACATTGCCGAGCGGCGCCTCCCGCAAGACGGGCGCATCAGTGTGAACTACCAGGACCGCACGATCGACATCCGCGTGTCGACGCTGCCCACCCACTTCGGCGAGAAGGTGGTCTTGCGCTTCCTGGGCGGATCGACGGCGCCCAAGGTCGACAAGATGGGCCTGAACGACTTCCAGGCCGCCATTCTGGAGACGGCCATCCGCCAGCCGCAAGGCATGATCCTGGTGACTGGGCCCACGGGTTCCGGCAAGACGACGACGCTCTACGGGTTGCTGGCCAAGCGCCGCTCGCCGGAAGTGAACATCGTGACGGTCGAGGACCCGATCGAGTATCAGTTGCCCGGCATCAACCAGGTGCAAATCAATCCCAAGGCCGGTTTGAATTTCGCCGGCGTGCTGCGATCGATCCTGCGGCAGGACCCCGATGTGATTTTGGTCGGCGAAACGCGCGACCAGGAGACCGCCGAAGTGGCGTTCCAGGCAGCCATGACGGGGCACCTGGTGCTGAGCACGCTGCACACCAACAACGCGGTGGCGGCCGTGCCCCGGCTGTTCGACCTGGAAGTGGACCCAAGCATCGTGGCCACGTCGCTGACGCTCGTGATTGCGCAACGGCTGGTGAGACGCATTTGCGATCAGTGCAAGGAACCGTACACGCCCGACCCAGCCGTGGCCACCAAGCTGGGGCTGAGCCCGAGCGACGGACAGGTGTACCGCGGGAAAGGATGCCCGGCGTGCGGCGGTACCGGCCATTCTGGCCGGGTGGGGCTCTACGAATTCTTCAGGCCCACCACGGCCGTGAAAAAACTGATTCACGAGCGGGCGGGCGAGGCCGATCTGAAGGCCGCCGCGCGGCAGGGCGGCATGCGCCTGCTGCGCGAGGACGCCCTCGACAAGATTCGCGAAGGCATCACGTCTCCAGACGAGGTGCTGCGCGTGGTGCAGATTGACGAAAGCGAGGTGCCGTGCCCGCAGTGCGGGGCGCTGATCGAGGTGGACTTCTCTACCTGCCCGTATTGTCTGCACAGCCTGAAGCACTCGTGCGGGTCCTGCGGCCAGTCGCTGAAGCCCGAGTGGAAGGCATGCCCGTACTGCAACACCAACGCGATGGTCACGACGCTGGCCGACAGTCTGTCGCTCGAGTCGCGGCCGGGGGGCGCCATCGCCGATTACGCTTTGCGACCGGCGCGCGCCGCTGAGGTCGAACCGGCGTTCGAGCCGCCGCCAGTGCTCGCGGTTGACGTCAGCGAGGAATACAGTCCGAACGACGGCATCTGGCCAGGGATGCACATCATCGATTTCGACGCGGTCGCACCAGCCGTGCCGGAACCACGCCAGGCCGCGCCGCGGGCACCCGTACGGACGCCCGATCGCGCCGCGCGACGAACGCCACCCTCGCCGCCCGCACCGCCCGCTCCCACCCTAGCAGCGGCTCCGATCGCTCCGTCGATTCCGGCCAAGGCCAAAGCCAAGGCGGAACTGGCACCGCCGACACCACCGCCACCGGCACCACAACCGCCGGCTCCACCAGCACCGGCGGCTCCACCAGCACCCACGCCCGTTGCGGCGCCCGCGCCCCCGCCGACACCGCTGCCGCCGGCAAGCGTGCCAGAGCCAGCCGTCGTGGAGGCTGCACGTGAACCCCGCCGCCGGCTGCGCGTGCTGGTGGTCGACGATGACGAAGACATTCGCCAGGTGGTGGCGTTCACGCTGAAGAAGCTGCCGATGCCGGTCGAAGTGGTGCAGGCGGTCGACGGCCAGGACGCCGTCGAAAAGGCCGAAGCGGCGCCACCAGACATGGTGGTGCTCGACGTGATGATGCCGCGCATGGACGGCTTTGAAACCTGCGAACGGCTGCGCCAGAACGTGCGAACGGCGTTTGTGCCGATTCTGATGTTGACGGCCAGCGCCGATGAAGCGAATCGCTCGAAAGGCTACCTGGTTGGCACCGACGACTATATGAGCAAGCCGTTTCTGCCGCCCGACCTGAACATGCGCGTCACGCGGCTGCTTCGCCGCACGTACGGAATGTAAGGACCCGTCCGGGTCCTAAGGCGCGAGGCCATCATGTCGCAGCCGGATCCATCGCACGTGGCACACCATCTGGCCAGCTACGTACCGATCCTGGTGCACGAAATCCGCACGCCGCTGACGGCGCTGCGAGGATCGCTCGGGCTGCTGAAGGGCGCCGTGGAGGACGCCACCGCAGAGGTGCGCGACTACGCCGCCATGGCCGACCGCAACGCCGCGAAGTTGGCCGCGCTGCTCGACGATGTGGCCGAATACGAGCACGTGACCGGGGGCGGCGTCGAAGTGCGACCCGAGCCGGTCGATCTGGCAGATGCGATCGATCGCGCCGTGGAGCAGGTACAACCGGTGGCTGACGAACGCGGGGTCAAGCTGGAGGTCACCTCCGCTAGTGGAGAGCTGAATGCCGATGCCAAGCTGCTGCGCGACGTTGTGGTTCGCCTGCTGACCTACGCGGTACGGGTATCGCCAAACGCATCAACCGTCTGCGTGTCCTGCCAACAGAAGCCGGGCGGCACGGAAGGAGAAGCTGGCGTCGCGCCAGTGCAGACGCTGCTGGACGTGACCGACTGCGGGCGTCAGGTCGATGCCAGCACGGCAGAGCGCATCTTCGAACCGTTCAGCCCGGCGGCGCGTCGCAGCGCCAGCCAGCAGGTGCGTCCCGGCCTCGACCTGGCCATTGCGCACGCCATCGCCACCGTACAAGGCGCCACGCTCACCTTCACCACCACGACCGAGGGCGGCAAGTTCACGCTGAGCCTTTGATCCGCGCGATTCTTTCCGCCAGCTGCCTGGGCAAGAACGGCTTCGTCAGAATATCCACCACGCCTTGGCCGCGCAGTTTTCCGTCGGTGTCGGACAGCGTCTTGGCGGTCAAGAGCACAACCGGGATATTCGCCGTGTCGGGGTCCTTGCGCAGTGCGGCTAGCGTCGCGTAGCCGTCCATGCCGGGCATCATCACGTCGAGCACGATCACATCAGGTTGTTCCTCGCGTGCGCGCAAGACGCCTTCCAGTCCGCCCGTGGCCATCACCACGTCTATGCCGGCCGCGGTCAGACCGACCTGCGCCACCATCCGGATATCCGGCTCATCGTCGATGACGAGGACTTTCATTTCATTCCTGCTCTCCTGTCGTCATTCCCGCGGAAGCGGGAATCCAGATCCTGGACCCCCGCGTTCTTGGGCCGCCGTAGCCGAAGGCGAAGGCGCCCGCGGGGGTGACAGAGAAATCCAACCACTCCCGGAGTCGAGCGGGAGTGGTTCACTGGCGGGCGACCGGGATGGTCAACGTGAAGGTTGAGCCCTGGCCCACTTCGCTTCGCACGCCCACCGAGCCGCCTTGCGTCTCGACCAGGGCCTTGGTGATGGCCAGGCCCAGGCCGGTGCCCCTGAACTGGCGCGTGTCGGCGCCGTCGATCTGCTGGAACTTCTGAAACAGTTGACCGATCTTTTCGGGCGCGATTCCCCGGCCGCGATCCGTGATGGCGAGGGTCACGAAGTTGGCGGGCTCGGGCCGCACATCCACCGTCACCTCGCTTCGGGCCGGCGCGTACTTCAAGGCGTTTGACAACAGGTTGACGATGGCCTGGATGGTGCGGTCCGGATCGGCCAGCACCTTGGGCACTCCTGGTGCCACCACCAGCGCCAGGGTGACGGTGGAGCCATTGGCGATTTGCTCCACGCTTTGAATCGACTGGCGTATCAGGTCCTGCACGTCGCACGGCCGGGGGGTCAGCGCGAGTTTGCCGGCCTCGATCTTCGAAATGTCGAGAATGTCGTTGATGATGCGCACGAGCCGATCGGTGTTCGACAGCGCCACATCCATCAGCTTGCGATGATCGGGATCGGGCAGCGGCACTTCGGCTAGCAGCAATTGCAGCGAGCCTTTGATCGAGGTGAGCGGCGTGCGCAGTTCGTGCGACACGACGGACACGAATTCGTTCTTGAGGCGATCCACCTCGTAGAGATTCGTAATGTCCTGGAACGCCGCCACCGCGCCGGTGATCGCGCCCGCTTCGTCCCGCAGTGGAGCGGCGCTAATTAGAATAGGTATGGTGCGGCCGTTTGGGTGCTTCACAATCAGTTCCTGGCCCACCGTCACGTCGCCGCGAAGCGCGCGGGCCGTGCCCCAATCGTCATCCGCGCAGGGCGTCCCGTCGCGATACGTGGCCTGGAAGTTCCGCCAGTAGGCCTGCCGCGCGGCCAGGTCACCGTCGGGCTCTCGTCCCACCAGCACATCGGCCGCCTTGTTCTGCAGCACCACGCGGTTGCTTGGCGCCTCGAGGATCACGAGCGCGGCCGGCACCGTGGCCACCGTGGCCTGCAGCCGCGCGTGTTCGTGTTCGGCCTTGGTGCGTAGTGCGGCGTTCATCTGCGACATCTCGCGCTCGCGAGCCAGCCCTTCAGTCAAGTCGCGCTGGCGTCGTTGCACGGCCGTCGACATGTCGCGGAACGCCCGCACCAGCGCGCCGATCTCGTCGTGCGATGACGCCGGGGGCAGCACCACATCGAAGTTACCGCCCGAAATCTGCCGCGCCGACTCGGCCACCGCAGCCAGCGGATCGAGCAGGATGCGGGCGAGAATGGCCACCAGAATCAACAGCATCACGATGGACAAGGCCGGGATGGCCAGGGTGACGAGCGCCATGATCAGGTACTGGTAGTTCGCGCTGTTGCGCTGGTCGGTCAGACGATTGCGCTCGCGGGTCTGGAACGCGTAGAGCATGCCCCGGATCTGGTGCATGCGCGGCGTGTTCATCTGCTCGAGCAACTGCGGCATGTCTGGCACGGTCGGTCGCTGTGTGATCAGCACCAGCGACACATTGCGGTGCCAGTCCCGGATGGCGGCGTCGAGGCCGGCCGCCTCCTTCTTGGCCGCCGGTTCTTCGAGGTACTGCGGCAACAGCGTGATGGTGCGGTCGTAGAGGTTCCACAGCCGCTCGTATTCGTCGCGTAGCGCCGGCTGGCCGGTCATCAGGTGTGCGCGCAGCACGCTGTCGAGTTCGACCACCAGTTGCATCACCTGCGACTGGTTTTCGTAGCGCGACAGGGCGCGGTCCATCGCTTCGTTGGTGGCCTTGCGCTGACCTTCGAGGACGAGGATGGCAAACGTCTGGACGAAGGCGGCGGCCACCACGGCCCCGATGACGGCGAAGATGCGCGCGCGGATACTCACGGCATTACTTGCCTAGAATATGTATCACCTGAGCGCCCAGCGTGAGCGCGTCAAACGGCTTGCCGATGCAGCCGGCTGCCCCCAGCGCCAGCGCCTTGGCCACCTCGGATTCCTGCACCTTGGCGGTGAGGAAGATCACGGGGATGTCCCTGGTGGCCGGATCCGCTTTCAGCCGGGTGCAGGTTTCAAACCCGTCCATGTCTGGCATCATCCAATCCAGCAGGATCACGTCGGGCCGTTCGACCGCCACGCGCGCGAGCGCCTCGATGCCGTTGTTCACCGTGGCCACCTCGAGGCCGGCTTTCTTCAGCGAGAGCCGTGCGATCAACTGGACATCCGGTTCGTCTTCCGCAAGCAGGACTTTCATGCGTTTCCAAATCCCTTCCGTGTCATCTTGCCCCAGGACTGGTTGCCACCCAGGAATCTGAACACGCCACGCACGCGCCACAGGGTGCTCAGTTGCCGATAGCCGAAGTTCTCGATGACGCCATAGAAACTGAGCCACAACAGATCGCTCAGCCGCGGGTAGCGGCGGAACGACACCTCTTCGAGAATCACCGACGCCAGCGAAATCATCGTCCCGTAGAGCACAGCCACCATGAACAGCAGCTCGGCGAACTTCCAATCGATCAGACCGAACGAGACGGCCAGAATCGTCAGCAGGTAGCCTGCCAGCTCGATGATCGGCCCGATGCCTTCGAAGATCACGTAGTAGGGCATCACCAGCATCCCCAACAGGCCGTAGCGCGGGTTCAGGAACATCTTCCGGTGGTAGCTCAGCACTTGAAGCGTGCCGCGCTGCCAACGGTCGCGCTGGCGGGCCAGGCCCCGAAACGTCTCTGGCGCCTCGGTCCAGCACACGGGGTCGGGCTGGAACACGATGCGGTACTTCTTGCGCGCATCGCGGTAGTAGCGGTGCAGCGCGGTGACCAGCTCCATGTCCTCGCCCACCGTGTCCTGCCGGAACCCACCCACGGCGATCACGGCCTCGCGCTTGAAGACACCGAAGGCACCGGAGATGATCATCAAGCCGTTGACGAGCGACAACGCCACGCGGCCCGCCAGAAAGGCCCGCAGGTACTCCACAACTTGGAACCGCGCCAGGTGACTCGTCGGCAAGCCAACGTCCACCACGCGGCCTTGATCGATTCTGCAGCCGTTGGCCAGGCGGACGATGCCGCCGACCGCAACCGTCAAGGGATTCTCGATAAAGGGCAGCACGGCGCGTGTCAGCGAGTGCTCCTCGAGTACCGAGTCGGCGTCGATCACGCACACAAGGGAATAGCGCGCCACATTCAGCGCCGCGTTGATGGCGTCGGCCTTCCCGCCGTTCTCCTTGTCGATGGCGGTCAGGTCCTGGCCCGTCAGCGAGCGGTAAACGCCGCGCACGGGACGGGTCTTGACGGCCTCTTTGTGGCTGACCGGTGCCCGCACCAGCTCGAAGGCCTCGACCACCTGCGCCAGCGTGTCGTCGGTGGATCCGTCGTTGACCAGGATGACCTCGTATTGCGGATAGTTGAGGAACATCATGGACCGCACGCTGTCGGCCACATTGGCCGCCTCGTTGAAGGCGGGCATCAGGATCGAGATCCCGGGCGTGGCTGGCGATCGCATCACGGCGCCCAGTTCGCGCGAGGTCCAGCGCCGGCGGTGGTGACGCAGTTTCAGGTACGCCACGACGGAGAACACCAGATAGATCGTGTTGATGGTCAGGAAGTAGGCCAGCAAGATCAGGTCGAACACTTCGAGCGCGGCGATGAGGTAGGTGCGAAGCATGGCGTCAGGCTCCAACCGCGATGGATCGCCGTTCCCACAGCATCTGCCGTGCCAGATCGCCCGGGTACCCTTTGTCGTCCACGCGCGCCTGCAGCAGCTCCATACCCGGCCGGCCCATCCGGCGTAGCGCGTCGGCGCTGTTGGCCGCCACCATCCACTCGTCGTCAAGATGGCGGGCCAAGGCCAAAGCTGTGTCGTGCCGGCGGGCGCGGCCAAGAGCCCGGGCGGCCATGGCTCGCACGTTCGCGTCGGGATCCTCGAGCGCAACAAGCGCAAGCTTCGTGCTCGATTCGTCCAGGCCAATCGTGCCCAGCGCTCGCGTGGCGGCCCGGCGGACCTCGGCATGTTCGTCGGTCATCCACGCTTTCAGTTCTTCAGCCGCGACATGGCCGCCAATCAAGCCGAGGATGTCGGCCACCAGGGCGGCATCTTCCCTGCGGCTTCTGGCGTGCTCGACCAGTGCGGGGGTGGCGGCGTCGCCAAACTCGCGCAGCGCCTCGACAATGCGAGCGCGCTGGTGACGCGACTGGTCGGGCAGTCGCGCCAGCAGCACGGGAATGGCCTGGGGATGGCCGATGAGGCCCAGGGCTTCCACGGCGGCGGCGCGCACCTCCTCGTGTTCATCGTCGAGCGCCTTGAAGAGCAGCGGCAGCGCGCGGGTTTCGCGCACCAGGCCCAGCGCGCGTGCGGCATCGGCTCGCACCCACCAACGCCGGTTCGCCAGGTTGTCGGCCCACGTGTCCAGCAGCCCGGTCACCCGTGCGGCTGCCCGCAGGCGTTCGACGACGATGCCTGTCGACAGCGCCAGCGGTTTCAGCAGCATCGTCTCGATGACGGGGCGGTGACGGGCCGGCGCCTTAGCCAGCGCGATCAGCGCATCGTCGGACGGGTCGGGGCCAATCAGCGCATCGACTGCAGCCCGGTAGTGGGCCGTAATCCGCTTGCGCCGCTGGAATTGCACTTCGTCGGTGCCGCGCTGCAGGATCAGGAACACCAGCATGGCGAGCAGCGCGAGAGCGCTGAAGATCAGGAAAGGCAACAGGACGGCGATAAACAGGTCGGTCAGGTGCAGCATCAGCGCATGAGCCGTTCCAGGCGCGCCAGCAGCTCCTGGGGACTGAAGGGTTTGGTCATGTAGTCGTCGGCACCGAGCGCGAAGGCCCGGGTCACATCCTGTTCGCGGCCGCGGGCCGACAGCACGATGATGCGGGGGCGAGCCGGCTGGTGGCGCAGGCGTGTGAGCACGTCGAAGCCAGTCATGCGGGGCATCATCATGTCGATGATCACCAGATCGGGCCGGTGCTGCTCGATGGCGGCCATGGCCTGGATGCCATCCGAGGTCAGCACCGTTTCGTATCCAGCCGAGCGCAACTGTGCGTCGATCAGGCGGCTGACTTCCGGATCGTCGTCGGCCAGCACGACTTTGCCCTTGGTCAGGTGTGCGGTCGCGGTGAGCGGGGCGTTCTCGCCGGCCACGGCCAGCAGCAGGCCTTTCTGGCGTGCCACGACGACCGCTTCGTCCGATTCCGCGAGCAGGGCTTCGAACGACCTGACGCCGGCGCCAGCGGAATACGCGATGCCCACCTGGAACTTCGGCGGATCGCCCGGGGCCAGGCGGGCGATGACGTCGGTCAGGCGCTCTCGGGCCTTCGACAGGGGCATTTCGACCAGCAGCATGATGAGATGCGACGGGTCGTAGCAGGCAACGATGTCGCGACGACGCGAATCGGCCCGCAGCGCAGAGTAGGCTTCCATCAGTCGCATCTCTGGTACGCGAATCAGGGCCAGGGTGGCCGGGTAGAGCGCCAGTTGCTCGCGAGCCACGGCTGTAAAGCTCTCGAAGTCGAGTTCGCCCGGATCGTCGGTTGGCCTGCCCGCATGGTGGTACTGAGCGGCGTCGTGTGTCGCCTTGCGCGACAACTGCAACTGGATGCGCAGAACGAGTTCCGTCATGTCGACCGGTTTTGTCAGATAGTCGTCGGCGCCCAGCATCAGGCCCACGATCTTGTCGTCGAGATTGCCGCGCACGGTCATGAACATTACCGGCGTACGAGACAGATCGGGATCTGTTTTCAGCAGACGGCAGATCGAGTAGCCGTCGAGGCCCGGCAGGTTTGCGTCGAGCAGAATCACGTCGGGATGGTGCTCGCGCGCGGCTTCAAGGGCCACATCGCCTGTCGGGACCAGAATCGGCTGATAGCCAGCGGCCCGAAGGTGAATGGCCACCACCTCGCGCTGATCCTCGTCGTCTTCCACCAGCATGATGCGCTGACGCGTTCCCGCGGGGGGAGCGGTCGAGGACCACGCCGGCGGATTGGACAAGTCGGTGGTGAACGCCTCCTCGATGGCATCGAAGATGGCGTTGGCCCGGCTGACGTCGAACGCGCCTCGGCCTACTGTATCGAGCAACTCCTCCAGCTCGCGTGCCCACTTCGACACGGTTGGAAAACCCAGTGTGCCTGCCAGGCCTGCCGTGCGATGGACCACTTGTACGAGCGGTTCGACCGGCCCCCGCGCACCCACGGCCGACACCATGCCGAGCAGCAGGCCGATCGAATCGGACCGCTTGGGGAATGCCGCAATGAAGCGCTGCCGTGCGTCGCGCAGGGCGCTTTCTGGATCCTCTGGCTCTGCGGGGCGGGTCACGTCCTTCGGGTTTGTCGCATCCATCGTCATACCGGACCCTGGTCTAGCGGGGTTGATTCATGCGGGCACGCACGGTGCGCAGTTCGTCGTTGCCGGGGGCGATTTCCAGGGCGGCATCCAGTTGTATGGCGGCTTCGTCGAGCCTGCCGGCACGCCAGTAGGTGAGCCCCAGGCCGCCGAGAGCATCGGCGTTGTCGGGCAGGTGCTTCAAGGCGCTCGTGAACTGCTGCTCGGCCAGCACGAAAGCGTCTTCGCGATACGCGCAGTAGCCGAGGCCGATGGACGCCTGCGGGTGGCCGGGGTTGGCGGTGACGAACTGCTGGAACAGATCGCGCGCAATCTTGATGTGCCCCAAGCGATAGTGACTCCAGGCCCTCAGGATTTTCGCATTATCCGAGAGCCGGTTCTCGTCGATTTTCGCCATCGCATCCAGCGCGTCCTGGTAGCGGCCTCCGGCATACGCCGCTTCGGCCGTGTCGGTGGCCAGCGCCGTTTCCTCGCGTTCGCCTTTGCGCACCGCATACGTGCCGGCCTGCACGCCCTGAGCGGCCAGCAGGTTGCGCACCGCCTGAATGCGGTGCACGCCCAGGTAGCAGTGCAGGTAGACCTTGGCCGGCGAATCCCGGATAGCCGCCGCCGCCTTGCCAGCGCTCTCGTCGTAGGAATTGCCAAACCTCTGACCGAAGATGCTCGACATCGGGAAATTCAGCAATTGCAGCCCTTTTTGCCGCGCCAGGACCTGTTCTGTTTCGAGCAGGGACGCTTCGTACGGGATGGCCGGATTGAGCAGCGACACAATCAGCGTGACGCCATGCGATTTCAGCAAGTCGAAATCGTGCTCGCTCGGGTACGGCCCAACGACGATGCGGGCGTCGATATCGGAGATCTCGCGTTGGAAGAGCCGCGTCAGCGGGTTGCTGGGTGTGATGAGCATCCAGTATGCGCCGCTGGCGGTCAAGATGACAGCTAACATCATTAAAATGAGTAATTTACGGCTAATAACCATGCGCAAACAGTCTCCAACCTGGCGAGTGTGCTGCACGCCTCCTTGGGTGTATCGGCCGATTGGCCTGGCGGGGTCAGAACCGGAGAGTCGTCACCCCCGCAATAAGCTTGCCCCGCACGTGATGCGGGGCGGGGGTCCAGGACTGGATTCCCGCGTTCTTGGGCCGCCGTAGCCGAACGCGAAGGCGCCCGAGGGAATGACGAAGGGAGAGCGGGAATGACAGATGGGCGGGGTCAGGACCGACTGTCTACGGTTTTTCGCGCCAGCAGTTTCGCCAACGCCTCCAGGACCCGCTCGAATTCCACGCGGGCGGCCTCGAGCAGGTGGGCGGCTTCATCGAATGAGGCGCTCCCGCCGGCCTCTTCCAGCTGCCCGCAGAACGCCGCCATGCGTGTGGCCCCCAGCATGGCGCAGTTGCTCTTGAGGGTGTGGGCCTCCAGCTCCAGCGTCTGCCCGTCGCGCCCGTGAATGGCTTCCTGGACACGGGCGAGGCGCGCGGGGGCATTCTGTCGGAACAGGCCGACCAGATCGGCGACAAACGACGGTTTTCCTAACGACGCTTGTGCGTTGTGCAAATCGGCGATGGTGTCAGGATCGAGCACCGGGTCGGTGGTCTGGCTCACGGTTTCGCCTAAGTGCCAGGGGCACGCGGCTGTTCGACTGGCGGCGCAGGCGTGATCAGGGTCGCCAACTGCGCAGCCAGGATCGTTGCCACCGAGCACCGGATCGGACTGGGTTCGGCGCCCGGATTGAATTCGATGGCGATGGCTCCCGTGCACCCGTCCGAGGTGATCAAGGGCGCGACAATCGCGCCGTTTGACAGCGGCTCGGCTGAAATCGTCTGCAGGGTGTGCGTGCGATACGCCACCGCAGTGGCGTTGTCCGCATCGGGCGCCAGCAGTCCCATGCGCGTCAGCGCCAGCGGCGCGTAGCCGTGTGCCAGCACAGGCCGCAACTGTCCCTGCGGTCCTTCCGGCATCCAGACGATCAGCCCGGACGCGTTCAAGACCTGGGCGGCACGATCGAGCAGGCCTGGCAACTCGCGCGGATCTTCCACTTGGGCCAAGAGCGAGCAAATCTCGGCGGTGGCGGCCAGATCGGGCTCGGGCGCGGCCGGAGCCCGCGGCGGCTCGGTCACCCGGGCTGCGACTTTGGTGACGACCTCCGCAGCCGCTTCGGGGGCGGCGGCGGGATTTGGCAGCTGACCGGCCGGTATGCGCGACAGGCCGAAACTTCCGGAGGTGGGGAGGCCGGCCACCAAGGGAGACTCTGCGTCAACGTCGGTACGCGCACCCCGCGGAATCGGCCACAACAACAGCAGCACCATCGTGACGATGGCGACCCCTACGCCGGCAGAGGACAACTGCTGGAGGCGAATCTTCTCGATGGCCGTGGCCCGCGCCACGCTCTCCTGGCCGCGCGCCTGGTCGATGGCGGCCGTCACGGCCGACAACTGCTCCAGGCCATCGGCAAAGATCACGTCGGAGGCCGACAGCCGCTGATTCGACTTGATGTAATCGCGCGCCTTCACGTCAGAGCGGCCGAAGGCGGCCCATGTTTCGACGGCCGTTTCGAGCGCGCCCTGCGCCTCGGGCGATCGGGCCGCCTTGCGCAGGCCGGCCAGCAGTGGACCGGCCTCGCTGAGCATGCTGGCCACGCGGGCCTGCCACTGGTCCGACATCTGGCCGTCGGCCACGTATCCGCGCTGAGCGGCCTCCAGGCTGACAAGCCGGGTCACCGCCAAGTAAGCTTGACTGCTGAAGGAGTCGGCGTCGGACCGCTCCCGGTCCAGCCTCTCCTCCAGTGTCCAGACGTGATAGCCCGCACCACTCACGGCGGCCAGCGCCACCAGCACGAGCAGCCCGCGCAGGACTAGACTTCTCATC
>CAYHRK010000007.1:21767-22899 GCA_964358795.1 uncultured Vicinamibacterales bacterium
ACTCTCCATCACCTGTGGCCCGCTGCCTGAACAGGTGCCGGGGGCCACGTTGAACCGCGTACAGCACACCACCCGGCAGGCTGGCTGTCAGGGTGACGCCGAAATACAGGAGCGCCAACGACACCGCCACGTCGGACGGAATGCCGATGCGCCCGAACAGCAACAGGTACAACGCCTCGCGGATGCCCAGGCCGTTCACGCTGACGGGCAGCATGCCGGCCAGGGAGATCAAGGGAACGAACACGGCCAATGCCGAGACGGGCACGTGCTGGGCCAGCGCGTTGGCGTTCAAGAATACCACGAGGATGACGGTGGCCTGGAACACGAACGACAGGCCGATCGACGCCGACACCACTCCACGTGCGGTGCGGTACGGCACCAGGGCGTCGTACAGAGACGTAGCGCGCGACCTGAGGCGCGAGAGCGGTGTGAGCGCGATCAGATAGTCCACCAGGCGGTAGGCGTGGCGGTTGGCAATCACCGCATTGGCGGCGATGAATCCCGTCCACAGCAGCAGCGTCAGCGGAAGCAGCGACAGTCCCAGCACCTGTACCGGCGGCGCGAACCATGCGGCCACCGTGGCGATGCTCAGCAAGGCAAAGAGCCCCGCGTTGCGTTCCATGAAGACCGACATCGTTGCCCGCGCCGGTGCGCCTGTCTCGCGTGCGAGCAGGATCGCCTTGACGGCATCGCCCCCGACAATGGTCGGCAGGAAGATGTTGAAGAACATGCCGATGAAGTAGAAGGACACCATGCGGAGGTAGGGCACGACAAGCGAGACTGGGCGCAACATCAGCCACCACTTGTAGGCGCTCAACCACTGGCCGGCCGCGTAGGCCACGACGCCCAGGGCCACCCAGCCCAGCTCCACGGTGCGCAGGCGGGCGCTAAGCGCGGCCAGGTCGATCGTGTAGAACACCACCGCGTAGAGCGCCACGGTGACGGCGATTTTCAGAACCCGCGCGCCCTTCTCTGATCTGGACATGGCTGCGGTCAGTCTACCTAATCCCGTAGTCCCCGACCCCCTGTCTTCATTCCCGTTCTCCCTTCGTCATTCCCGCGAACGCGGGAATCCAGATCCTGGACCCCCGCTTTCGCGGGGGTGACAGAAAAGGGGCGCGGGCGTGACGGA